>NZ_JBNBZS010000037.1:0-58172 GCF_049629625.1 Roseomonas chloroacetimidivorans | reverse complement strand
GACCAGGAGGCCTACGCGCGCTACGCGCGCGCCGCCACGCCCGTGATCACGCAGTACGGCGGGCGGGTGCTGGTGCGCGGCGGCGCCGCCGAGGTGCTGGAAGGCGAGGGGCGGGCGCGCAACGTCGCCATCGAGTTCGACAGCCTGGACGGGGCGCTGCGCTATTATCGCTCGCCCGAGTACACGGCGGCGCGCGCCCTCCGGCGCGAAGCCGGCATCGCGGATTTCGTCGCGGTGGCGGGGGCATGAGGCCCGCCGCCGTCCGCGGAACCAGCTTGACAGAATGGACGGTCCATTTAGCGTGACGTGCAGACGGAGGAGCCGGGTGCGACTGCACGGCCCGGTGATGCTGTCGCATCCTCAACGAGGAAGTAGCCGCCCGGCCGATGCCGGCGGATGCCTTTCCGGCCGATTCTGACCCATGGGACAAGACGCATGACGCTGATGAACCTCCACGGCCTTACGGATGAGCAGCGCATGATGCGCGACAGCCTGCTCGAGATCTGCGAACGGCACCTCCCATGGGACCGCATCCGTAAGATGGACGAGGCGCGGGAGTTCCCGCACGAGGCCTATGACGCTCTGGCGGAGGCGGGCTACCTTGGCCTCTTCTACCCGGAGAAGTTCGGCGGGATGGCCTCCTCCCACAAGGACCTGACCGTGCTGCTGGAGACGCTCGGCTACTACTACACCGGCATCGCCCAGGCCGTGACGACGACGCTCATCTACGCCGGCATGCACGTCGTGAAGTTCGGCCGGCCAGAGGTGCAGGAGGAGATCGTACCGAAGATCATCTCCGGCAAGGCGAAGCTCGCCCTCGCCATGTCGGAACCGGGGACAGGCTCCGACGTGGCCGGCGTGAAGACGACCGCGATCCGCGAGGGCGACGAGTACGTGCTGAACGGCAACAAGGTCTGGATCACCTGCGCCCACGTCGCCGACTACCTCGTGGTGATCGCCAAGACGGATCCGAAGGCCGAGCGGCACAAGGGGATGAGCACCATCCTCGTGGACGCGAAGGCGCCGGGCGTGACCATCCGGCCGCTGCAGATGCTGGGCCGGCGCACGACCCACGCGAACGAGGTGTTCTTCGAGAACGTGCGCGTGCCCGCTCGCAACCTGATCGGCGGGGAGGGAATGGCGTGGAAGAACATCATGACCTGCCTCGGCGTGGAGCGGCTGGGCCTGGCGGCGATTTCAGCCGGGCACTGCTTCAAGATCACCGAGTACGCGCGGGATTACGCGAAGGAGCGCATCCAGTTCGGCCATCCCATCTCGGACTTTCAGATCATCCAGCACAAGCTGGTGAACATGCAGATCATGTCGGAGACCGCGCGGCAGTCCGTCTACCGCGTGGCGGAGCTGCTGGATGCCGGGCAGCCGGCCGTCGAGGAGACCTCCATCGCCAAGATCGTCTGCACGGAGAACAACTTCCGCTGCGCCGACGAGGGCCTGCAGATTCTGGGCGGGGCGGGGTACTCCATGGAGTACGATATGCAGATGTTCTTCCGGGACTCCCGCGTCGGCCCGATCGGCGGTGGCAGCAACGAGATCCAGCGGAACGTCCTCGCCAAGCGCATGGGTCTCTGAGCGGCCAGGGCGGGCGGAGATGCGAACCCAGGTCGGGATCGTCGGCGCGGGGCCGGGCGGGCTGCTGCTCTCCCTGCTCCTCGCCGCGCGCGGAATCGCTTCGGTAGGGGCCTACTCCGCCACCGCGCTACGCCGGGTCTGGCGGGCGCAGCACTTTTCCTGGTGGATGACCTCCATGCTGCACCGCCTCGGGGGGGCGAGCGAGTTAGACGAGAGGCGCCAGCCGGTCGAGCTCGACCTTGTCACCGGCTGCGACGCGGCCGCCGCCGCCCTGGCCGAGACCTACGTCGGCACTCCCCTCCGATGAGGGGCGTCACCCTGCTCGGCGCCGCGGCGCTGCCCTGCGGCAAGTGGCAGTCCCCGCCGGACGCGCCCGAGAGGGTGCTGGAGCACGAGGTCCTCGCCAGGCTGGTGATCGAGGCGATGGAGGATGCGGGCGTCGGGAAGGAGGAGGTCGGGAGCCTCTGCTTCGCGCAGTGCCGGCCCTACACGCTGCAGAAATATTTCGCGACCTTCATGGCCCACTACCTCCGCATCCCGCTCTCCGGAGGGGTGGGGGAGATCCTGGGCAACGGCATGACGGCCGGGCTGGCTTTCGAGCGGGCAGTGGACGACATCCTGCTGGGCAAGTGCCGCGTGGCGCTCGCTCTCGGCGTGAACTTCGAGACGGCGACGCCAGCAGCCGAGCACATGATGAGCTCCATGCGGGCCGTGGGGGACGTGGACTTCCAGGCGCCGTTCGGCATCTCCCCCATCGCCTGGTATGCCATGGACGCTGCCCGCTACATGCACGAGCACGGGGCGACCCGTGCCGAGATCGCCTCCGTCGCCGTGAAGAACCGGCGCCACGCAGCCCACAACCCGCTCGCCCAGTTCCGCCGGCCGGTGACGCTGGAGGAGGTCCTGGCGCAGCCCATGATCGTGGAGCCGCTCGGCCTCTACGAGGTGCCGCCGCGCAGCGACGGCGCCGTCTGCCTTGTCCTTGCGGAGGAGGAAGTGGCCCGCGCGACGGGGCGCCCCTACGCCCGCCTGCGCGGCCGCGGCTTCCACCATGAGGGGGCGCACCAGATCAGCGAGGTGCCCAACGACATGATCGCCTTCGACTCCCTGCGGATCGCCGGGCCGGTGGCCCTCGCCTCGGCCGGCATTGGCCCGGGCGACCTGGACTTCGCGGAGCTCTACGCGCCCTGCACCATCGTCGAGGTGCTGGCCTGCGAGGCGCTGGGGCTGGTGCCTCGGGGGGAGGGGGCGGCCCGCGCCGCGGCGGGGGACACGGCGCTGGGCGGGCGCATCCCCGTCTGCACCTCCGGCGGCCTGCTCTCGAGGGGGCACCCCGCCTATGTCACGCCCTTCTACGGCTTAGTCGAGGCGCTGGACCAGTTGCGCGGCCGGGCAGGAGAGCGGCAGGTCGCCGGGGCGCGGCTGGGCCTCACCACGGCGGAGCTGGGCAACTACAACGCGGCCCTGGTCCATGTGCTGGAGGCCGTTCGGTGACGGTCGCCGTGAGGCAGGCAGCCGGGCGCCGGGCCTATCCGCCCCGCGTCACGGCGCATACCCGGCGCTTCTGGGAGGGCCTGGCCGAGGGCCGGTTGGAGACCACGCGCTGTACTTCCTGCGGGCAGTTCAGCTTCCCGCCGAAGCCGGTCTGCCCGCACTGCTGGTCCTGCACGGTCGAATGGAAGCCGCTGTCGGGTCGTGGGCGGCTCTACGCGGCCACCACGATCCACGCCGCGCCCGCCGTGTTCCGGGCGGAGGCGCCCTACCACGTCGCGATCGTCGATCTGGAGGAGGGCCTGCGGCTCGCCACGCGGCTGCTGGACGAGGCGATCCCGGCCCTGGACACGCCGGTCCGGATCGTGGCGCTGGTCTACGAGGACGGCCCGCTCTTCGCGGCCTGCGCGGCACGGGAAGGCTGACTGCCGCCTCACCCCGCCTCCGTCCCTAGCCCCGAGATGAGACGGAGCGCGCGCAGGAACTGCCGCCGCTCGGATGGGGGTAGAGGCGCGAGCAGCGCGTCCTGCAACCGGGCAGCCCCGGGTAGCAGCCGGAGCAGCACCTCCCGCCCTTTCGGGCTGAGGGACACCGTCGCCGACCGGCGGTCCCGCGCGTTCCCGGTACGGCTGATGAGCCCGTTGTCGACCAGCCGGCGCGCCATCTCGCTCAGGGTGCTGCGGTCCACGCTGATGCGCTCCGCCAGCTCGGTGAGCGTGAGGGGTCCGCGCTGGTGCAGCACGAGAAGGGCGCCGAACTGGCGCGGCGTGACCTCCTCCTGCCCCGTGAGCTGCTGGTAGAGCACCGTCGAGCGTGTGTTGAGCACGCGCGCGAGGAAACCCGCCCCGTCGGCCAGGCGAAGCGTCCAGGCGATCGACTCCACGTCCTCCATCTCATCCCTGTCCTGTCCTCCGATCTCTCGCACGTTCCTCTCGCGACCGCCTCCGGAGAAGGGCTTGCGCGCTATTGGACGATCCATTAGATATTGTGTACACGAAGCACTGGTCATGGGCTAGGGGAGGAGAAGGGATGCAAGCCCGGGAGAACGGGATGCCGACAGACCGAGCCGCGCCCGCCCTGCGCCTGCGCGACTACCTTTCGATCCCCTACCTGATCTCGGCCCGCACCTTCGAAGCGAGCCCCGGCGCCTGGCGCCGCGAGGCGAGGTACCCCGAGCTGCCGGGATGCCTCGGAGAGGCACCGACGATCGAAGAGGCGCTCGTGGCGCTGGAACGGCGCCGGATCGAGACGGTCCTCGCCCTGCTGCGTGCCGGCACGCCCCCACCCGTCCCGCGGCCACCCCTGCCCGACGCCGATCCGGCGGGCTTGGCCGAGCGCCTCGGCCTCGCCCCGCTGGTCGAGGGACTCCTCGACCGCACCGCCGCCGAGCTGCACCCCGCTAACTGAACTCCTGGGAATCCCGCCATGCTCTCCCACGAAGACAACGAGACCCTCGTCCGCGTCGGCTCCGGCACGGCCATGGGGTCGCTGTTCCGCCTCTACTGGATCCCCTTCTTCCTCTCCCGCGACCTGGAGAAGGACGGGCAGCCCAAGCGCGTGAAGCTGCTGGGCGAGGACCTTGTCGCCTTCCGCGACACGGAGGGTCGGGTGGGCCTCATCGCCAACGCCTGCGCTCATCGCGGCGCCCCGATGATGTTCGGCCGCAACGAGGACTGCGGCATCCGCTGCATCTATCACGGCTGGAAGTACGACGTGACGGGCGCCGTGACCGACATGCCGGCCGAGCCACCGCGCAGCCGGCTGAAGGAGAAAGTCCGTATCAAGTCCTATCCCTGCCGGGAGAGGAATGGCGTGTGCTGGACCTACATGGGCCCGGACGCCGAGCCGCCGCCGATGCCGGAGATGGAGTGGAACCTCGTTCCCGCGGAGAACGTCCACCTCTCCATGCGCGTGCAGGAGTGCAACTGGCTGCAGGCGCTGGAAGGGGAGATCGACTCCGCTCACGCACCCATCCTACACGCCCGTATCGACAACCAGGGCGCGATCAACGAATGGATCGCCAAGCGCGACCTGCGCCCGACCTTCGAGTGTATGCGCCAGGCCTTCGGCATGAGCATCGCCGCCAAGCGCCGCATGGACGAGGAGCGGCTTTACTGGCGCGTGAACCAGTTCGTCATGCCCTTCTACTCGCTCGTGCCGCCGCAGTCCAAGTTCCCGGAGCTGAGCGGCCATGCCTGGGTGCCGATGGACGACGAGAACACGCTCTGCCTCATGTTCTCCTATCACCCGACGGAACCGCTGCACCCGCGCACGCGCCAGCTGTTCGAGGAGGGGCACAACGGCCGGGAGACCGGCCACGCCAGCCGCCACGCCTACGATCCCAAGCCGCCCACCACGCCCTACGCCGACTACTGGACGAAGTTCACGCCGGAGAAGGCCTACCAGTTCGACTTCGAGAGTCAGCGCACCACCTGGTTCTCCGGCCTTCCCGGCCTCTGGGTGCAGGACGGGGCGTGCCAGAGCGGCCTCTCGCCCATCTACGACCGCACGCAGGAGAACCTCTGCGCCAGCGACACGGGAATCGTGATGACGCGGCGCCTGCTGCTGGAGGCCGCCGCCGCGCTGCGCGACCGGGGTCAGCGCCCGGTGGGGGTGAGCGACCCGGAGACCTTCATGGTGCGCGCGGTCTCGATGACGCTGCCGGAGGGCACGCCCTGGCAAGATGCGGGGCGGGAGCCGATGCGGGCGCGCCTCGGCGCGGGCTTCGGCTACCAGCTCTGACATGGACGGCAGCGTGCCCGCACCGACGCTGGAGGTGCTGCTGCGCGGCATCACCTACGAGGCGGAGGGGGTCAACGCCTACATCCTTGAGCCCGTGGGGGGCGGCGCGCTGCCGCCCTTCACCGCCGGGGCGCATGTGGACCTGCATCTGCCGAACGGGATCACTCGCAGCTACTCCCTGCTGAACGACCCTGCCGAGCGCGGCCGCTACGTCATCGGCGTTCACCACGCGCCGGAGAGCCGGGGTGGCTCGCGCTATGTGCACGAGGCGCTACGCGTGGGCGCGCGCCTAACGATTGGCCCTCCCCGCAACAACTTCCCCCTGAACGAGGACGCGCCGCACTCTGTGCTGATCGCCGGTGGCATCGGGGTCACCCCGCTGCTGTCGATGGCCACGCGGCTGGAGTCTCTGGGCCGCTCCTGGGAGCTGCACTATGCCTGCCGCACCCGCGCGCGGGCGGCCTTTCTGGAGCGTCTGGCGGCGCTGGATGCCGGGCGGGGCCGGCTACACTTGACCTTCGACGACGAGGAGGGCGGGCGGATGCTGGACCTCGCCGCGCTGCTCGCCTCGGCGCGGCCGGACGCGCACCTTTACTGCTGCGGGCCGCTCCCGATGCTCGACGCGTTCGAGAGGGCAGCGCAGCGCCGGCCCGCCGCGCAGGTTCACCTGGAGTACTTCGTTCCGAAGTCGGAGGCGGCGGTGGAGGGCGGCTACGAGGTCGTCCTGCGGCGCAGCGGTAAGGTGGTTCCGGTCGGGCCCGGCCAGACCATGCTCGCGGCCCTCCTCAATGCCGGCGCGAGCGTAAACTTCTCCTGCTCGGAAGGCGTGTGCGGCACCTGCGAGACGCGCGTCCTCGCCGGCCTCCCCGATCACCGCGACGCCTTCCTGACGGACGAGGAGAAGGCCGCGAACGGCACGGTGATGCCGTGCTGCTCGGGGTCGCTGAGCCCGCGGCTCGAACTGGACCTCTAGCCGGTGAACGGCGGAGTGAATGGAGGAACGACCATGATGCGAGACGACCGAGGGGCCCTTCGCGGCCCGATCGGGAGGCGGCTGCTGCTAGGGGCCGCGACGGCCGCCCTGGCCGGGCCTGCGCTCGCGGCTTATCCGGAGAAGCCGCTCCGCATGATCATCCCCTACGTTCCCGGCGGTACAACGGATCTGCTGGGCCGGCTGGTCGCGGACCGGCTAGGGCGGGAACTTGGGCAGAACGTGGTAGTGGAGAACCGCTCGGGCGCCGGCGGCATCGTCGGCACCGAGGCCGCCGCCCGCTCGGCGCCCGACGGCTATACCCTGCTCCTCGGCAACCTCGGGCCGATCGCGCTCAACCCCAGCCTTTACGCGCGGCTGCCCTACGACCCGGAGAAGGACTTCGCCGCCCTTGGCCGGCTGGCGGACTTCCCGATGATCCTTGTCGTGCCGGCGCAGCTCGGCGTGAACAGCCTGGCGGAGCTCCTCGCCCTCGCGCGGCGGCCGGGTTCCACAGTCAACTTCGGCTCGGTCGGCAACGGCTCCGTCTCCCACCTCGCGGGGGAGATGCTGAACCGGGCCGCCGGCCTCTCCATGCCGCACATACCCTATCGGGGCGGCGCCCAGGCCTATGTGGACGTGCTGGGCGGGCAGGTGCAGGTGTTCTTCTCGACGGGCATCGAGGCCATGCCCCACATCCGGGCTGGGCGCGTGAAGGCGCTGGCTATCACCAGCCCGGCGCGCTCGCCGATCGCGCCGGAGCTGCCGACGATGCGCGAGCTGGGCTTCCCGGACTTCGACATCGTGGCCTGGTTCGGCCTGCTCGCCCCGGCGGGCATCCCCCCGGAGATCATCGGGCAGATCGCCGCCGGCTTGCGCACGGTGATGAGCGCGGAGGAGGTCCGCAAATCCGTCCTCGACATCGCCGCGGAGCCGGTGACGGACACGCCCGCGGAGTTCAGCGCGCTGATCCGCGCGGAGATCCGCCGCTGGCGCCCGATCATCCGCGCGGCCGACGTGCGGATCGAGTGAGCGGCGCTTGACCGGAAAGATGTCCGGTGATGCTAATTGGACGATCCAAAAATTGTCGTATCGTCGGGAGAAGGTGAAGGCATGAGCATCAAAGGCCAGGCCTACGTGGTGGGGGCCTACGAGCACCCCACGCGCAAGGCGCAGGACCGCTCGGTCTCGCAGCTTCACGCCGATGTCGCCTGGGGCGCCCTGCAGGATGCCGGCCTCTCCGTGGACGACGTGGATGGTTACTTCTGCGCGGGCGACGCCCCCGGCCTCGGGCCGCTGAGCATGGCGGACTACCTCGGCCTCCGGAACCTTCGCCACTTCGACAGCTCCGATGTCGGCGGCTCATCCTATCTCGCCCATGTCGGCCACGCCGCGCAGGCCATCGCGATGGGGCACTGCTCCGTCGCGCTCATCACCCTGGCCGGCCGGCCGCGCTCGGAAGCGCCGGCGGTCGGCACCGCCGCCCGCTCCTGGGGCGTTGGCGTGCCGGACGATGCCTTCGAGGCGCCGTTCGGCCGCAGCACGGCGAACGTCTACGGTATGTGCGCGATGCGGCACATGCACGAGTATGGCACGACGGGCGAGCAGCTGGCCTGGATCAAGGTGGCTGCCAGCCACCACGCCCAGCACAACGAGCACGCGATGCTCCGCAAGGTCGTGACGGTCGAGGACGTCCTCAACTCGCCCATGGTGTCTGATCCGCTCCACCGCCTTGACTGCTGCGTAGTCAGCGACGGCGGCGGGGCGCTGATCGTCGCCCGGCCGGAGGTGGCGAAGAGCCTGAAGCGCCCGCTGGTGAAGGTGCTGGGCGAGGGCGAGGCCATCAAGCACCATGCAGGCGGAGAGCTGGACATCACCTTCAGCGGCGCTTGCTGGTCGGGGCCGCGCGCCTTCGAGGAGGCCGGGGTGACCCCCGCCGACATCAAGTACGCCAGCATCTACGACAGCTTCACCATCACCGTGCTGATGCAGCTGGAGGACCTGGGCTTCTGCGAGAAGGGCAGGGGCGGCGCCTTCGTTGCGGACGGCAACCTGATCAGCGGCGTGGGCAGGCTGCCCTTCAACACGGATGGCGGCGGGCTGTGCAACAACCACCCCGCCAACCGCGGCGGCATCACCAAAGTGATCGAGGCGGTGCGCCAGCTGCGCGGGGAGGCGCACCCGGCCGTGCAGGTGCCGAACTGCGACCTCGCGCTCGCTCACGGCACGGGCGGCCTGCTCGGCATCCGCCACGGCAGCGCCACGCTGATCATGGAGAGGGAATAGCGCCAATGGTGACCGTCGTAGCCCGCCGTACCCCGCCCGCGCCGACCGTCGACCCGGGGAACCGCGCCTTCTTCGACGCGGCACGGGAAGGGCGCCTCCTCATCGGCCGCTGCCTGGACACGGGAAAGCCCTTCTTCTACCCGCGCGCCAGTTCGCCCTTCACCCTCTCGCCCAACGTGGAGCTGGTGGAGGCGAAGGGCACGGGCACGCTCTACAGCTTCAGCATCACCCGGGGGAAGGAGCCATACGCCGTCGCCTATGTGGAGCTGGACGAGGGGCCGCGCGTCCTGACCAACATCGTGGACTGCGACCTGGACGCGCTGCGCATCGGGCAGCGGATGCGCCTGGTCTGGCAGCCCACGGCCGAGGGCGGGCCGCCGGTCGCCATGTTCACACCCACCTGACCGGGCGAGAGGAGACCCTGACGTGACCGAGTTCGTGCTGCTGGAGCGCCGCGGTGCCGTGGCGGTGGTGACGATGAACCGGCCCGAGCGCCGCAACGCCCTGGGGCGGGAGATGCGGGAGCGCCTTGTCGGCGAGTTCGCCGCCCTGGATGCCGACGACTCCTGCCGCGCCGTCGTGCTCACCGGGGGGGGCGGCGCCTTCTCCTCGGGCGGCGACCTATCCGACATGCCGGCCGGCTCGGTCCCCGCCATGCACGACCGCATGCGCCAGGCCCAGCGCCTGCTGCACGCCATCGCGGGGTGCCGCAAGCCCGTCGTCGCGGCGGTGGAGGGCGCAGCGATGGGGGCGGGCCTCTCCATCGCGGCGGCCTGCGACCACGTGGTGGCCGACCCCGCCGCCCGCTTCGGCGCGGCTTTCCTGCGGGTGGGGCTGATGCCCGACCTCGGCCTGATCTGGACCCTCGTGCGGCGGGTGGGCCTCGGGCGGGCGAAGGACATGGTGATGGGCGCCGAGCCCGTGGCGGCCGAGGAGGCGCTGCGCATCGGCCTCGCCGACCGCCTCGTCCCCCCGGGCGGCGCGCTGGACGCGGCAGTCGGGCGCGCCGAGGCCTATGCCGCCGCCGCGCCGACCGCCCTGGCCTTCGCAAAGACGGCCTTCCTCCACGCTCACGGCCCGCTGGAGCCGATGTTGGAGATGGAGGCGCTGGCCCAGGTTCTTCTCCGCGGCACGGCCGACCACGCAGAGGGCGTAGCCGCCTTCCGCGAGCGCCGCGCCCCGGCCTTCCGTGGGGCGTGACTCCGTGCCGCTCCCCGCGCCTCTGCGAGACCGGCTGCGCGTGCCGGCCATGGCGGCGCCCATGTTCCTCGTTTCCAGTCCGGCGCTGGTGACGGAGACCTGCCGGGGTGGCGTTGCCGGCACCTTCCCCGCGCTCAACACCCGCACCACGGAGGAGTACGGCGCCTGGCTGGACGAGATCGCCGGCGCGCTGGGCCCGGAGGACGCGCCCTACGGCGTCAACCTCATCGTCAACCGCTCCAACGCGCGGCTTGAGGCGGACCTCGCCCTCACCGTCGCCCGGCGCGTGCCCTACGTCGTTACCTCCCTCGGTGCCGTGCGGGAGGTGGTGGAGGCCGTGCACTCCTACGGCGGGATTGTCTTCCACGACGTGGTCAACCTGCGGCACGCAGCCAAGGCGGCGGAGGCCGGGGTGGACGGGCTGATCGCCGTCTGCGCCGGGGCGGGCGGCCATGGCGGGCTGCTGAACCCCTTCGCTTTCCTCTCGGAGCTGCGGCAGATCTTCCAGGGCACGCTGCTGCTCGCCGGGAGCATCAACACCGGGGCGCAGGTGGCGGCAGCGCGGCTGATGGGCGCCGACCTGGCCTATATCGGCACACGCTTCATCGCCACGCGGGAGAGCGCGGCACCGGACGCCTACAAGCGCATGGTGCTGGAAGCACGGGCGCGGGACATCGTCTACACGCCCGCGGTCAGCGGCGTTCACGCCAACTTCCTGCGGGCGAGCCTGGAGGCGGCGGGGCTGGATCCCGACGCGCTGCCGGCAGCGCCGCAGGCTCACCGGGAGCCCGGGCACCGGCCCTGGAAGGACATCTGGTCCGCCGGGCACGGCGTGGGCGGCATCGCCGACCTGCCCACGGCCGCGGAACTCTGCGTCCGGCTGGCGCGGGAGTACTGCGAGGCGGCCGGCAGGCGGGCCTAAGCGCTCGCCCCGTGATCCGCGGAGGGCCGGCGTGCGGCCGCCCCGCGGGCCCGTCAGCCTGGCTCCACCTCAGCCCGGCCCTGGCTCAGCACCACCACTTCGCGGCTGGGCACGCTCGCCTCAAAGCCCAGCCGGCTGCCCCCGAGATCCCAGGCCCGAAGCCGGACCGTCTCGCCGGGGAAGACGGGTGCGGACATGCGGGCGGAGAGGAAGCCCATACGCGCCGCATCCTCCCCGCCGCGGGCGCGCAGCAGCCCGCGCGCGGCCACGGCGAAGGTGCAGAGCCCGTGCAGGATCGGACGGGGCTGGCCGGCGCGGCGCGCGAAGTCCGGGTCGGCGTGCAGCGGGTTGCGGTCGCCGCTCAGGCGGTAGATCAGCGCGGCCTGCGGCAGGGTGGAGAGGTTGAGGGTGATGTCGGGCGCGCGGTCGGGCAGGGGCTCGGGCCGGGCGCTCTCGCCGCGCGGGCCGCCGAAGCCGCCGTCGCCGCGCAGGAAGTAGGTGGAGCGCACGGTGGCGACCGGCGCGCCGCCCTCGTCCAGAAGTTCGCGCTGCACCGTCAGCAGCGCGCCCTTGCCCTCGCCCTTGTCGACCAGATCGGTGATCGCGTTGCGCGCCACGAGCGGTTCCCCGAGGTGGATCGGGCGGTGGTTCCGTACGGATTGCTCCGCGTGCACGATCCGCGGCGCGTCGATGCCGAGGGCGGGATCCCGGAACCAGAGCCCGGGGCTGCCGAGCACCACGGGCATGGTGGGGAAGACGGCCAGGTCCTTCTCGTAGGTGTAGCGGAGCTGGGCGGGGGATTCCGGCTCGTCGCCCAGCCCGATGCCGAGCGCATAGAGGATCGCGTCGCGCTCCTCCACCCTCACGGGCACGTCCTCGAAGCGGCGGGCCATCACGGCATCGGGGTTCATCAGGCGGCGTCCTGCGCGGGGGTGGCGGCCTCGTTCCCGGCCGGCGGGTTGGCGGCCAGACGGTCCAGGTGCCAGGCGCGGCTGCCCAGCAGGGCGTCGGCCACCAGCAGCCGCTTATGGAAGCGCCCGATCGCGTGCTCCTCCGTCATGCCGATGCCGCCGTGGAGTTGGATCGCGGCCTCGCCGACGAAGCGCCCGGCCTTGCCCGTCCGCGCCTTCGCGGCGGAGACGAGGCGGGTGCGGCTGAGCGGATCACCCGCGTCGCAGGCCATGGCGGCGGCGAGGGCAAGGCTCGCGGCGTGCTCGGCCTCCATGTGCATGTCCGCTATCCGGTGGCGCAGCGCCTGGAAGGTTGAGAGCGCGGTGCCGAACTGCCGGCGAGTCTTCAGGTACTCGGCGGTAGTGCGCACCGCCTCGCGCATCGCGCCCACGGCATCGGCGCAGAGGGCGGCGGTAGCGCGGTCGAAAGTGTCCTCCAGCACGGCCGCCGGCGCTGCACCGCCGCCCAGCAGAGTCTCCGGCCCCGTCTCAACCTCCTCCAACACGAGGTCCGCGAAGCCGCGCCCGTCCAGCAGCCGCCCCGCCCGCAGAGCCAGGCCCGGCATGTCGGGAGGCAGGAGAAAGAGGCCGGTCCCGCCATCGGGCAGGCGCGCCGGCACCACCAGTAGCCCGGCGTCCGCCGCGTCGGGGACGAGATCCTTGCGGCCAGTGATCCGGTATCCCGCGCCCTGCCGGGAAGCGGCCGTCTCCGCCCCGTCTGGCAGCAGCCGGTCCCCCGGTTCCGCCCAGGCCACGGCGAGGCGCAGCCGCCCCTCCAGCAGGGCAGGAAGCAACCGCGCGCGCTGCTCGTCCGTGCCGGCGGCGGCAACGAGGTGCCCGCCGAAGACCGTGGAGGAGAGGAACGGCGCCGGGCTGAGCGAGCGCCCCAGCCCCTCCGCCACGATCGCGGCCTCCACGGCCCCGCCTATGCCCCCGGCCTCCTCCGGCAGGGAGATGCCAAGCCATCCCAGGCCCGCCATGCCGTCCCAGGCATCCTGCACCGAGGCGGGAGCGTCCCGCAGGAACCCCGCTACACTGTCCCGGAGCAGCGCCTGCTCCTCAGACGGGTTAAAGTCCATGCCGCGCTCCCTCAGGCCAGGACGGAGGAGGAGACGAGGTTGCGGAGCACCTCGTTGGTCCCACCGAAGATCGTCGAGGCGCGGCTGTAGAGGTAGTCCGCCGCCGCGCCTTCCGCCCCGCCGGGGACTTCCGGGCCGCCCTCCTCCAGCACGGCGCCACGTGCCCCCTGCGCCTCGAAGAGAAGGGCCGTCACGCGCTGCTGGATTTCGGTGCCGCCGATCTTCAGGAGCGGCGCCGTCGTGGGGTCGGCATGGCCGGCGATCTCGGCGGAGAGCGCGCGCAGCTCCGTGTACTCCAAGGCCATCAGATCCGCCTCGAGCTCCGCAACGCGCAGTAGGAAGGCCGCGTCGCGCAGCGCCGGCCCGCCCTGGCCCTCGCGGATGACACGCCGCAGCCTCTCCATCCGGTTCCACTGCCGCCCGATCGCCGCGATTCCCGTGCGCTCATGGGCGAGGAGGAATTTGGCGTATGTCCAGCCCTTGCCCTCCTCGCCCACGCGCTCGGACTTCGGGACGCGAACCTCGTCGAGAAAGACCTCGTTCAGCGTGTGCGAACCGTCGATTGAGATGATCGGCCGCACCGTCACGCCGGGCGCTC
The DNA here is from genome assembly GCF_049629625.1 of Roseomonas chloroacetimidivorans. Taxonomy (NCBI): domain Bacteria; kingdom Pseudomonadati; phylum Pseudomonadota; class Alphaproteobacteria; order Acetobacterales; family Roseomonadaceae; genus Roseomonas; species Roseomonas chloroacetimidivorans. The sequence goes on along the minus strand of NZ_JBNBZS010000037.1, from coordinate 44,344 downwards.
GCATGTCGAGCAGGAGGAAGGAGATGCCCTCCTGCGGCTTGCTGCCGCCTCCGGTGCGGGCGAGGAGGAACATGCGGTCCGCGTAGTGCGCCTTCGTAGTCCAGATCTTCTGGCCGGTGACGAGGTAGTGGTCGCCCGCGTCGCGCGCGGCGGTCCGGAGCGAAGCGAGGTCCGAGCCGGCGTTCGGCTCGGAGAAGCCCTGGCACCACCACTCCGTGGAGGCGAGGATCGGCGGCAGATAGCGCGCCTTCTGCGCCTCCGTCCCGAAGGTGTAGATCACCGGCCCGACCATGCCGATCCCGAAGGCCATGAAAGGGGGCGCGCCGAGCAGGCCGAGCTGCTTGGCGAAGAGGTAGCGTTGTGCTGGCGTCCATCCTGGCCCGCCATGCTCCGGCGGCCAGGCCGGCGCGGCCCAGCCGCGGCGGTGGAGCGCCTGCTGCCAGGCGACCTGGTCCTTCTTGCCGAGGGCGAGGCCGGCCTCCACCCGCGCCCGCACCCGCTCTGGTAAGTTGGCGCGGACGAAGTCGCGCACCTCGGTCTCGAAGGCCCGCTCCGCAGGGGTGAAGTTGAGGTCCATCGCGTCGGATCCCGCCCTCTCAGATCACCGGCCCGGAGAAGACCTCCATGGTGCCCTCCAGCGGCGTCAGGTTCGGGCGCAGCGTGCCGAGCACCGCCTCCTGCACGGTCTCGGGCGTCCAGCCGTCGCTGCGGTGGACGCTGCGGACGGGTCTGGGCTGGCTCATGATCATCAGCTCGTTGCCGCGCACGGCGAAAACCTGGCCGGACACCTCGGCCGCCGCGTCGCTCAGCAGGAAGACGGTCAGCGGCCCGATTTTCGCCGCCGTCATCTCGCGCCGCTTGGCGAGGAAGGCCTCACTATCCGCCCCCGGGATGGAGGTAACCATGCGCGTCAGCGCGAAGGGCGCGAGCGTGTTGGAGCGCACCCCGAACCGACCCATCTCCAGCGCGATGGAGCGCGACAGCCCGACGATGCCGAGCTTCGCCGCCGCGTAGTTCGCCTGGCCCACATTGCCCACCAGCCCGGCGGTGGAGGTGATGTGGACGAAGGCACCCGATCCCTGCTCCCGGAAGCGCAGGGCCGCGGCGCGGGAGACGTTGAAGCTGCCGTAGAGGTGCACCTTCATCACGGCGTCCCACTCCGCGTGGTCCATTTTCCAGATCATCTTGTCGCGCAGGATGCCGGCGTTGTTGACCACCCCGTCGATGCGCCCGAAGGCGGATACGGCGGCGGCGACCATCGCCTCCGCGCCCTCCGGCTCGGCCACGCTGTGGCCGTCAGTCACGGCCTCGCCGCCGGCGGCCCGGATCTCGGCCACGACCGCGGCGGCCGGGTCGTCCTCCATCGGCCGCCCGTCCAGCCCGGCGCCGAGATCGTTCACCACCACCTTCGCCCCGGCCCCCGCGGCGGCGAGGGCAAGGTCGCGCCCGATGCCGCGCCCCGCCCCGGTGACGAGGACGACCTTGCCCGCGAGTAGTCCCTGCTCAGACATGCTGTTCCCTTCTTTCTTCGGCGGGGCTGGTCAGATGGCGCGGGCGCGCGCGGCCCAGTACGGCTCGCGGAGCTTGCGCTTGAAGATCTTTCCGCTCTCCTCGCGCGGCAACGCGGCCTCGAAGCGGATGTGGCGCGGGTGCTTCTGGCGGGCGATGCGCGGGCCGAGGAAGCCCAGCAGCTCCTCCGGGGTCAGGCCCGTGCCCGCGGGCTCCACGATCGCCATGATGGACTCGCCCAGCTCGTCGTCGGGCACGCCGAAGACCGCGCAGTCGCGCACGCCGGGGTGCTGCAGCAGCGCGGACTCGATCTCGGCGGGGTAGATGTTGACGCCGCCAACGATGATCATGTCCCGCTTGCGGTCGCATAGGTAGAGGAAACCGTCCTCGTCGATATAGCCGATGTCGCCACAGGTGATGAGTCCATCCCGCTCCACCTCTCGCCGCTTCTCTGGAAGGTTGTGGTAGGTGAAGTCGGTGTAGGCGCTGCACCGCATGAAGATCTCGCCCGGCGTGCCGGGGGCGACTTCGCTCCCGTCCTCGCCCAGGATCCGCAGCGTGGTGCCGGGGACGGGGCGCCCGACCGTCCCGGGATGGGCGAGCCACTCCTCCGAGTTGCAGTGCACGGCAGCCCCCGTCTCCGTGCCGCCGTATAGCTCGTGGACGACAGGCCCCCACCACGCGATGAGCGCGCGCTTCACTTCGGGCGGGCAGGGGGATCCCGTGTGGGTGACCCACTCAAGCGAGGAGACGTCGTAGCGCCTCCGTACCTCCTCCGGCAGCTTCATTAGCCGCACGAACATGGCGGGCACCATGACGAGGTGCGTGAGGCGCTGGCGCTCGATCAGCGCGAGAAGGCCCTCGGCGTCGAAGCGCGACTGCATCGCGAGCAGGTCGCCGATGCCCACGGACATGCGGCCGAAGGCGTTGGGGGACGCGTGGTAGAGCGGCCCGCCGATATAGGCGCGCATGCCCGGGCGCACGCCGTAGGTGGAGGCGATGAGGGCACGGTTGGCTTCCGCCATCTCCGGGCTTGCCGCCTCCCGGCGGACGCCCTTCGGCTGGCCGGTGGTGCCGGAGGTGTAGATCATCGTCGCGCGGGGGCGGCGCGGCGGCCCCGGCCAGGGCTCGAAGCCGTCGCACCAGGCCTCCCACTCGGTGTCGCCCGAAGCGGGGCGCCCGGCTTCCTCCGCCAGGTGGTAGGCCGCGCGCATGGGCTCCGGGGTGGGCACGGTGAGAAGGGGCGTGCCGGCCGGCACGACGTGGCGGATCGCGGCCAGGAGGTCGGCATGGGCGATGAGGACGCGTGGCGCCGCGTCCTGCAGGATGTACTCCACTTCAGCCGGCACGAGGTGCCAGTTCACGGGCAGCGGGTAGGCACCGATCTCGGTCGCGGCGATCGACGCTTCGAGGAAGGCGAAGTCGTTGCGCAACAGCAGGCCCACCGCGTCGCCCTCTCTCACGCCGAGCGCGATCAGGCCGGCCGCGGCCCGCGCCGCGCGGTGCCGGACCGAGCACATGGACCGGCTGGCGCCGTCGATCAGCACCGCCTCGCTCAGCTTCGCTTCCGTCGCCACTTTGTTCATTCCTGGCCCCCTACTCGATACTGATCCCGGTTTCCTTCAGCGCGGCGGTCCACTGCCCAGACTGCTCGCGCACGAAGGCGTCGAAGGGCGGGCCGCCGCCGGGGCGCGGTTCGAAGCCGAAGTCGCGCGCCTTCCGCGCGACCTCCTCCTGCGTGAGGACTTGCCGGATATCCGCCGCCATGCGCTGCAGGAGCGGGGCCGGCGAACCTGCCGGAGCGAAGACGCCCATCCAGCCCGAGAGCGCGGCATCCGCCACGCCCAGCTCCGCGAAGGTCGGCACCTCCGGATGGCGCTCGAGGCGAGCAGGGCCCGCGAGGGCGGCGAAGGCCATTTGCTCCTGGAACCGCTCCACCGCGCCGACCGAGACGAAGGCCGCTGTGACCTGCCCGCCGATCAGGGCGGTCGCTGCGTCCGCCTCGCCGCGGAAGGGAACGTGGACGAGGCGAATGCCGGCGTTGCGCTGGAGCATCTCGCCAACGATGTGGGAGGCGGAGCCCGTGCCGTAGGACGCGTAGGCGACCCTCCCCGGCCGCGCCTTCGCCAGGGCGATCAGCCCGGGCAGGCTGTCTGTCTCCCGCCGCGCGACCCCGAGCGCCATGGGGAGGTCGGCCAGGAACTGCATCGGCGCGAGCTGCGCCAACCGGTAGGGTACGTTGCGCTGCAGGAGCGGCGTCAAGACGACGGCGCTGTGGGAGAAGAGGAGGGTCTGGCCGGTCGGCGCGGCGTTGGCGACGGCCGCGGCGCCGATCGCCCCGTTGGCGCCCGACCGGTTGTCCACCACCACGGGCACGCGCCAGACGGGGGCGAGCCGCTCGGCGATCATCCGCGTCCAGGCGTCGATCCCGCCGCCGGCGCCTAACGGCACGACGATGCGGATGGGCCCGTCCGGAAGGGCGGAAGGGTCCTGCGCGCGAGCGGCTTGGACGAGGGGCCCGCCGGCCAGCAGGCCTGCCGCGGCGAGAATCCCTCGCCGCCCCGTCCGCGGGCGTGCAAGGCCGTGCGCCTGCCCGCGCGGCTCCTCTCCCGAACCCATGCTTCCCCCTGCGTGCTTATTGTCGGCCTAGCCCGTTCTCGGCATGGCGGGGCCGATACTGCATCTCAATGGACGGTCCAATCAAGCGGAAACATTCGCCGCCAGGTGCTCCGCGATCGCGTGCGCGAAGGCGATGGCGGGTCCGATGGTGATGCCGGGGCCGGGATAGCGGTCCGCCATAAGGGAGCTCATGTCGTTGCCGCAGGCGTAGAGATTGGCAAAGGCCGTTCCGTCCGCGCGCAGGACGCGTCCCGCGATGTCCGTGCGCAGACCGGCATGGGTGCCGTTGATCCCGGGGTGCAGTGCCAGGGCGTAGAAGGGGGCTCTCTCCATCGGGCCGAGGCAGGGGTTCGGGCGGTGGGCCGGATCGCCGAGGACGTGGTTGGACGCCGTGGCGCCCCGGGCGAAGTCCGGATCCTCGCCTAGCCGCGCGTGCCCGTTGAAGCGCACGACCGTCTCCGTCAGCGCGGCTGGATCGATCGCCAGCTGCCGCGCCAGATCATCCAGCGTCTCCGCCCGCCTTACATAACCCTCGGCCAGCAGGCGCCGCAGCCGCCAGCCGCCCGGCAGTACCATGCCGAGGCCGTAGGCGCGCAGAGCGCGCGAATCGGCGATCAGGTGGCAGGGAATAGCCGCATTGACGGCGTTCGCCTCGTACATGCCGCGCACGAAGCCGTTGTAGGAGGTGGCCTCGTTCACGAAGCGGCGGCCGGAGCCGTCCACGGCGATCACGCCGGGCTTGCCGCGGTCGAGGAAGAAGTGGGGATAGACTGCGGTGGACCCGTCCCGCCGGGGGTGGACAGAAACAGGGGCCCAGAAGGACCCGTTGCCGTGGCTCGCGCCCAGCGCCGCCCCGCGGTCCAGCGCCATCCGCATCCCATCCCCGCTCACCTCGGGAGGCACCGCGGTATGGTCCGGCAGCGGCGGCGGAAGCAGGCGTGGGCGCAGTTCTGGCGAGTGGGCGAAGCCACCGGTCGCGAGGATGACGGCGCGGTGCGCCGTGACTCGGATTCGGCGCCCCTCTCGTTCCATCTTCACGCCCTCCACCCTCTCGCCATCGCCGAGGAGCCCCGTGGCGCGCGTCTGGGTCCAGACCGGCACTCCAAGGAGCCGCAGGGAGAGCAGCAACCGCCCGCAGAGGGCGTTGCCCAGGAGGAGGCCGGTGCCGCGCGGGTGGCGCGCGCGGTCCACCGCATGGCGCGCCAGCAGCCGCAGCGCGTGAAGGGCCGAGCGGGGCGAGCTCGTGGCCCGCAGCATGTGCCGCAGGTCGTCCGGGCCCAGCATCATGCCGAGGAGGGTGAGTTCCGGCAGGGGCGGGCGCATCAGCGCGAGATCACTGCCAAGCCGCCGGCCGTCCAGCGGCAGCGGCTCCAGCGCGCGGCCCTTCAGCACGGCGCCGTCCAGTTCGGACATGTAGTCCGGATGGTACGGGCGGGCGCGGAACTTCACCTCGGTCCGGGCCGCGAGCTCCGCGACGGCGGCGGGGCCGTGTGCGAGGAACGCGTCCAGCTTCGCCTCGTCGAGCAGCGGACCGAGCGCCGCGCGCAGGTAGGTTCGGACCCGATCGGGTGAATCCTCCGCCCCGACCTCCGATGCGTGGACGGTTCCGGGGATCCAGCTCGTCCCGGCGGAGAGGGCGGTGGTTCCGCCGACCACCGCCGCCTTCTCCACCACCACGGGCCGGAGGCCGCGCAGCGCGCAGAACAGGGCCGCAGCCATGCCGCCCGCACCGGAACCGAGGATGACGACGTCGAAGGCGGTTTCGTTAGTGTGCGCGGTGACCAAGGTCAGCTTCCGGCCAGCCGCCATTGCAGGAGCGAGAAGGGAGGATCTGCGTCCTCGTGGTGCTCGAAGACGCCCTTCACTGCCGCGCCGATCGGAACCGGCTGCTCGGGCGGACCCAGAAGGTTCCCCAGCAGCCTGATGTTCCCGGCCTCCGGCAGCTCCACTAACACGACGAGGTAGGGCACTGCCTCCTTCAGGGAGGGGTGGACGGGGTGCCAGGACCGCTCCCAACTGTAGATCCGTCCGTGTGGCGCCACCGCCTGCCAGCCGAGCTCGAAGCTGTGACAGCGGTGGCAGATCCACTCCGGCCCGAACTGCAGCTCGCCGCAGCCCTCGCACCGCTGCACGCGCAGGACGCCCTTGCGCAGCCCGGACCAGAAGGGCTCGCTCAGCCCGTCGCGCTCGGGAACCGGGATGGGCAGGCCGGGGGGAAGATAGCTTTTCGCGGACGTCACAGGGTGGCCTCCGAGCCCAGAATGAGGCTGCTGACGGGCGTCACCATCGGGCCCGCAATCATCATGGAGACCTCTGCGCCCGCCACCTGACTGGTGGAGGTACCGCGGATCTGGCGCACCGCTTCGGTCACGAGGTTGGCGCCGTGCATGTAGCACTCCGCCAGGTGCCCGCCGCTGGTGTTGAGCGGCAGCCGGCCGGAGCCGGCGAGGAGGTTCTCCGGGCGGAGAAAGTCGTTCGCCTCCTCTGGCCGGAAGAAGCCGTGCTCGGCCAGCGCCATGAGGACGCCGCCGGTGAAGTTCTCGTAGGCCTGCACGACGTCCACGTCCTTCGGCCCGAGTCCGGCCATGCGGTAGAGGTTAGGGGCGACGCTCGCGAAGCTCGCGCTGGCGTAGTTCGGGGCGTTGTGCCCGGTGGCCGCGCAGCGGTGATCCGAGCCTTGCACCGCGCCGAGCAGGTAGGCGGGGCGGTTCGGGAAATCCTTCGCGTGCTCCGCCGGAACCAGCAGCACCGCCGCCGCGCCATCATTCTCGAGGCAGCTGTCGTAGAGGTGGAAGGGTTCGACGATCCAGCGCGATGCGTCATAGGCGGCCTCGTCCAGTGGCCTGCCATACATAATCGCGCGCGGGTTCGCCTGGGCGTGGTGGTAGGAGGCGAGGGCGATGGCGCGCAGCGCCCCCTGCTCCACCCCGTGCTCGTGCATGAAGCGACGCGCCTTCATCGCGAAGCGCTGGGCAGGGGACACGGCACCATAGGGCAGGGAGAAGGCATGGTCGCCGGACACGGTAGGCACCTTCGCGTTCGCCATGCCGCCCTGGCCGTAGCGGGCGAACTGCCCCTGGGCGAGCGCGCGGAAGACGATGACGCGGTCGGCCAGCCCGGCCTGAATCGCGGCGGCGGCGTTGGCCACTGCGCCGGCCGTGCCGCCTCCGCCGCCCCCCCACTGCATGGAGGAGAGCCGCAACTCGCGGATGCCGAGCGCGGTGGCGAGGCGCGAGGAGTCATTGCGGTCGTCGCTGAAGGAGGCGAAGCCGTCGATCTCGTGCGGATCCAGCCCCGCGTCGCGGCAGGCGGCGATGATGGCCCGCAGGGCGAGCTTGAACTCCGGCTCAGGGGATCGCCCGTGCTTGTAGTAGCTGCTTTCGCCGATGCCGACGATGGCCACCCTGCCCCTCAGGCTCCGATCCGTCACGCGCTGTTCCTCCCGTGCCCGCCGGACGCGTCCAGCGATGTCCATTGGACCGTCCATTTAGCATGGTCCCGATGGCTCCGGCACGTCAACCCGCCCGGCGCAACGGCGCGGCGTCACTCGATCCGGATGCCTGTCTCCCGCAGCGCCGCGGCCCACAGCTCCGACTGCTGGTCGAGGAAGCCGGCGAGGGGAGGGCCACCGCCCTCGCGTGGATCGAAGCAGAGCCCGACGCCGCAACCGCCCGGCCAGGCCTGTCGGGTGCGGGGCCGCCACGTCCCTGGGCCGGCGCCCATTGACGCCAAGGACTATCCTGTTGCTGTCGCTCATCGACGGCCCCTCTCCTGCTGCGTGTCGATGGTCCAGGCACGCCGCGTCGCTCGCTCTCCCACCAGCCGGCCCTGGAATGCCGAAGGGCGGGGGCCTCTCGATGGGCTAGGCTCCGTGCCCCAGCCAGCCGGTTGAGGCGGACAGCCGGCCGGGGCGCGGCGGCGGGTCCGCCTGGGACACGGCGTCGATGCGGAGCCGCGTGAGCCGCAGGAAGGTGAACCGCCAGGTCTCGCCATCGCGGCGATAGGCCTCCTCGTAATGGCCGTAGCCCCGGTAACCGCGCTGCCCGGGCGCCTCCGCCACGTCCCGGCCCCGGGGGAAGTCGACGTAGTCCTCCATGGCCCAGATCCCGCGCGCCTCGTCCGGGCCGATAAACTCGATTTCCGGCATACGGCAGTGGTGGACGGAGACCGCGTCGGCGAGCCGGGTGCTGACGCCCGCGACGAAGGTCTCCCGGTTCGCGCCCGTCGGGGCCGAGCCGAAGCCCTCGAAACGGGCATCGACCGTGAACAGCTCCTCCAGCGCCCGCCACTGCTTCGTGTCAATGCAGCGGCAGTACCGGGCCTTGAGGCCGTGGATCTCGGACAGGTCGAGCAATCGACGCAGCGGCGGGGTCTCCGGCATGCTATTTTCAGTGTCCTCTGATGGGCGCGCGGTGATGCGTTCAGCTCGCCTCGATGCCGAGCTGCCGGATCAGCCCGCCGAAGGCCGAGAAGTCGTCCGCCATGGCCTGCCTCACCGCATCGGGGCCTAGGAAGCCGGGGCGCAGGCTGCTTGCCCGGATCAGCCCCTGCAGGCGCGGTTCCTGCAGGCACGCGGAGACATGCTCCCCGAGGCTTTGCACGACCGCATCGGGCGTCCCGGCTGGTGCGAGGAGCGGAAAGTGCGAGACGAGCTGGTCCGCCGCCGGGTAGCCCAACTCGCGAAAGGTCGGGACATCGCGGAGATCCGCCCGGCGCTCAGCCTCCGCCACGCCGAGCGCGACGAGCTGCCCGTCGCGGACAAAGCCGGCCGAGACGCCGGAATCGAACATGTAGTCAATCTTGCCGGCGACGAGGTCCGTCAGGGCAGGGGCGGAGCCACGATAGGGAATATGCACCGTCTTCAGCCCGGCAAGGCGATTGAAGAGTTCACCCCCGAGATGGATGGAGCTACCAATGCCGGAGGATCCGCAGGTCAGGGTGTCCGGCCGAGCGTGCGCATGTTCGAGGAACTGATCGAGCGTCCGGATGCCCAGCTCGGGCCGGACGACGAGGAGGAAGTCGATGACCGCGAGGCCGCAGACCGGCGCGAAGCTGCGGAGCGGATCGTAGCCGAGATCGGCCTGCAGGTGGGGGCTGGCGACCAGCATCGACCAGCCCGGCAATAGCAGAGTGTAGCCGTTGGGTGGCGCCGCGGCGACCAGCCGACCTCCGACCACGCCGTTCGCCCCGCTCCGGTTCTCGGTGACGAAGGGCTGCCCCATGCGGACGGCGAGCTCGTTCGCGACTATGCGAGCCAGCGGATCCGCTGTCCCGCCCGGTGCGAAAGGGACGACGACGCGGACCGGACGGTCGGGCCACCCGCTCCCTGCTGCCGCGAGGGGCAAACAGCACAGAGCCGCCGCGAAGATCTCTCTATTCTTCTCACCGCCGCCTCCCGCAGGCGAGGTCAGAACTTACCCTGCGCACACCATGCCTTTTTGCTGCATCGATCCTGTGATCCGCGCGCTCAGGGGGTCAATGGTCAATCCGTTAAATCGGCCGTTCCACACCTCCGAAAAATCAGACCCACATTCTTGATTTGGACCGTCCATAGGTGCCACATTGCCGCAGCAAGGCACGGGGACGTTCATGGCAGAGAAATATTTTTCCGCAGCGGATCTCCCGGATGTTTCGCCGCGGCCAGCCGGTATGCCTCTGGCTCTTCAGGGAACGCGCGTCGTCGACCTCAGTCACTTCCTCGCGGGCCCGTTCGCCACGATGATACTGGGCGACATGGGTGCCGACGTCATCAAGATTGAGGCGCCAGGCCGCGGCGATGAGTTCCGCTATTACCCGCCCTCCGTGCCCGGCGTGGAATCGATCGGTGCACCCTTCGCGTGGAGCAACCGCAACAAGCGGAGCGTGTCGGTCAACCTCAAATCCCCGGAGGGTCTGTCCATCGTCCGCGACCTGATCGCGGACGCCGACGTTCTGGTAGAGAACTTCTCCAGCGGCGTAATGAAGCGGTTGGGCCTGGACTACGAGAGTTGCAAGGCCATCAACCCCCGCCTTATCTACTGCTCGGTCTCAGCCTACGGCCGAGAGGGGGCATTCTCCGACCGGCTCGGCTTCGACCCGATCGTTCAAGCGGAGAGTGGCTACATCTCCATGAACGGTTACGGTGACCGCCCCGGCGTCCGAAGCCTTTCCCCGGTGATGGACATCAGCACGGCTATGATGGCATGCAACGCCATTCTCGGCGCGCTCCTCGCCCGCGTTCGCACGGGGGCTGGGCAGTACGTGGAAGTCGCGCTTTTCGACAACGCAGTGCTCATGACGGGCTACGCCGCTCTGCAGTATCTGGTCACAGGCGCTGAGCCGCAGCGCCACGGCAACACGAGCCCGGACACATGCCCCTCCGGCGTCTTCATGTCGTCGGACAAGCCCTTCTACATCAACTGCGGCAACGACCGGATCTTCCACCGCCTAATGGAAGACGTCCTGGAAAGACCCGATCTGGCCACGGATCCGACGCTGTCCCGGCGAAATGGGCGGTTGGCGCGGCAGGCGGAACTTTTCGAGACCCTCGAGGCGATCTTCATCCGCCATCCCTGGTCCTACTGGCAAGAGAAGATGCGTGCCGCATCTATCCCCTGCGGCGAGGTCCGGAGTCTTGGCGAGGCCCTACGCTCGGGAGAGGCACGGGAGCGCGGCATCGTCGGACGCGTGCAACATCCCGAAGCGGGCTGGATACCCAACATCAGATTGCCTATCCGCTACTCGGAAACACCTATCGCGGACCCTCGTCCCGCGCCAACGGTTGGTGAGCACAACGGTGAGATCCTGCGCCAAGTGCTTGGCTACTCGAAGGAGCAGATTGCCGCTCTTGCGAGGAGTGGCGCCCTGGGCGGAGCGCTGGCGCCCGAGGCCGCGCATGACCTGTCGGCGCAGACGGTTCCCTGAGCGCGAGCAGCAGCTTCGTGCATCTCGCATTGCGAATGCCTTAAAGTAAGCGCGGCGTGACGACCCCTCTTGATCGTCGCTGCTGATCCCGCGAGGTAGGTCGTCGCGGAGGGTGTGACGATGGCGCGATGGGTAGCGAGCACGAGTGCCAGCACCGGTGCTGGCACTGGAGCGATGGAGCGGGTCGAGATTGTCACGCGCGGGGCGCGGCGGGACTACACGGCCGAGGAGAAGGCGTCGTTCCTGGCGGAGGCCGCGGAGCCCGGGGCGCGGGTGCTGGAGGTGGCGCAGCGGCACGGGATCTCGCCGAGCCTGATCCACCGCTGGCGGCGCGAGGCCGAGGGGCGGCCCGTGAAGCACAAGACGGCCCGACGTCCGCCGGGGCTCGTGCCGCTGATCGTCGGCCCGAGCGCTGAGGTGGTGACGCCGGAGGCGATCACGCCGCCGATGCGGGAGACGGTGGGGGCGGCGATCGAGGTGGTGCTGCGGAACGGCCGCGTGCTGCGCGTCGGGGGTGAGGCGGACGTGGCGGCAGTGGCGCGGCTGGCCGCGGCGCTCGAGGCATGATCGCGCTCCCGGTGGGCGCGCGCATCCTGCTGGCGACCCAGCCCGTGGATTTCCGCAAGGGCGCGCACGGGCTCGCGGCGTTCGCGGCCGAGGTGCTCGGCGAGGACCCGTTCTCGGGCGTGGTGCTGGTGTTCCGGTCGCGGCGCGCGGACCGGGTCAAGATCCTGACCTGGGACACGTCTGGCCTGGTGCTCGTCTGGAAGCAACTGGAGGGCGGCGCGTTCCGTTGGCCGCCGGTGGTGGACGGGGTCATGCGGATGACACCGGTCGAGTTCGCGGCGCTGTTCGACGGCTTCGATTGGTCGCGCGTCGGCGCACCGAAACGGCTTCCCAGACCGACGGCTGCTGCATAGAATCGGCGGGCGATGCGCGCGGCCGACGTCGACCTGGCGAGCCTCCCCGACGACCCTGCGGCGTTGCGCGCGCTCCTCGTCGCGGTGGTTGCCGAGCGGGACGCGCTGGCGGAGCGGAACGAGCGGTTGCGCCACCTGCTGGAGAAGCTCCGGCGCATGCAGTTCGGGAAGAGGTCCGAACGGCTGCCCCAGGATCAGCTGCAGCTCGCGTTCGAGGAAGTTGAGGCCTCCATCGCCGAGGCCGCGGCCGAGGCGGGCAAGTCCTCGCTGGGTCAGAAGGCGGGAACGGTTCAGCGACGCCGCGCCGGGCGCGGGCGGCTGCCCGCTCACCTGCCCCGCATCGAGGTGGTGCTCGCGCCGGAGGCGACGACCTGCCCTTGCTGTCAGGGCCCGCTCGTCGAGATCGGGGCCGACACGTCGGAACGGTTGGACGTGATCCTGGCGCAGTTCCGGGTCCTCGTGACCCGCCGCCCGAAACTCGCCTGCCGCGCCTGCCCCGGCACCGTGCTGCAGGAGCCCGCGCCACCCCGCCTGATCGAGGGCGGGGTGCCGACGGAGGCCACCGTTGCCCATGTGCTGGTGTCGCGCTACGCGGATCACCTGCCCTTGTATCGCCAGTCGCAGATCCTGCTGCGTCAAGGCACCGAGATTGGGCGCGAGGTGCTCGCGGACTGGACCGGCACCGCCGCCCACGAGGTCGTGCCGGTGGTCCGGCGCATGCACGAGCTCCTCCTCGCCTCGCCCCGGCTGTTCGCCGACGAGACGACGATGCCGGTGCTCGACCCAGGACGAGGCCAGACGAAGAAGGGCTACGCCTGGGCGATCGCGCGCGACGACCGCCCTTGGGGCGGGAGGGATCCACCCGCCGTCGTGTTCCGCTACGCCCCGGGCCGCGGGGCCGAGTACGGAAAGGACCTGCTCCGGGACTATGGCGGCATAGTCCAGTGCGACGGCTACGGCGTCTACAAGGCGATCGCCTCCAAGGGCGCCATGACACTCGCGTTCTGCTGGTCGCATGTGCGTCGCGAATTCGTCCCGCTCGCGCGGGGGAAGACGGCGCCAATCGCGGCGGAGGCGCTGCGCCGCATCGCTGCCCTCTACGCCGTCGAGGCGGAGGTGCGGGGCGAGCCGCCCGACGTCCGCCGCGTCGCCCGCCAGGAAAAGAGCCGCCCCCTCGTGCGGTTCCTCGACGACGGGCGGATCGAACTCGACAACAACACCGTCGAGCGCGCCATCCGTCCCCTCTGCCTCTCCCGCAAGAACGCCCTGTTCGCCTCCGGCGATGACGGGGGGACCCGCTGGGCCGCGGTCGCCTCTCTCGTGGAAACGTGCAAGCTCAACGGCGCCGCTCCGCAGCGCTACCTTACCGACGTGCTCACCCGCCTCGTCGGCGGCTGGCCCGAGAGCCGCATCGACGAGCTCATGCCCTGGTGCTGGGCCACTCCCAACCCGGGCTGACCCTCACCTCAGAGCGCCAAGGGTCTCGTGGCCTCGCTTACACCTTAAATTCGGCGCCGGCTGGTTCCGCGGGGCTCGAAGCCCAGCTCGTAGGCGACGCCGGAGACGCTGCGCGCCCTGTGGATCAGCATCCGCCGTACCTCGGCCAGCAGCCGCTCGTGGGTCAGCGCCATGGGGGAGCGGCCGGTCACCTCGCGGGGCTCTGCTGCAGCGAATGCGCCTGCTGCTGGCCGGGGCCATGGTTCGGCATGGCGGGACGACGGCGGCTGGGTCAGATCAGCGGAAGCTGGCCTTCAAGGGGCGACAGTTCGCGGCCGAAGTGATCCTCTGGGCTGCCTCGATGGGCTGTCGCATCACGCTTTCGGGCTTGCAATACAAGCTTCTTTCGAGCCCGTGCGCCGACTATGCGACGGGCGCCGCCAACCCTGAGGTGCTGGGGCTCGGCCTACAGAACTCTCGGGACGGGAACGGCGGCGCTGCTCGGGAAGGCGCCCCCGAAGGCATTGGCGTGGGTCTGCTGCGCGATCGGAAGAGTCCTCGGCACGTCTACCACCACGTTGCCGTGTGCCGGGGCGATGATGGTGGCCGGATGAGCCGTGAGGAGGTCGCGCATCTCGGCGAAGAGCGGGGCAGGATCGACGAAACGGCTCCAGTACAGGGCCGCGCGCACGACGAACTCGCCGCGGCCCACCTGCAGCCCGTCGATGATCTCCTCGCTGGTCAAGGCGCACTCGCCCGGCCGGTGCAGGGGATCGTCCCGCGACGGGTCGTCGGACCCGGCATGAGCGAAGCCAAAGCCGTCGGCCACGAACATCACCTGCCGCGTCTCCTCATAGGCCCAGAGGCTGCTCGGCAGGTCACGGATGACGGCCGGGACGAAGACGACTCTCTGGCCGCCGAGATCAATTACGTCGCCTGCCCCCATCTCGCCAAACCGATCGGCATATTCGGGATAGTAGAGGTGGTAATCGCGCACGTCCCCAACAACGCGACTGCCGGGATAATGGTCCAGCAGGTTCGGGATGTTTGAGCAGTGCGGCACCTCGGGATGAGTCGGGAAGACGTAATCCAGGCTCCGTCCATCGAGCGCGCGGTCAATCTGTCGCCGCATGGACTTCCAGTGCCGAGTCATGCCCGTATCGACGAGTAGGGTCTTCTCGTTCCCCTTGAGCAGGTACACCCCGAGATGCGAGTGAAAAACTTCTCCGCCCATCGTGATCCGAAGGCAGTTGCCGAACCACAGGATTCCCGGCGCGATCTCGCGCGGGAAGTGGTGTACGCCCTCATGGCCGGGCATCACCGGTCCTCCTCCATCTCTCGTAGAAGCCGCAGCATCAGCTCCAGGTGCCGCCGCACAACCGGCCGCCCGGAGAGGATGCAGCCATGCGTCGGCGCGATGATCTCGACGTCGAACCGGTCGAAAATTCCGGCGAGCCAGTTGCGCATGGCGGATGTCCGGGCCCGCGGCAGCCACCAGAACTTGGCGAGGAGATGCGCCCGGGCGGACTCGCGGCTCGTCCTATCCTCCGTCAGGCTGCCGATCACGGCGGGGTCCCGCGGCGACGCCACCGAGGTGTGCCCAAAGAAGTCGGTGCTGAAGAGGGTCCGGCTCGTCGCGTCGAAGACCCACATGGTCGACAACATCCGGATGAATGCCGGGATGACATAGAGGGTCTCCGCCTCGTCCACCGCTGCGAAGGAGCCGGTGCCGAGCGGGATCAGCGACATCGGGACCGATCCCTCAAGCGCGTCGTCGAAGGCATCGAAGGGCCCGATGGCGCCGGCATTGACGATCCGCGCGATCCGCCCCGCAGCGTGGAGCGCGCCGAGGTTCCCCGTGCATTCCAGCTCGGTCCTCGTCAGGAAGGTCGTGAGGGGTCGCCCGGGGGGGATAACGGCATCGAGCTGCCGCAGGACGGCGTCCCGGTGAAGAGCGATCCCCGTATCAACGAGGACGGGCCTCTCCCCCTGCCGCGCGACGTAGCAACTCACCGGCTGGTAGTGTCCGGGCAGCCGCGGCGCCCAGCTCACCCGTCCGTCGAGCGCCACACATCCGCCGAGCCGCATGAGCGACCCGGCGAAGGGGAAGCTTCCCTCCGCCTCCGAACGCCGTGAACGGGCCTCCACGCTTCCCGCATCGATCATCCCGTCCTGCCCCATCCCGCTGAACACATCGCCTCCACGACCGGCCCGTCGCGAGGTCCCATCACTCTATCCGCACACCCGCGGCGCTGACGATCGGCGCCCAGCGGCGCCGCTCCTTCTCGAGGACCCGCTCGAACGCCTCGGGCGTCTCGACCACCGGGATGGCGGAGACGTCGAGGATGGCGCGGCTTACCTCCGATTGCGCCATGATGCCGCGCACCGCGGCGGCGAGACGGTCCCGCACTGACAGCGGCGTTGCGCGCGGGAGCATCAGGCCGAACCAGGACGCGAAGTCGAGGGTCGGCATCCCAAGCTCGCGGAAGGTCGGCACGTCGGGCGTCGTCTGCATGCGGCTATGCGCGGTCGTCGCGAGCACGCGGATGCGTCCGGCCTCGACATGCGGTCGCGCCTCAAGGCCGGTGGAGAAGAAGAGCTGTGTGTTGCCTGCGATGAGGTCCGTCAGCGCCTGAGAGCCGCCGCGATAGGGCACGTGCTGGAGGTCGAGCCCCGCGGCGCGGTTCAGCATCTCCCCGGCCAGGTGCGCGACCGATCCGGTGCTGACCGAGCCGAAGCTCACCTTCCCCGGCCGCTGTCTGGCCCAGTCCAGGAACTTCGGCAGAGTGTCCGCCGGGATAGAAGTAGGGATCACCAGGAAGAGCGGGAACTCGGCGACGCGCGCGACCGGGGCGAAGTCCGCCACGGGGTCGTAGGAGAGCTTCGCGTAGAGGAGCGGATTGAAAATGATCGGCCCGGTATTGGCGAAAAGCAGCGTTTGGCCGTCCGCCGGAGCGCGGGCGACAATCTCCGTCCCCAGCATCCCGCCAGCGCCGGAGCGGTTCTCGATCACGACCGCCGTTCCGAGGACCCGCCCGAGATGATCGGCCAGGATCCGGGCCAGCAGGTCCGTGGTGCCGCCCGGCGCGTAGGGGACGATAATCCGGATCGGCTTGGAAGACGGCTCCTGCGCTGTGGCCAGACCGGGCGCCGCGAGCAGCGCCGCCAGGACCTTGCGCCTCGCCAGTGCCAGGCGGCACGGTGCGGACGTTCTCGATCGCACCAGGTGACAGGCACCGGGACGCCGCCGGGCACGTATTCCAAACCTCACACCTTCCTCCCGCCATGTCTTGGCATGTGCTTTTATCGTATCCGAGCTGCATCGATAGCGACCCCATGTTGAATGGTCAACGATTCAATCGGGCAGCCGAGTGTAATGGAGCAGCGATTCAAGCGGGGGGCTTGGCGCACACGATCTCTTGGGCAGACGCAGCTTTCCCGCTCCAGAGAGCCTATGTGACTGGGCGAGTAGAAGCTTCCGGCGATCTCCTCGCACTGGCAGAGGGCAGCGATGCTCTGCTCCTGCGTAGTCCTTCCAGCACGATCCGGATCTTCTTCCAAGGCAACACTGCTTGCGGGTTGCCTGCCGGATATCCTTTGCCATCCGCTGAGCCAGTGTCTCGGCTGCGCCTCTCGTAGAGCCCTCAGGGGTGATCAGGGGGGAGGACTTCTCGCCTATTTTGATTTCCGTCGCCGATCATGTTGGGCCAAACATCTTCCGATCCCAAACGTGTTTTTTCCGTCACGCGAGCCATGACATCAAACAGTAGCTTGATGTTGACAAATCAACTACGAGTTGCAGTATGAGCATCCCGCGACCGGCAGAGAAGACCGGCCACAGGAGGAGTAACGTTCAATGGCAACATACAAGGCGTTCGGACAGGACCCCGCAGCCTACGACGTGATTGTCATCGGCGCAGGCTTCGCGGGCCTCTACGCGCTTCATCGCCTGCGTCAGGAGGGCCACTCGGTCCGCGTGCTGGAGGCTGGGGCGGACATTGGCGGAACCTGGTACTGGAACCGCTACCCCGGCGCCCGCTGCGACGTAGAGAGCATGCAGTATTCCTTCTCCTTCTCGGACGAGATACAGCAGGAGTGGAACTGGTCTCAGATCTACGCACCGCAGCCGGAGATCCTCAGCTACATCCACTTCGTGGCGGACCGGCTTGACCTGCGCCGCGACATCCAGCTTGGGACCCGCGTCACGGCGGCCCGCTTCGACGACGAGACGCGGACGTGGACGGTGACGACGCAGGCCGGCGAGCTGTTCGTAGCCCCGTTCTGTATCATGGCGACCGGCTGCCTCTCCGTCCCGCTCGAGCCTTCCATCCCCGGCCTGTCGGAGTTCGCCGGGCCGGTGTACCGCACCTCCGACTGGCCCGGTGACGGCGTGGACCTGACCGGAAAGCGGGTCGGGTTGATCGGCACGGGGTCCTCGGGCATCCAGGCCACGCCGCATCTGGCCGAGCAGGCGCGGAGCCTCACCGTCTTCCAGCGCACGCCCAACTACTCCATCCCGGCAAATAACCGTCCGATGGATCCCGACTACGAGCGCGAATGGAAGGAGCACTACCGAGAGCGGCGTGCGGCGGCAAGGAAGACGCGCAACAATACGCTCAACAATGCAGGCCTCGTGTCTGGCCGAGACGTTGCGGCGGAGGAGCGGGAGCGGGAGTTCGAGCGGCGCTGGCGCGGCGAGGAGGGCACGGGCGGCATCGGCTTCATGTACGCCTATACGGACATGACCACCGATCCGGAGGTGAATCGCCATGCCTCGGATTTCGTGAAGGCGCGCATCGCCGCGATTGTGCGAGACCCGGAGACGGCGAGGAAGCTCATGCCGCAGGACTATGGCATCGGCGGCAAGCGCATCTGCGTGGACACGAATTATTTCGAAACCTTCAACCGCGAAAACGTGGCCCTCGTCGATGTCCGGAGCGAGCCGATCGAGGCTGTGACGGCCCATGGCGTCCGCACCTCAGACCGGGAGTACCCGCTGGATATCTTGGTGCTGGCCATCGGCTTCGATGCAATGACGGGCGCGCTGCTCCGTATCGACATCACCGGGCGCCGCGGCGAGAAGCTGCGCGAGCGCTGGGCTGAGGGGCCAAAGACCTATCTCGGCATGGCCATCGCGGGCTTCCCGAATATGTTCCTCATCACCGGGCCGGGCAGCCCCTCGGTCTTCACCAACATGGTTACGTCGATCGAGCAGCACGTAGACTGGATCGCCGACTGCATCGCCCACCTGCAGGCTAGGCAGGGTCACACCATCGAGGCCGACGAGGAAGCCCAGGAGAAGTGGGTGGCCCACGTGAATGAGCTGGCGGCGAACTCGCTCTTCCCGAAGGCGAACTCCTGGTACATGGGCGTCAACGTGCCCGGCAAGCCGCGCGTCTTCATGCCGTATCTCGGGGGAGCCGCGAATTACACCGCCACCTGCGAGCGCGTTGCCCAGAACGGGTACGAGGGCTTCCACATCGACTAGCGGCGAATCGCTAGGCAAAAGGCAAGGGGAGGGCGGCAGTGAGGAGTATGTCCATCTCAGCGGGCCGGCGCGGCTTTCTGGCAGCGTCGGGGGCTGCCCTGGCCATGCCGCGCATCGCGCGGTCGCAGGGGTCCTTCCCTGACCGGCCGATCACCCTCATCGTCCCGGCCCCACCCGGCGGCTCATCGGACGTCACGGCGCGGGTTCTCGCTGCTGTCGCGTCGCGTCGGCTGCCCCATCCCGTCGTCGTCGAGAACCGGCCCGGTGCCAGCCAGACGCTTGGCCCTCTCGCTGTGGCCAGAGCGCGGCCCGACGGCTACGTGCTGTCTCAGCTGCACGCCTCGAGCATTCGCCAGATTCTCCTCGCGAAGCTGCCCCTCGACATCCCGACCGACTTCACGCCAATTCTCCAGGTTACGGCGTTCAACACCGGCCTGATCGCCCGTACTGGCCGCTTCCCCGGCGGGTGGAAGGACTTCGTGGCGGAAGCGCGCCGCCGGCCCGGTGAGGTCTCCTACGGCAGCACGGGCACAAATGCCGGCCCGCATATCGGGATGGTGCTGCTCGCGGAGCGCGAACGAATCGAGCTGAACCACATCCCCTTCCGAGGGGATGCCGACGGCGTCTCGGCGCTGCTCGGCGGGCATGTCGACGCGATGGCGGGGTCCACAGGGATCGGGACGGCCGTGGACGCCGGGCAGGCGACATGGCTGAACCTGTGGTCGCCCGGGCGGCTGCCGCGCTGGCCGGACACTCCGACGCTGAACGAGCTTGGCTACATCGGCGTCGTCGTAGACCTCGCCCTCGGGATCGTCGGCCCAGCCGGCCTGCCACCGGACGTCGCCGCGCGGCTAGAGGAGGTGCTGGGCGAGGCGGCGCGCGACCCGGAGCACCAGGCGATCCTGGCGCGCTACGACATGACCCTGAACCTGCGGGACCGCCGCGCCTATGTGGAGTTCCTGCGCGAGACGGTCGGGACTGAGCGGGCGCTCATCGAGCGCCTTCACCTGCGGGCGGCATGAGCAACCTCCCGGAGTGGGCGGCGGGCAGTGTCGCCCTGGCGTCCCACGGCGTGACCGTCGGGGCACTGTTCGCTGACCAGGCGAGGCGGTGCGGCGCCCACCCAGCCATCGAGGAGGGTGGGTGCCGCCTCACCTACGCCGCCCTGAACGGACGGGTGAACCGTCTCGCCCGAGCCCTCGCCGGGCTGGGCCTGAGGCGGGGTGACCGCGTGGCGATCCTGTCGGAGAACCGCACCGAGTACCTGGAGGTTCAGCTCGCCGCCGCCAAGCTTGGCGCCATGGTGGCCTGCCAGAACTGGCGGCAAGCGGATGCCGAGCTGGCTTGGTGCCTCGACCTCTGCGATGCGCGCCTCCTCCTCGCCTCCGAGCGCTTCGCGGCCGTGCCAGGGCGGCTGGGATGGTCCGGGCCGGTGCGGTTCTTCGGGGAGGCGTATGAGGCGATGCTCGCCGCCGCCTCGGACGCTGAGCCGCCGGACGCGGCGGAGGCCGAGGACGGGCTGGTGATGCTCTACACCAGCGGCACGACCGGGCGGCCGAAGGGGGCGGTCATCAGCCACCGTGCCGTCATCGCCCGCTGCGCCATCTCCCGCATGGACGGCTCGCTCTTCCCCGAGACCGCCACGATCTGCTGGGCGCCCTTCTTCCACATGGCGGCCACGGACCCCGCGCTGGGCATGCTCGTCTCGGGCGGCACCGTCATCATCCAGGACGGCTTCGACCCGGATGCCATCGTCGAGACAATCACCCGCACGGAAATCGGCAACCTCATGCTGATGCCGGCCACGATCGACCGCCTCATCGCTGCGCTCCACCGCGGGGGCGCAAGGCCGAAGCCAATCCGCGTCATAGGCTCCATGGCCGACCTCGTGCCGCGGCAGCAGATGGTGGAGATCACAACCCTTCTCCAGGCACCATACCGCAACACCTTCGGGGCCACGGAGACAGGGCCGGCGCCGGCCAGCCGCGGCGTGATCCCGATCGGAACCGTGCCCGAGCGCATGTCCAAGGTGCAGAGCTCCCTCTGCCGCGTCCGCCTGACCGACGAGGAGGACCGGGAGGTGCCGGACGGCGAGCCGGGCGAGATGACGCTGCGCAGCCCTGCCCTGTTCAGCGGCTACTGGCGCAACCCGGAGGCGAACGCGGCCGATTTCCGGGGGGGCTGGTTCCACATGGGCGACGTGTTCCGCCGCAATGCGGACGGCACGCTCGATTTCGTCGATCGCCGCAAGTACCTCATCAAGTCGGGCGGGGAGAACATCTATCCAGCCGAGATCGAGCAACTTCTGCTCGCCTCGCCCCGCATCCATGACGCGGCCGTGGTGCGCCGCCCTGACGCACGGTGGGGGGAGGTGCCCGTGGCCTTCGTTGTCCCCGCTGCCGGCGACGTGACGGCGGAGGAGGTGATCGCGCTGTGCCGCGGCCGGATCGCCGGCTACAAGCTGCCCAAGGCCGTGCGCTTCATCGCGGCCGAGGCCCTGCCGCGCAGCACCACCGGCAAGATCGTGCGGCACGAGCTGGAGGCGATGCTCGCAGCCGACGCGCCGGAGGGGCGCTGAGGATGGAGTTGGCCCGCGCCAGCGCCGTCACCGGGATTGGTGAGACCAGCTACCGGCGTGACGCGCCCCGGAAGCCGGCTATGGTGCTGCTGCTCGAGGCCTCGCTGCGCGCGATCGCGGATGCCGGGCTGTCCCCGCGCGAGATCGACGGCGTTGTCATCCCCATGGGCATCGGGCCGGCGGTCGCGGAAGACCTGATCACGAATCTCGGCCTGCCGGACCTGCGCTTCTCCTCCGTGACGTCTCTCGGCGGCGCGGGCTCGGTCGCTGCACTCCAGACGGCAGCGGCGGCGGTGGCGGCCGGAATCTGCCGGCACGTGCTGCTGCCCGTCGCGCGCACCGGCCGTTCCGGCCCGCGCATCGGCGGGCGGCTCGCGTTAATGCCGCAATTCCGCGCGGTGGCGGAGTTCGAGGCGCCGCATGGGGCCAACGCGCCGGCGCAGTATTACGCGCCGATGGCCCGCCGCCACATGACGCTCCACGGCACCACCAGCCGCCAGCTGGCCGAGGTCGCCGTCACCACCCGGGCCCACGCCATCCTCAACGGCAATGCGGCGATGATGCAGCCCATCACGATCGAGGACCACCAGGCATCCCGCATGATCGCCGACCCGCTGCGGCTCCTGGATTGTAGCCTGGAGAGCGACGGCGGCGCAGCGGTGGTGGTCAGTGGGGCCGGGCCGGCGCGCGACGGGCCGCGGCCCCTGATCCTCCTCGCCGGGCTGGCCGAGGGCCACGCGGACTCCCCCATGGCCATTACGCAGCGGGACGACATGACGCGGTTCGGCCTGGCCAAAGCGGCGCCGCGCGCCTTCGCCATGGCCGGGCTCCGTCCCTCCGATATCGACGTGGCGGAGATCTACGACTGCTTCACCTACGTCGTCCTCTGCCAGATCGAGGACCTCGGCTTCTGCGGGAAAGGGGAGGGTGGAAGCTTCGTGCAGGGCGGCGCGCTCAGCCTCGGTGGCCGGCTACCGGTCAACACCCATGGCGGGCTGCTGTCGCAGGCGCATGTCGCGGGCATGAACCACGTCGTGGAGCTGGTCCGCCAGCTCCGCCACGAGGCGGGCGCGGCGCAGGTGAGGGGGGCGGAGACCGGGTTGGTGACGGGCTTCGGCGACCTGGGTGACGGCAGTGTCGCCATCATGGTGCGCGCATGAGCGGCGAGGCCCAGGTCCCGATCCCCTGCCCGGAGCCGACGGAGGAGAGCCGGCCTTACTGGCATGCCCTGGCGGCGGGACAGCTCCTGCTCCAGCACTGCGCCGCCTGCGGCCGTATCCGCCACTACCCCAGGCCGCTCTGCGACGCCTGCCATTCCTTCGACACCGACTGGATCGCGGCGTCCGGCCGCGCCCGCGTACACAGTTGGACGGTGGCCCACCACGCCTTCCACCCGGCCTTCCGCGGCGCGTTGCCATACCTGCTTATCACGGCGGATCTGGAGGAGGGTGTGCGGATCCTGGCCCAGGGCCGCGGCCCGGTCGGGTGGGAGCCGGCACCCGAGCAGCCGCTCCGCGTGGGTTTCGAGGAGGCGGCGCCCGGCCTCATCCTGCCCGTGCTGTGCCCGGCCTGAACCCGGGGGCGTGCCCTACCCGTGCCCCTGTTCCAGCCTGCGCACGAGGTCCTGCTCCTGCGCCACGCGCTGCTGCAGCATCGCCCCGTAGCCGGCGGCGTCCCTGACGTCCGGCAACATGTCGTAGCGCTGGAGCGCGGCGAGGTGCGCCGGATCGCGCGCAGCCTCCAGGAAGGCGGCCGAGAGTGCGCGGAGGATCCCCGGGTCGGTCCCGGCCTGGGCGACGATGCCATAGGGCGAGGTGAAGACGTCCATCGCCGTGTAACCCAGCTCGCCGAGTGTCGGGGCGTCCGGCCAGTGCGGGAGGCGGCGCGGCGTCCAGAGGTGCAGCCAGGCCAGAAGCTTGTCATCCACCGGCCCGCCCATGCCGGAGGTGCCGGCCATCGCGTCAACATGGCCGCCGAGCAGGGCCTGCAGCCCGTCGGACTCGCCGCGGAACGGAATGTGGTTCACCTCCAGCCCCTCGCGCCTCGCCAGCTCTGCCATGCAGAGATGCGTGTTGGTGCCGACACCCGTGTTCCCGACGGAGAGCTGGCCCGGCCGCCCGCGCGCCTCTGCCACGAAGTCCACCCAGCCCTTGGGGAAGCGTCCCGCCTTCGCTGCGGCGCCGAGCGTGTAGGCCGCGACGTGGACCACCGGCGCCAGATCGTTCAGCGGGTCGAAGGCCAGCTTCTGCATCAGCTGGACCCGAATGGCCGTAACCGGAAGCTGCGACAACAGATAGCCGTCCCGCCGCCCACGCGCGACAGCCATGGGCCCGAGAGTCTGACTCGCCCCCGGTCGGTTCTCGACGACGACGGGCTGCCCCAGGCGACGCGTGGCGGCCCCGGCGAGGGCGCGCAGCGTGGCGTCGGTGGAGCCGCCCGGCGGCGTGGGGCAGATCAGCGTGACCGGCCGCTCCGGAAAGCCGGCCGCGCGGGCGAGGGACGGCGCGGCGATCGCCGCCGAGTGGAGGATGCGCCTACTGACGTTCATGGCGGGCCTACACCGGCTGCAGATTGAGGCGGCGGATCAGCTCGTGCTCGCGCGCAGTGCTGTCCACGAGGTCCTGGCGGTACGCATCGCTCGTCTTGAACTCGGCGATCATGTCGAAGCGGGCGATGCCCTCGAGGAAGTCCGCGTCCTTCAGGCGGGCCTCGATTCGGTCCTGCAGCAGCCTCACCACCTCCGGCGCCATACCGGCCGGCCCGAGGATCCCGAAAGGTGAGGTGAGCACCATGCCGTCATAGCCGAGCTCCAGCAGCGTCGGCGCGTCCGGCCAGCGCGGCGCTTGCCGCGCGGACCAGATGTGCAGCCACTTCACCGTGCCGCCATCCACCGCGCCGCCGAGCGACGAGGAGCCGGCCGTGCAGTCGATGTGACCGCCGAGGACGGCCTGCAGCGCGTCGGCGTCGCCGCGGAAGGGAACGTGGTTCACCTCGAGCCGCTCCCGCACCGCCAGCTCCGCCATGCCGACATGCGGCGTGCCGTTCACACCGGTGCTGCCGTAATTGAGCTCGCCGGGCCGCCGCCGCGCCTCGGCCACGAAATCCGCCCAGCCGTTCGGGAAGCGGTCGCGCCGCGCGACGCAACCGACGGTGAAGCCGGAGACGTGGGCGACCGGCGTGAAGTCCTTCAGCGGGTCGAAGGCGAGCCGGTTGAGGATCTGCACGCGGAGCGAGGCGGTGAGGAAGGCGGTCAGCAGGTAACCGTCCGGCCGTGCCCGGGCAACCGCGGCGGCGCCGAGCGTCTGACTGGCGCCCGGCCGGTTCTCCACCACGACGGGCTGCGGCAGGTGCTGCGACATGCCCTGAGCCAGCAGCCGGAGAGAGGTATCCAGGCCGCCGCCCGGCGGGGCCGGCGCGATCAGCGTGACAGGCCTCGCCGGATAGGCTTGGGCCCGCGCGACGGCGGGCGCGGCCAGCGCCCCCCCGAGCAGCGCCCGACGGGGCAACACGATCCTGACCATCTCTTCCTCCCTGCCTTACCCGCCCGGCTCTCAGCGGCCGGTCCAGCGCGGCTCCCGCTTCTCGACGAAAGCGCGCGGGCCTTCGCGGTAGTCCTCGCTGGCGTAGATCCGCTTCCGGGTCTCCTGGCCCATCGCCGCCATCGTCGCCTCGTCCAGCTCCGCGGAGCGGCGGGCGATGGCGAGGCTCTCACGCACGGCCAGCGGCGCATTGCGGGCGATCGTCCCGGCTAGCGCGAGCGCCGCCTCGCGCAGTTCCGCGGCCGGCACGACGCGCGAGACCAGCCCGTGCGCCGCGGCCCGCCGCGCGTCGATCGGCTCCCCCGTCGCGATCATCTCGAGCGCTAGGTTACGCGGAAGCGCGCGCGGCAGGCGCTGCACCCCGCCCGCCAGCGCCACGAGGCTGCGCTTCACCTCCGGCAGGCCGAAGGTGGCGCCTTCGACCGCCACCACCATGTCGCAGGCCAGCACCAACTCCAGCCCGCCCGCGAAGGCCGGCCCGTTCACCGCGGCGATCCAGGGTTTGGCACGCGCGGCGTGGGTGAAGCCCGCGAAGCCGCCGCGCTCCGTGAAAAGGGAGGTGGTGCGGCCGCCCGCCACCTCCTTCAGGTCTGCCCCGGCGCAGAAGGCCTTGTCACCCGCGCCTGTCAGGATACAAGCGCGGATCTCGGGATCCGCCTCCGCCGTTTCTACCGCTGCTTCTAGCGCCGTGGCCAGCGCGCCGTTCACGGCGTTCCGCGCCGCGGGGCGGTTGAGGGTGACGAGCAGGACGTGCCTGCCCACCCGCTCGGTCAGGACGGTCTCGGTCGCTGCCTTGTCGCTCATGCCAGCCTCCATGCGAGCAGCCCTTCAGCGCCGGACGTGGTGCGCCCCTCCAGCCCGACCGGGCTCCGCGAGAGCTCCGTCAGCGCGGCGATTGCCTCCGTGTCCGCGGCGGGGACGCGCGCGATGATCCGTGCGCCGGCCGGCGTGCGCGCGACGACAGTGCCGTGCGTCGGCGCCCCGTCGCGTCCATAAAGGACCGTGCTCGCCTCGACCCGCGCGGGGCCGTCGTACTCCGGCACGATCGCAGGCGCCGGGCCGTGGCGCCGGTCGGCCTCGTCCTGGCGGACGTAGTCCCCGGTCTCCAGCGGCCGCGGTGGCGGCTCGCGCCCTAGCACGAGTGCGTGG
The DNA here is from genome assembly GCF_049629625.1 of Roseomonas chloroacetimidivorans. NCBI lineage: Bacteria > Pseudomonadati > Pseudomonadota > Alphaproteobacteria > Acetobacterales > Roseomonadaceae > Roseomonas > Roseomonas chloroacetimidivorans. The sequence continues at coordinate 18,202 of NZ_JBNBZS010000037.1, read as the reverse complement.
TGCTTTGTCACATGGCCGCCCTGGCCGTAGAGCAGACCCGGCCCGCCGCTGGACTCCCGCAGCCGCCGAACCATCGCGGCGGCCGCGTGGGCCATGTAGTCGTTCACGGGCGCACCGAAGAAGGTCAGCCCGCCCGCCACGCTCGGCTCCGTTCCCTGCGGCAGGCCCAGCGAGCGCCGCGCCATCTTCGGCACTGGGGGGAAGCAGCTGTAGAACTCGCGCGCCACGAAGGCGTCGGAGCGGCTGCCGGCCAATTTTACGGCCGCCTCCAGCACCACGTCCATGGCGGGGGCGGCATGGAAGTTCTCGCGCGTCAGCACGGCGTGGGGCTCGTCCGCCGCCGCGCCGCCCCAAATGTGGATTAGACGGCTCTCAGGCACGCCGGCAGCCCGCGCCTCGCCCAGGCTGGTGACGAGGATGGCGGCGCCCTGATTTACCGCGGGCTGTGCCACCGTCCACTTGGTGAAGGGCCACGCGACGGGGCGGTTGTCCGGCCCCGGTCGGGTGATCTCCTCCGGCTCCAGCTGTCTCCCGCTCCAGGCACAGGGGTTGCGCGCGGCGATGGCCGAGAAGTCGGACCACAACGCCCCGGTCTCCTCCAGCCCCTCCGCCGGGGTCTGTCCCCAGTGGGCCTGGGTAGCGCTCTCGTAGAGGGCGTAGAGCGCCAGCGGCAGCACCATGCCGTGCCGGATCAGCTCGGGATGCAGGTAGGAGCGGTCGACGCCCTTAAAGTCCGGATCGCGCGGTGCCCAGGGAAGGGTCATGCCGGCTTTCCTGGCCTGCTGCACGCTCCGCTCAGCCTCGCCACCGCAGATCGCCGCGGCCTGGCTCTCCCCGCGTGCGATCCGCAGGGCGGCGTCATGAATGCGGCGCGTCGGCGTCTCGCCCCCCAGCACCCCGTAGACCCGGCGCGCGGGCGCGATTCCCAGCCGCTCCGCCAGGCGCCCCGGCATGTCCGTGCTCGGCCAGGAAACGACGTTGATGACGTCGAGGGAGTCCAGGCGCCGAAGTAACGCGGCGCCCGCATCCGCCTCCGCAGCCCGGAGCGCGGCCTCCATTAGGGCAAGCGGCTCGAGCGCGCACGCCGGGTCGGCGGGTCGGTCGATCGCCTCGCCCACGCCCGCGATCACGGGGATGCGGCTCGGATCGGTTTGCGCCACGCTCAGTGCTCCCCGCCCCGGCGCGTCGCCAGGGCGTCCAGTGCCTCGACCTGCCCGCCTCGGACGAGCAGCGGGTTCACCTCGAAGGCCTCCAGGGCGTCTCCGAGCGCGAGCGCCGCCCGGCCGATGCCGAGCACCGCGTCCGCCACGGCGCCGAGATCGGCGGCGGGCATGCCCCGATAGCCCCCGAGCAGCCGCGCCGCGCGCAACTCGGAGAGCATGTCCAGCACGTCGTCCCGCCGCGCGGGCAGCAGGCGGAGAGAGGTGTCCTTCAGTGCCTCGATCCACACGCCGCCGAGGCCGAGCGCCAGCACGGCGCCCCATTGCGGGTCGCGCTTCACGCCGACGAACAGCTCCAGCCCCCCCCGGCGCATGGGCGCCACCAGCACACCCTCAATCGCGGCCTCCGGCCGCGCCCGGCGGACGTTGCCAAGAATCGTCGCATACCCCTCCCGCACTGACTCCGCGCCCTGGCGGTCGAGGAGCACGCCGCCGATGTCACTCTTATGCGCGATATCGGGCGAGGCGATCTTCATTGCCACCCGCTCGTCACCCGCGGCGCGCACCGCGTCCTCCGCGTCGCGCGCCAGGGCGAAGGGAACGACCGGCACGCCGTGGCGGCGGAGATGGTCAAGCGCCTCGTGCTCGGAGGCGGGGAAACTTTCCGCCCCGGTCCCGGCCGGCGCCTCCTCCGGTACCGCGGCCGCACTGCGCTGACGGGCCGACCACGCGACGGCGTGTCCGATCGCGCCGAGCCCGAGCGACAGCCCGCCGGAGACGTAGGAGAGCCCCGCCTCCGCGGCCAGTCGGCGCGTCGTCTCCGTGGAGACCTTCGGCGTGTGGCTGATCGTCAGCACCGGCACGGACAAATCCTTCATGCCGCGCCCGATGGAGGCGATGGAGTTGGTGTAGATCGCCGTAGCCTCCTGCTCCGCCCCCGGCACGTCGCAGAGGCAGGCGATCAGCCCAAGTTCCGGGTCCTCGGCCAGGACGCGGACGGCGTTCTCCATTAGCGTGCCGTCCAGCATGGCCGCGCCGGTCACGTCGAGCGGGTTGTGCGGCGTGGCCATATCCGGCAGCACTGCGCGCAGCGCCGCTGTCCGCTCCCCCGACAGCGCCAGCAGCGGCACGCGCGCGGCCTCCGCGCCATCGGCCGCGATCTCGCAGATGCCGCCGGAGATGGACACTACGGCCACCTTGTCCCGCGTCAGGCAGCCCGTGCGGCCCATCACCTCGGCCGTGACCAGCAGCGCTTCTAATGAGTCCACGCGCGCTATGCCGAGTTGCCGGCACACCCCGTCGAAGACCTGATCGTCTCCAACGAGCGCACCGGTGTGGGACTGCGCGGACTTTGCCGTAATCTCGCTCCGCCCGACCTTCAGCACCACCACCGGCTTGCCGACGCGGAAGGCGCGCTCCGCGGCCGCGCGGAACCGCACGGGGTCGCGCACCGTCTCGGCGAAGAGAGCCATGGAGCGGGTGGCGGGGTCGTCCACCAAGTAATCCAGCACCCCCGCCAGGTCGAGGCCGGCCTCGTTGCCGGTTGCCGCGATGAAGCTAAGGCCGATCCCCTGCTGGTGCGCGAAATGGCCGAGGAAGTTGGCGACGGCGCCGCTCTGCGACACCACGCCGACATGGCCGGGCAGGGCGGGACGCCGCAGGGAGCCAGTCCAAAGCGCCGCTCGCTCCGCGAAGTTGATGAAACCGAGGCAATTGGGCCCGAGCAGGCGCATGCCCCGATCCGCGGCGCGGGCGGCGATCCGAGCCTGCAGTGCGGCGCCCTCTCCGCCGGTCTCGGCCAACCCGCCGCTCAGCAGCACGGCGTTGGCGATCCCGGCGGCCGCAATGTCATCCAAGGCCTCCTCCAGAACGTGGGCGGGCAGCATCAGTAGGGCGGTGTCCACCGCCTCACCTATCGCGGCGCAGCTCGCCGCGGCCGCCTGCCCGTGCGCGGATCCGCCACCGCGGCGGACGAGGTGGACGCGCCCCGGGAATCCGAGCGCGGTTAGGTTGTCGTATGCTGTGCGGGACCAGGCGGAGCGGTCCGTGGCGCCGACCAGCGCCACGGCGCGCGGCCGGAAAAAGGACTGCAGCCCAGGTCTCATGGCGCGTGTTCCGAAACGGGTGGTTGAATTGGGCGAAGGGCGGCGGCCTCCGCCCGCAGCCGGGATGGGCCGCCGAGGAGCTGCCGGTTCAGCCCAATCCGCTTGAACCAGCGGTGCAGCCCAAGCTCCTCAGTGAAGCCAATGCCGCCGTGCACTTCGATCGCCGTACGCGCGATCATCTGCCCCGCCTCGGCCATGTAGGACTTTGCGTGGGCCGCCAGCCGCGCCGCGTCAGGCAGCACGTCCTGCGCGTGTCCCGCGTGCCAGACAAGCGAGCGGCCCGGCTCCAGCTCTGCAGCCATACCGGCGCAGAGGTGTTTAACGGCCTGGAAGCTGCCGATGGGCCGCCCGAACTGCCGGCGCTCCTTCGCGTAGGCGACCGCCCGCTCGAGCATTAACGACGCCGCGCCGAGCGTGTCCGCCGCGATCGCCACTCGCGCAGCGTCGATCGCGCGCCGGAGCGCAGCGGGCCCGTCGCTTGAGGACAGCGGCTCCGCCGGCACGCGGTCCAGCCGCAACGTGGCAACCGCCCGCGTCTCGTCAATGGTCCGCAGCGGGACGGCATCCAGCCCGGGAGCGCCGGCCTCCACCAGGTACAGCCCGCCGCTGTCATCGGCGAGGATGAAGGCCGCGGCCCCCGCCGTGTCGAGCACAAAGACCGCCTCGCCGCTCAGCTTCCCGCCCGAGACGGAGACGGAGAAGTCTTCGCGTATCCCGGCTGCGGCGCCCGAGACCCCGACGCCGACCACCGCCTCGCCAGCCGCGATCGCCGGCAGCCAGCGCGCGCGCTGCACCCCGCTGGCAGCACCCAGCAGAGTGAGCGGCGCCAACACCGCGGTGCCGATGAAGGGCAGCGGCGAGACATGGCGGCCCAGAGTCTCCGCCGCCAACACTGCGTCCATCACGCCGAGCCCCAGCCCGCCATGCTCCTCGGGGACGAGAAGGCCCGGAAGGCCCGTGGCCACCGCCACCTTCCAGGCATTGGACCCGCCAGCAGACCCCTCGGCAGACAGCATCCGGTCTAGGCTGTCCTGCATCGCCCGCTGGGTATCGGTGAGCGCGAACTCCATCGCTTCAGCCCCGCGCCGCCTCGCGGGGCAGGCCAAGGCCGCGCTCCGCGATGATGTTCTTCTGGATCTGCGCCGTGCCACCGCCGATGATGAGGCCAAGGTCGTACATGTGCTGGTACTGCCAGGCGCCCTCGTCTCGTAGGTGCGGCGTCTCACCATAGAGCGTGCCGAGCTCCCCCATGACGTCGATTGCCAGCGCATCCATCTGGTGGTTCAGCTCGCAGCCCTGCAGCTTCACCACCATGCCTGCCAGCCCCGCCGCTTCGCCGCGCTGCGCCAGGGTGAGCAGACGCAACCCGTGCGCGCGCATGGCCGCCACCCGCGCCTCCAGCTCCATCAGCCGGTCGCGCAGCGCAGGATCGTCGATAGCGCGGCATCCGTCGGCGCCCTCCCTCTCCATCAGCTCACCGAGGCGGGCGAGGCGCACCGCCATGCGGTCCGGGTCCCCCAACATCCCGCGCTCGTGCTTCAGCGTGGCGTTCGCGACGTGCCACCCCCAGCCGCGAGGGCCGACGAGGTTGGCCTTCGGCACGCGCACGTCAGTGAAGAACACCTCGTTGAAATTGGCCTGCCCCGTCATCGTACGGAGCGGCCGCACGGTGATCCCCGGCGAGCGCATGGAGAGGATGAGATAGCTGATGCCATCGCGTTTCGGCTTGTCCGGGTCGGTGCGAAATAGGCCGAACATCATGTCGGCAACATCGGCGAAGGAGGTCCAGATCTTCTGACCGTTGATGACGAAATCTTCGCCGTCATCGGCAGCGGTGGTCCGCAGCGAGGCAAGGTCCGACCCCGCGTCCGGCTCGGAGTAGCCCTGACACCAGATGATCTCGCTCCGCAGCGTGCGCGGTATCCACTCGCGCTTCTGCGCCTCCGTGCCGAACTCTAGCAGGGTGGGCGTGAGCATCGCGACACCCTGCCCGGAGAGGCCCATCGGAACGCCTGCCGCCGTGAACTCCTCCGCAACGATGCGGTCACGCATCGGATCGTGCGCAGCGCCGTAGCCGCCATACTCCCTCGGGATATCGCGCGCGGCATAGCCGTGCTCAATGAGCAGCGCCTGCCACTCGCGCACTTCGATCGACCCGCGATATGGGTTGAACCCCTTCGGGGCGCGTTGGCGATGCGCGGCGATGAAGCCGCGCAGCTCCGCACGGAAGGCGGTCTCCTCGGGGCCGTCGGCGAGATCCATCAGGGCTGCTCCGTCACCTTCGCCGCTGCTAGGCCATGGCCTGTTTGGCCTGGACCTGTGCCAGCCGCTCCATCGCGTCCAGGTATTCCTCGATCAGCTGCTGCATGACGTCGCGCACCGATCGCTCCGAGCTCATCGCGCCGACCACCTGGCCTGCGGGATAGGAGTAGAAATCCTGGCGCTGGGCGCGGTCGATCCGCGCGCGCGCATCCCGGTACAGCAGGCCCTGCAGAGGTGGCGGCAGGGTAGGCGGCGCATCGGGTGCGTCCCAAGCCGCCGTCCAGCGGCTCCGCAGCAGGCGCACGGGCTTTCCTGTCATCGACTTGCGCTGGATAGCGTCCTCGGCGCGGGCACCGAACAGCGCCTCCTTTTCATAAGGCAACAGCTCGCTCTCGCGCGTGCCGAGCCATATCGTGCCGCACCACACGCCCTCTGCGCCCATTGCCAGCGCCGCCGCGATCTGGCTGCCATGGCTGATCCCGCCCGCCGCCAGCACCGACAACTCCCCGCGCGCGGCCTGCACCACCTGCGGCACCAGCACCATGGTGCTCAACGTGCCGGTATGGCCGCCCGCTTCGGTGCCCTGCGCGACGAGAAGGTCGCTGCCTGCCGCCCGGTGATGCTCCACATGGGCCGCGCTGCCGCATAAGCCTCCGACCAGTACGCCGCGCGCGTGCAGCGCCTCCACTGCCTCGCGCGGCGGCGCGCCGAGGGCGCTGACCACCAGCTTTACCAGGGGATGCCGCTCCGCCACGGCCAGCAGCTCGCGCGCGCCCGCGGGCGTGCTCGTGCGCTCCCGCGCGCGCAGCTCCTCGCGCACGCGGGCCTGCTCGGCCGCCGGAAGTGGTGGAATTCCGGCCTCGTCGAGAAGGTTCGAGACGAAATCGCGGTGCCGTTGGGGAATGAGCTCCCAGACCGGTCCCGTCGCGCTTTCCGCCGCCTGGTCGTAGGTGCCCGGAATGAGCACGTCCACGCCGTAGGGGCGTCCGCCCACGTGCGCGTCGATCCAGTTCAACTCCGCCTCAAGCTGCTGCGCGGAGAAGGTCACGGCACCCAGCACACCAAAGCCGCCCGCCTTCGTTACCTCCACGATCACGTCGCGGCAGTGTGAGAACGCGAACACTGGCATGCCGCAGCCCAACGTACCCAGGATTCCGGTTGTCATCGGCGACTCCCTTCAGCACAGAGCTTCGTGCAGGCCACCACCTGGCCAGCTCTCGGCGGTAACTGATCCATAGCTAAATGCGCATGTCGGACTGGTGGGATCGTATCGACCGCATCGTTCCCTCTGCCGAGCGCACTTCGCGCCGTTCCTGATTTGCGCCGAGACTGTCAGATTGATGTTGCCTAGTCAACATGGTCACGTGAGTCATGGCCGCCGTCGCGACCTGACCTTCAGCGGCCGGAGGCGTTCTTGCCCGGCGGCTTGCTCGGGTTGGCACCGTCCTGGCCGATGGCGTTCATAAGGGGAATGTTGTCGAGGAAGCGATGTAGGAACCGAATGACGAGCTGCCTCTCCTCAGCGGTGAAGCCGCTCAGCAGCGCCTCCTCGCGCGCCAGGGCGAGGACCAGGATCTGCTCGTACACCCGCCTCCCCTTCGGGGTGATCGCCAGTTCCACCGTCCGGCCGCTCACGGGCGTCGAGCGGATGAGCTTCTTCTCCTCCAGCACTGCCACGCTCCGGCTGACCGCGGCCTTGTCGAGGCCAATCAGCTGACAGATCGCGGCATTGGTCCCCTTCGGCTCGACGCCGAGATAGGCAAGCACGCGCCAGTCCGTGATTCCGAGGTCGAAGCGCTCGCGGTAGAGGCGCGACGCACCGCTCGACATGCGATTCGTCACCCAAAGTATCAGGCCCGGAACGTAGCGGCTCAGATCGAGCCTGTACCCGCGGGCCGCATGATCTTCCGCGCTAGGCGGCATACAGGACTGTCTCCGTCATCGGCAGGTCCGGCGCCGGCGGGATGCGCCTGGGCCGGCTCCGGGAGACACTGCCACAGGGGGAGCGGCCGGGCCATGGCGAGCACGCCCCCCAGGAGCCCGTAGTGGCCTCTACAGCGATAACCCTCCGTCGATGGCGATCTCGGCGCCCGTGATATAACTGCTCTCGTCCGAGAGCAGAAACAGCACCAAGCGCGCGACGTCGTCGCTCGTCCCCATCCGTCGCAGCGGGATCTGCGTCGCGCGCCGCCTCAGGTCCTCGGGGTCGCGGAACGCCAGCATTTCCGTGTCGATGAGGCCGGGGTGGATTGAGTTTACCCGGATGTTCCTTGGCGCCACCTCCACTGCGACAGTCTTTGTCATGCCGCGCAGCGCCCACTTGGTGCCTCCGTAGGCGACGCTGTTCGGCAATCCCTTGAGGCCTGCCAGTGAGGAGACGTTAACGATCGACCCGCCGCCCGTCCGCTCCAGCAACGGTATCGTGAGCTTCATGCCGAGAAATGTGCCGAGCTGGTTCACACGCCACTGCTGCTCAAAATCCGCCGCCTCCGTCTCGGCGAGCGATCGCGGCCGGTAAACGCCGGCATTGTTCACTAGCCCATCCAGGCGGCCAAGGCGGGACGCCACCTCCAGCACGGCGCCCCAGTCAGCCTCGCGTGTCACGTCCTGCGGGTGAAAGATCACGCGCCCGCCCAGTTCGCGCGCCAGGGCGAGGCCCTCGGCCTCCAGGACGTCGCCGACGATCACCGAGGCGCCACGGGCGGCTAGCAGCCGGACCTCCGCCTCGCCCTGCCCGCGCGCACCGCCTGTTACGAGAAATACGCGGCCTTCGAGGGGATTCGTCATGGCAAGTCTCCTATGGCGTCTCGGTCCAGGCTACTCCGGCGTCGCCGAACGCAGCCCAGCCTCCATCCACGCCGAGGACGCTGCCGGTCACGTAGCTTGCAGCGGGCGAGGCGAGGAAGTGGATTGCCTCTGCTATCTCCGCCGGCTCCGCTAGCCGACCCATCGGAATGCGGCTGTTCAGCCGGCCGATGTCAATGGAGCCTTGCTCTTTAAGCTTGCGAACCAGGTCGGTCGCGGTGAAGCCCGGTGCCACAGCGTTTACTCTTATCCCGTAGCACGCCCATTCGCACGCCATCGAGCGCGTCATAGCCACGATGCCGGCCTTGGCGGCGCCATATGCGTTCCGCCGCGGCAGCCCCGTCACGCCGGCGATGGAGCTGACATTGACGATCGCGCCCCGCCCTGCCGGGATCATCGCCCGCGCGGCCTCGCGCGAGACGGCGAAGGTGCCGGTCAGGTGGATGTGCAGCACGCGCTCGAAGGCGTCGACCGGCTGTTCGAGCGTGGGAATGTGTGGACTGCCGATGCCGGCGTTGTTGACCACGGCGTCCAGCCGTCCGTAGCGCGCCATCACCGCCCCGACCGCCCGCTTCACCTCCTCCTCCGCCGAGACATCGCAGCGCAGCGCGAGGTGACCGGGGCCGAGATCTCGAGCTCGCTCCGCGGCCCGCTCCTCCTGCAGGTCCAGTATCGCGACGGCGTGGCCGGCCCGGGCGAAGCGTTGCGCCGTCGCTAGGCCGATGCCGTCCGCAGCGCCGGTGACGAGGGCTACAGGCTGGTCATGCATGTGGCGGCTCCTCGGTGGACAGCCAGGCCCCGCCCAGCGCGGACGGGTCGTCGAAGGCCGGCCCGCCCTGAACGTCCCGGAACGCCTCGGCGATCGCGGCGGCGCGGCGGGCCGCCACCGGGGCGTACTCGCCATGGGTCAGGATATAGGGGAGGTTGCGGCGGATGCCGTCGACCACCCGTGCAGCGACGTCGGACGCCGACATGGCGGACCGCAGCCGCTCGGCCAGGGCTTGCCGTTCCGCATCGGAGGCCGGGTCGCCGGCGCTGTCGCGCACCGAACGCGCCACGATGCCGGTGGCGACGAAGCCTGGGCAGAGCACGGACACCCCGACGCCTCGCGCCGCCAACTCGAAGCGCATGACTTCCGAGAGGCCGACGACGCCGAACTTCGAGGCGGTGTAGGCTCCCAGCTCCGGCGTCGAGAACAGGCCGCAGACCGAGGCGGTGTTCACGACATGTCCGGGTGCGCCCGGTGGCAGCAGCTCCGTAAGGAAGAGATGCGCCCCGTTGAAGACGCCGGTCAGGTTAATCTCGATCAGGCGGTCCCAGAACTCGGGTGCGAAGCTTCCGATGGACGCGCGCCGTGATGACACCCCGGCATTGTTGACGAGGATGGAAGCCGACCCGAAGCGGCTGCGGATCGCCCGGGCCGCTCCCTGCCAGGATGTCCGGTCGGCGACGTCCAGGGTTACCGGAAGCACCTCCACCCCCGTGGCGGCAAGGGTGGCCGCCTCCTGCTCGAGCGCGTTCCTGTCAATGTCGGCCATGGCCACCCGCGCCCCCGCTTCCGCCAGGGCCCGGGCCGTGGCGGCTCCGATGCCGCTGGCCGCGCCGGTCACGACCGCCACCGAACCCGAAATCTCCATCCCCATCCCTCCGTTCAGGTCACCGCTTCCTGGGGCACCGCAGCGACGCCGAGCAGCCTGGCCTGCAAAGCCGTGTCGACGCGCAGCGCCTCGGCCTCTCCCTCAAAGGCCACACGACCGTTGACGAGAACGTAGGCCCGGTCGGCGAGCGGCAGCACCAGCTCCGCGTTGTGCTCCACGAGGATGATGCCGGCACGGCCGCGCAGGCTGGCGACGGCTGCCATTACCTCCTTGACGATCGCGGGCGCGAGTCCCTCGAACGGCTCGTCGAGCAGGATCACGCGCGTCGGGAACATCAGCACTCTCGCGATGGCCAGCATTTGCTGCTCTCCGCCCGAGAGCGTGCCCGCGCGCGAGGAGGCGAGGAGCCTCAGCTTGGGGAAGAGGGCGTAGGCCTCCTCCAGCGTGCCGCCGCCACGCCGCACCGCGAGTAGAAGATTCTCCCGCACGGTCAGGTTTGGGAAGATCCGCCGGCCCTCGGGTACCAACCCGATGCCGCGGCGGTTGATCGCGTGCGTCGGCAGACCCGCGATCTCCTCGCCGTCCAGCGTGATGCGACCGGCGGTCCCGGGCAGCGCGCCGGTGATCGCCTTCAGCAGCGTGGTCTTTCCCACCCCGTTCCGGCCCAGCAGCGCTACCACCTCACCCTGGCGGAGGGTCAGGTCGATGCCCTGCAGCACCGTGCTGCCCTCGTAGCCTCCCCGCACCCCCTGCAGCGTCAGCAGCGGTGCCGGGCGGCCCTCGGACTGAGGGGCGGTGTGCCGCGCCAGCGCCTCGCCCAGCGCGGCGCCGCTACCGACATAAGCCGCGATCACGGCAGGGTCACGCGCCACCGCCTGCGGCGGCCCGTCGGCGATCAGCCGTCCCTGATGCAGCACGGTGATCCGACCCGAGAGCGACATGACCCGGTCGATATCGTGCTCGATCATGAGGACCGCATGGCTGCGCGCGACCTCTAGCACCACCTCGGAGACGACGTGCCGGTCCGCCTCCGAGAGCCCTGCCAGCGGCTCGTCTAGCAGCAGCAGGTCGCCGGCAGAGCCCAGCACGATTGCGAGGTCCAGCAGTCGCTGCTCGCCATGCGACAGGTCGGCACACAGATCGCCCGCGCGATCTGCCAACCGCACGGCGGCGAGGATGCTCCAAGTCCGGGCCTCCACCGCCGCATCGTCACACGCGTCGCGCCACCAGCCGAAGCGCTGCGGGCTGTGCGCCTGCACGGCGAGCCGCACGCATTCGAAGGCCGACAGCCCGCGGAACAGGCTGATGATCTGGAAGGATCGGCTCAGCCCCAACCGCGCGCGGCGATGCACGCGCAGGCGCGTGATCAGCTCGCCCTTCAGGCGGATCTCACCCGCATCCGGCGCCACCAGGCCAGTGATCATGTTGAAGAAGGTGGTCTTGCCCGCGCCGTTCGGGCCGATGAAGCTGTGGAGCCCCACCGCTTCCACATCCAGCGAGATGTCGCGTGCCGTGACGATGGAGCCAAAGGACTTCGAAAGGCCCCAGACCGAGAGGATCGGCCCCGTGAAGGCCGGCGCGACACGGCCGTCGTGGAAGGGCGTGATCCGGTCCGGACGGCGCGGCGGCTCGACGCGGGTCAGGCTCTGCCGTCCGCCCTTTCCGATCCTGTTCCAGGCACCCTGAAGGCCACCGGGTGAGAGCAGGATGAAGGCGACAATCACCGGCGCGAAGAGCAGCCACCAGTGTTCCGTGACAAGGCTGAGTTGGTCCCGCAGCACCACGAAAGCCATCGCCCCCCAGAGCGGGCCGAGAAAGTGGTGCACCCCGCCCAGAACCGCCATCAGCACGGCGTCGGCGGCGTGCTGCCAGCCGAGGTTGTTCGCGTAGGCCCCGCGCACGAGAAAGGCGAGCAGCCCGCCGCCATAGCCGATCAGCAGCGCCGAGAGGGTGAAGGCAAGGAGCTTGTAGCGATAGGTGTCATAGCCGATGCATTTCGCCCGCTGCTCGTTGTCGCGGATCGCCTGCAGCACGCGGCCCGGCGGCGCGTGCACGAAGCGCCAGAGCAGCAGGAGCAGCAAGGCGACGGAGGCGAGGCAGAACAGGTGGAACGCCATGGGCGAGGCGAACAGGACGCGCGGCACGGATTGCAGCCCGTTCTCCCCACCTGTCATACCGGTCCACTTGAAGGCGACCTCGAAGGCGAGTTGCGACAGCGCTAGGGTCAGCAGGGAGAAATAGAGCCCCCGCCGTCGCAGGACGAGTGCGCCGGCTACCAGGCCCAGCAGCACCGAGGACAGCACCGCCGCGCCGAGCGCCGCGACCTCGTTCGGGACCACACGCAGGGCGACGATGGCGGCCGCGTAGGTTCCGACGCCGAAGAAGAGCGAGGCGCCGAAGGACATCAGCCCGGTGTAGCCGAGCAGCAGGTTCACCCCGATCGCGTAGAGGGCGTAGATCGCGATCTCCGTGACCCGGTCGAGCGGGATGCCCAGCGTGGGCGCCGCGGCGGTCAGCGCCCCGAGTATGACGAGGAAGACGAGGACCGGATGGGACAGCAGCCGGCGCGGCGTCATTCGAAGCGCTCCCATTTGATCCCGAACAGGCCGCGCGGGCGCAGTAGCAGCGTGAGCAGCATGAGCACGTACATGGCGGCCCCTGAGGCCTCCGGCCAGAACTGGACGCAGAGGGAGGTCACAATCCCGACCGCGAGGCCCGCGATGATCGCGCCGGCGTAGGAGCCCAGGCCGCCGATGGCGACCACGACAAAGGCCGGCATGATCGCCGCCTGCGAGATGCCGGGCATCACCGTCCAGATCGGCGCCGCCAGCACGCCCGCCACGCCCGCCAGCCCGGCTCCCAGCCCGAAGGCGGCGGTCCAGACGCGGGGCAGGTTGATGCCCAACAGCCCCACCATCTCCGGGTCCCGCCCGCCGGCACGCAGGATACGGCCATAAGGCGTGAAGGTCAGAAAGGCCCAGAGCGCCGCCAGCAGCGCGATCACCGCCAGCACGACGGCGGCACGATAATTGGTGATGAAGATGGGCCCGAACTCGCTGAAGCCCGCAAGGAATTCGGGCGTCGGGAGTGAGTAGGAAAGCGTGCCCCATGTAAGGCTGATTGCCGCCTCCAGGAACATGGCGATGGCGAAGGTCATGATCAGCCCTCGGAGCGGATCGGCGCCGTAGATGCGCCGGATGAGCGCGACTTCCAGCACCATTCCGACGGCGGCGGCGCCGAGCGGCGCCAGCGCCACCGCCGGCCAGCCGAAGTGCTGGTACAACGTCAGGGCAAAGTAGCCGCCCAGGGCGAAGAAGGCGCCGTGGGCGAAGTTGACGATGCCCAGAAGCCCGAGCACGACGGACAGGCCGATCGCAATCACGACGTAGATGAACCCCAGGGCGACGCCGTTCGCGACCTGGGACGCTATCATATCCAGCATGCCGGGACCTAGAGCGGTTCCATGCGGCAGCCGATCTCCTCGGGCAGGCCGAAGAGCCTGTTGAGGTCGTCAGGGCTCCTGGCCGCGGAGGGCTTGAGCGTCAGGATGCGGTGGCGGTCCGCCGTGTTCTGCCGCGCTTCGGCCACCACCAGGCGCCGGAGCAACTGGTGGTCCCAGTCACGGAAGGACACGGGTGTGTCGCCATCCGACAGGCGCATCCCCTCCAGGGCCCCCACCAGCTTCGCCGCGTCGGTCGACCCGGCCTGCCGAACGGCCTCCAGCACTAGCCGCGTGCCATACCACCCGGCCCAGACGCGATCGCTCGGCGGCGTCCGGGTCTGCGCCGTGTAATCCTGGACGAGCTGCCGGTCCTCTTCGCTGTTCGCGGGATCGTCGAAATACCAGGTCTTGCCGTAGAGACCGGTCAGCGCGGGCGGCTTCACGCTCCAAAGATCGGTGTCGCTCACTGCCGGGCCGCCAACATAGACACGGCCGGTCAGGCCCATCTCGTTCATCTGGTTCAGGATCGGGCCTACATTGGGCGCGCCGCTGATCAGAACGTCCGGGCGCGTCTGGCGCACCTTCAGCAAATAGGCGCTGTAGTCGGTAGTGCCGACCGGCACCTGGTCGACGCCGGCGACGGTCCCGCCAGCGGCCTTCAGTTCGTCGCCGAAGGTTTTCAGCACGTCCTCGCCGAAGGTGAAGGAGGCGACGAGGAAGTACCACTTCTTCCCTTTCTCCAGCAGAGACGGCGTCATGGCCCGGGCATAGACTGGCACGGAGGCCGGCACGCGGAACATGAAGCGGTTGCACTGCGATCCCGTGGGTTCCCGGGCGCTGGAGTTCAGGCCGACGAAGGGCACGCGCTCGCGCTTCGCCGCGGCGCCCATGGCCAGGGTGTTGGCGCTGCTCGTGCCGCCGATCACCGCCGCCACGCGGGACTCGCCGATCAGCCGGGTGATGCTCTGCACGGCGTCCTGCGGCGTCGGCTCGTCCAGCCAGATCAGCTCGACCGGACGGCCGAGAATCTCGGTGGCCTGCTTGACGGCGAACTGCGCGCCCTGGGCGAGGTGCTCGCCCTGGTTGCTCATCGCTCCCTGCTTGGCGAGCACCATGCCGATCCGCACCGGCTCGGCCGCTGCGGCCGAGCCAATGAAGGGTGCCGGCAGCGCCGGCATGATGGCGGCACCGGTTCCTCTCAGCACGGCCCGGCGTGTCACCCGCATCCCGTTCATGATCTTTCCTCCCGTTCCCATCGTGGCGCCCGGCTAATCCGGCAGCGACGTCTCCAGGAGCGCTCGCCGTAGCGCCACGCCCAATTCGTCTAGGGCCTGATTAGCCGTCGGGAGTACCTTTCCCTGCGTCAGGAAGCCGTGCATCTGGCCGGCATAATGTCGGTGCTCCACGGCGACGCCCTCGGCCCGCAGGCGCTCGGCATAGGCGCTGCCCTCGTCGACTAGCGGATCGTGGCCGGCCGTTAGGATCAGGGCCGGGGCAACGCCCCTCAGGTCGGGCGCCCGCAGGGGAGAGACACGCCAGTCGTCCAGCGGTGTCCCCTCGGGCAGGTAGTGGTCGCGGAACCACGCCATGGTCGCCGTGGTCAGCAGGAACCCTTCCCCAACTCGCCGGTAGGAATCCTGCGTCATGCCAAGGTCCAGGGCGGGGTAAAGCAGCATCTGGAACCGGATGGGCGGGACGGTTCCCTCGCGCGCCATCAGGCCCAGGACTGCGGCCAGGTTGGCGCCGGCGCTGTCCCCACCGATCGCTAGCCGGGCAGGATCGACGCCGAGTGCCGTGGCGTTCCCGACGACCCAACGGATTGCCGCCACGGCATCCTCGACCGCGGCGGGGTATTTGTGCTCAGGCGCCAGGCGGTAGTCCACGGCGATCACGGTGCAACCCGACGCCCTGGCCAGGTGACGGCAGAGGCCGTCATGAGTTTGGAGGTCACCGATCACCCAGCCGCCACCGTGGAAATACAGCAGGACCGGCAGGGCCTCCGTCGAGGCCAGCGGTCTGTACAGGCGCAGGGGCAGCCCACCCGTGGACCCCTCGCACCGAAGATCCATGACATCGGCGACCTCAGCGGGCGGCGGCGCAGTGGCCGCTCGCGCCAGCACCATCGCCTCGCGCGCCTCAACGGGCGTCAGCTGGTGATAGGCCGGCCGGCCGGCCGCGCGCAGCATGGTCAGCAGTTGCTCCGCATCGCCGTCCAGCGCCAATGGCCGTCTCCCTTTCGCATTACCGCCTAACTCCAGCGGTTTCCGAAGACGCTATGAGATGGATGTTGCGAGGTCAACTCGCGATCTCGCAGGGTCGGAGGGACCAGCTGTGCCGTTCCCGCCCGGGGCGAGCCTGCTCCGGATATGCATCGTCCGCCGAGGCGTCCGGCCCGGACCCCGCGCTGGGCCTGGAGGCTGCTCCGGCAGCAGCGGATCACCGCCGCGATCTACGTCTCCGCCGGTTTCGGACGCGCCACCGCCGCCACGCGCTCGCTGGACGCGCAGGACCGCTTCAATCAGGCCGATCTCTGCTGAGAGGACCTGTCCTGGCTGCGGGAGCACTGGACCGGCCCGCTCTACGAAGGGAAGCCTCGATCCCGAGGACGCCGTCATCGCCGTGGACCGCGGCACCCGGCGCGGCAGCCACGTCTTCAAGGCGCTATGCCTCGGCGCGAAGCCCGTGCTCGCCGGCCGCCCCAGCGGCAGCTGTCGCACCGTCTGGAACGCGTTCAAGCGCCTCAGCTCGAGCCCTTCGGCGGAGGAGGGTGCGGCCCTCCTCACCGGCACGGCGCGCCGGGTCTGCCACCTTCCGGACGCGCCATGAGGGCCTGGGTTGTCGACCGCATCACGCCGGAAAGGGCGATACGCCTGGCCGATCTAGGCGATCCCATGCCGTCGGCCATGCAGTACCACGTCCGGATTGAGGCCAGCGGGGAGAACTACTTCAACACACCAATGATCCGCGGGGCCTACCAGAGCAGGCCCGCTCTGCCCTTTATCCCGGGCGTCGAGGTCGCCAACGCCATCGGCGCGCCCGGCGCCTGGGCACGCGCGTTGTAGGTAACATGCGGATCGGCGGCTACGCGGAACTCGGCCTGGTTGCGCGGCATGAGGAGAGCGCCATTGGGCTGGGCGTGCCGGTGGGGGGCCATAACCCTGCACGGCAACTCCCTACCTCGCTCTACGCTATCCGCTAGGCGGGCCCTCGAGAGGCTCCTGCTCCACGCGGCAAGGGCCGGATCACCGCAGCGGATGGTCCTTCGGCGTCATTGCGTCCGGGCTCAGGAAATTGAACAGCGCCCCGTCAGGCCGTCCGCTCGACGCATCCCAAATCCCATTCAAATCGCGGTAGCAGCGAATAAGGTTGCCATTCGGCACGAGAGAGAACTTCCGCCGCTTGTTAGAGTAGGCCAGCCGCTCGCAAGAGACGCGGCTGTTGTCTTCCAGCCCCGTCCGTACCCCCCTACGCCCCGCGCACCATCGCCCATTCCATCACGCGACCCTGGTTCGCGCCGATCCCCGCCGCGCACGTCGCCTTCGGCAAAACACGCCGAAGCTCGCCCAGCATCAGGTCCAGCAGGTGTTCCTCCGCCGGCATGGCGTTCTTCACGCCCGTGACGAACTGGACGTGCGGGCCTGCATCATCAGCCCGGCCTCCCACAACCGCCTCGCGCCGTGCAGGTGAGAGAGGTCGAAGACCTCGATCTCCGGCGGCACGCCATTGTCGCGCATGCCGGTCGCTAGAGCCTCCACCGGGGAGGTCGGGTTCTCAAGGACGATAGTAGGGAAATTCGCCGGTCCCGTGGAGAGCGAGGCCATGCCAGGGTTGAGCGGAAGAGAGGACCCACGCGCGGACGGGTCGCGCCCTTCGGCCGAGAACTGCAGGAGCATCTCCGGGCAGTGCTTCCGCACTCCCTCCTGAACCCGCACAAGGAACGCGGGATCGGAGGAGGACTCGTTGGGGTTGCGGACGCGGATGTGAACGAGCGACGCGCCGGCCTCGAAGGCCTCGTGCGTCGACTCGATCTGCTCGGGGAGAGTGATGGGCACCGCCGGACTGCCCTTCTTGCGCGGCACCGATCCGGTGATCGCGACCGCCACGACGACGGGGGCCATAGTCCTATCTTTCCGAGCCGCGCCCTCAGACGGCCATCCAGACGGTTTCGCCTTCGCCCTGGAGGCGGAGGTCGAGGTTCCAGCCGCCCTGTGCGGTGGGGCGTGCGATCAGGGTGGCGCGCCGGGGCTCGGGCACGGCCTTGAGCACGGGGTCGGTGGCGTTCAGCGGCTCGCCCTCGAAATAGAGCCGGGTTGAGAGGTGCTGGAGCAGGCCGCGGGCGAAGACGGCCAGCGCGACATGCGGGGCCTGCAGGGCATTGCCCCCGGCATGGGGTCCGACCGGCACCGGCCCGGGCTTCAGCGTCACGAAGCGGAAGCGCCCCTCCTTGTCGGTCCGGCTGCGGCCATAGCCCTGGAAGGCCGTGGGATCGCCCTTCTGGTCGGGGTAGCGGCCGGAGGGATCGGCGTGCCAGATCTCCACCATGGCATCCGTCACCAGCGCGCCGGTGCCGTCCCTGATTGTCCCGGTCAGGGTGATGCGCTCGGCGCCCTCGGGCAGGCTACCCGCGAAGTGGCGCGTGGTGTCCGCCCATTCCGGGAAGTCGATCAGGTGCCAGTAGGGGCCGGCGGTCTGGTGGGCGGTGGCGGGTGTCGCCTCGGAGGGCGCGAGTTCCGGGGTCGCGTCAGTCATGATGGCCATCCTCCATCGGGGTCGCCTCACGGCCGCGCAGGACGATGTCGAAGCGGTAGCCCAGCGCCCATTCAGGCCGGG
>NZ_JBNBZS010000036.1:0-59104 GCF_049629625.1 Roseomonas chloroacetimidivorans | reverse complement strand
CCGAGGTCAAGCGCCTGCTGGCGGCCTGCGGCACCGACACGGCCGGCTATCGGGATCGCGCCCTGCTGCTGCTGGGCTTTGCCGGCGCCCTACGACGCTCCGAGATCGTCGGGATCGACCGCGAGCATCTGCGCTTCGTCGCCGAGGGGATGACGGTGCTGATCCCGCGCTCCAAGCGCGATCAGGAGGGGGAGGGGGCGACGATCGGCATTCCGCGCGGACTGAACCCGCTCTCCTGCCCGGTGCGGGCGGTGGAGGCCTGGCTCCGCCGGACGCGCATCGAGTGGGGCCCGGTGTTCCGGCGGATCAGCCCCGGGGGCGCGCTCGAGGACCGGCTCAGCCCGCAGGGGGTGTGGAAGATCCTGCGGCGGCGGGCCGAGATGGCCCGACTCACCGTGGACGAGGCGGAGCGCCTCTCGCCGCACGGGCTGCGGGCGGGCTTCATCACCGAGGCCTATCTCAAGGGCGCGCTGGACGAGCAGGTGATGCACCACACCCGGCAGAAGAGCATCGCCACCACCCAAGGGTACCGGCGCCGGGCCCGGATCACGCGGGACAGCCCGGCGCGGCTGCTCGACCTGTGAGTCGGGCAGGGGAGGGGACGGGGACGGGGACGGGTCGCGCCAATTCCGACCCCGGGTGTCAGTAATCCTTAACCAGGATAGCGGCTTCGTAATCAAATTAGTGTCTTAGCGGCGTCGATTTTCCTTCATCGATGCCAGTTCATCCTCAACCAGGATAATGGTTCCGGAGCCGAGAGATACTTGTCTGGTCCCCCAGACATTCATGCGTATGATGACTCCACTTGGCGCGTCGGCCGGGACCGCATGCGCGTCCTGGCGCCCCTTGCTGCGCAGGAATTCGTGACGGCTGCAGCCGTGGATGCGGCGGCGCAGGAACTCGGGCTGCGGCGGGCCCAGTGCTATCGCCTGCTCCGGCGCTTCCGCGCTGACCCGACCCTGAGCGCGTTGCTGCCCCGGCAGAGTGGCAGGGTCACGAACACCCGCTTCTTGGCTGGCGATGTCGAGGCGGTGATCAGGACCGCCATAGAGGAGTTCTACCTCAGCCGGTCGCGGCCGACCGTTGCCGACCTCGTGCGTGAAGTCGAACGGCGCTGCCTCGGCGCACACCTCAGGCCGCCAAGCTACAAGGCCGTTGCCGCTCGGGTACGGCTGCACGATCAGCGGGAGGTGCTTCGCCGTCGGCGTGGACCCGCGCACGCGCGCAACCGGCTGGGGCGGCCATATCGAGCGGCTGATCGGCACCGTGATGGGGGCCCTCCGGCTCCTGCCTGGCGCCACCGGCCGTCGTATCGCCGAGCGCGGTCCCGACCCGGAGGTGACAGCGGCGATGACAATGGACGAGCTGGAGAACTGGCTCGTGCACCAGATCGTGGGCGTCTATCACCACACCCAGCACCGCGGCCTCGGCATGGCGCCGAGCACGGCCTGGGCGGAGACAGTGGCCCGCAGCTCGACGCCACTTCGCCTGCCGCAGGACCTTGAGCGCTTTTACCTGGATTTCCTGCCCTTCAGGAGGCGAACTATCCGGCGCGAGGGGCTGGCGCTCTTCAACCTCTGCTACTCGGATGGCGTCCTCTCGACCTTCCTGCGCAAGCCCCGACAGCTGGTCATCGTGCGCTACGATCCGCGGGACATGTCGCAGGTCTACCTGCGCGACGAGGATGGGAGCTACTGGCCCATACCCGTCAGTGACCGGCGGCTCCCCGCCGTCACACTGGCCGAGATCAGGGCCGCCTCCAGGCGACTGACCGAGGCGGGTGAGAGATACCCCTCCCAGCCGCGGATCTTCGAGGCCATCGAGGATCAGCGGGCAATCGTCACTCAGGCCCGCAGCCATACCAGGCTGGCTCGGCGCGAGCAGGAGCGCAGCATGCGGGCGCTCCGGAGCGAGCCGCACCGCCGGGTGGCCGGCGAAACACGGGCAGCCGGGCCAGCCGATGATCCGGATGGCGGACCCATCCTGCCCTTCCCGGTCGAGGAGTGGTCGTGAGCACCTACGGCCATCTCACGGCCGAGCACGGGGCCATCGCCAGCCTGCCCGATGACGAGCGCATCCAGTGGATCCGGGCTGAGCGATGGATCAGCCATCCGGCGGCCGAGCTCGCGCTGGAGGCCATGGGCGACCTGCTGACCTACCCGCAGCGCAACCGCATGCCCTGCCTTCTCGTGCACGGCCGTACCGGCATGGGCAAGACCATGATCCTGCGGAAGTTCAGCCGCGCCCATCCCAAGGTGGTGGACCCCCGGCTGGGGCTGACCCAGATGCCGGTCGTGCTCATGCAGCTCCCACCCGAGCCGGCGGAGGTGCCCTTCTACGAGGAGCTGCTTGGGGCCCTGGGCCTGCCGCTTGTGGGCGAGGTCAGCCGCATCCGGGCTCGGCGCATGGCCCGTGACGCGCTCCGCATCGTCGGCGCCCGCATCCTGGTCATCGACGAGATCCACGCCCTCCTGGTCGGAGGTGACCGCCAGCAGCGTATCTTCCTCAACGTGATCCGGCTGCTCGCTAACGAACTCGAGATGCCGCTGGTCTGCGCCGGTACGCCGGAGGCTCGGCGAGCCCTGCTCACCGATAACGGCCTCGCGGACCGGTTCGAGTCCGTCGAGCTGCCGCGCTGGACGAATGGCGTCGCGTTCCGCCGCCTTCTGGCGAGCTACAATGCCATCCTGCCGCTGCGGCGTCCCTCGGATCTGGACCAGGAGAAACTGCGCGCTGCGCTCCTCAAGGCGTCGGAGGGGATCACGGTGCGCATCGTCCGACTGCTCGAGAGCCTTGCCGTGGAGGCGATCCGAAACGGCTCCGAGTGCATCAGCCTCGACAGCCTGGCCTCCATGCCAGCGCGGGCGCCCTTGCTTTCTATGGAGCACAGGCGCCGGCCGGAGGCGTCCGCGTGAGGGCAGGGCAGGGGACATTCCAGCCAGGATCGACCCTGCCCATCGTGCCGCCGCCAGAGGACGATGAGCTCATCTCCTCCTGGCTCGATCGAACCGCCCGCTTCTATGGGCAGCCACTGCAGGCGCTTCTGAACCGGATCGCCCCGGCCGGAAAGCCGATCGACCTCGCCGCGGTTGATCTTGGCCACCCACGGAGGGCGCTCTCACCGGTCGCGAAGCTGCTCGGGCTCTCCCTGGACGGCTTGCTCCCACATACCGTGGCTGCCGCCTATCCTCGGGCGGGGGAGCTCATCGCCTTCGGTGCCGCCCGCCCGGACGGCTTCGGCCGTCCAAGGCTGCGCTACGCGGCCTGTCCGCACTGCCTGGAGCAGCAGCGGGCCGACCGGGGGATCTGTTACCTCCGGCGGGCCTGGGTCATGGCACCGCGGACCGTCTGTTCCCTGCACCGCGTGACGCTTGTGGAGGGGCGGCCCGGCACGCTGCTGCATCCCGCGCTGGCCGCGTGCCTTCGTCGGCACCAGCGCTCCGACAACCCTCTCTGCCATCTCCCTCCTGGCGTCGATGCCGTGGCCCACCATGCACATTGGGCTCCGGACACCGCCGCAGCTGCGGCCCTCCACCAGCAAATGGCGGAGCTCCAGGACGGGATCCTGGCCCTGGCAGCCGGAAATCAGGCGAACTGGAGATACAGCGCCTTGGAGGAGCGGGCGCTCATCGTGTCGGACTTGGTCTGGGCTTTCACCCGCACCGACCATCCATACCGTGACCGGCTGCTCTACGAGGCCTTCGCCTCACCACTTCCGGACAACCCCTGGATCCTGGCCCAGCGGCGCCGGCCCGGTCCGGCTGCCTTCAGGCGCTTGCATGTCACCGAACGCCATCTGCTCATGGCAACGGCCTCGGTCCTCACCGGGCCATCATCCCTGCGCCAAGCGTTCCTGCCATCGCCCGGGAACTGGCAAGCGGATCTGGAAACGCTGGGTCGGCGGCTCGGGGACGACGACCGAAGAGCGCTCGCCTATAAGAAACGGAAATGGTCGAGCGCCTGGCAGGGCTCTCTTCCGGCACCGACCGGACCGGTCCAGCGCGCCATTCTCATGGTTAAAGAAGACGAGGCAGCTTATCGGGGCCATTATCCTCGATAAGGAAAACCGACAACTGCGGACGGACGACGTCGAGGTCGGACACCACGTCGCGCTCCCGCCAGAGGATTTGCCGGGCTGGTTAGCGCGGTTTGATGAGGGGGCGCCGGAGCGCTTCGGTCGTGCCGAGCGGCCCGTCGCCGTCGCTGCCCTCCACCATCGCCTACTCTGGATCCATCCCTTCGCGGACGGCAACGGGCGAACGGCCAGGCTGCTGTCTCATGCGTTGCTGCGGCGTGCCGGGGTTGGCTCGGCACCGTGGCCGGTGTCACGGGCCTCGCGCGCAATGTGGAGGCCTACAAGGCCTTCCTCGCCCGTGCCGACGCGCCGCCCCAGGGTGCCCTCGACGGCCGAGGTGTCCTGTCCGACGGCCGACTGGCGGAGTTCTGCCGCTTCTTCATAGCCGCGTGCCTCGATCAGGTCCGCTTCATGAATATTTTGCTGGCCCCCGAGGCCATGTCCAGCCGGGTGCGGGAGTTCGTGGCGGCGGAGGTCGCCGGCGGGCGGCTGGATCCGCACATCGCCCCCTTGCTGGAACGGGCCGTGCTGTTCGGCGAGGTGGCGAGGGGAGATCTGCCGGCCCTGGTCGGCACAAGCGACCGGCAGGCGCGACGCTTCGTGAAGCCGCTTGCCGAGCGTGGCATGCTGACCGGCGCCAAGGACTCGCCCCTGCGGATAGCGTTCCCTCTGGGCGAGACTGAACGTCTTTTCCCGCATCTCTGGGCACCATCGGCCGTGGCCGCCGCGATTCCACCGCTGCCCGAGATCGAGGAGGCTCTACGGCCGCCCGGAAGGCGGTGATGACGTCTGAACTGAAACCGCTTCTGGCCGATCATGGCGCTGCGACGGCTTTATGGTGCCCGCACGCTTTCGGGGCCGGGCGGAACGAGTAGGGTGCTTCGCTCCGGCGCTGAGGGGCAGCTGCATTAGACCTCTGCTGTTGCGGCGTTCTTTGGAACGATTCTCCGGGGGCGCGAGCCAAAAGCACTCCACCCGCTCGACCTCGCCCCTCAGCGCCAGGAAGACGATGCGGCGCACCGCCCCGTCCGGCTCTGTCTCCGCCGCGAAGCGGAACATCAGCCCTTCCGCCTCATCGCTCCCCAGTGCCAGGGCGAGCTGCTCGGCCTAGCTCTCCTGCTGGCGCAGGATCCGCTTCGAGGGACCCTCGGCATCGCCCCGGTAGAAGCGGACCAGCACGCCCTCGATCAGGCAAACGAAGTGGTGGGTCTCGTCCAGCGCCCCGAGCCAGGAGTAGCGGCCACCCTCCGCCGCGCGTGAGAGCTGGTGCTTGGAGAAGGCATAGGCCCGACAGCCAATTGACCAGGCGTCATCACCGGCCCAGGGGGTTGCGAAGGCAATCGCGTCCGCCCGGCCACGGGCCAGAAGGCGGGCTGCGGCTGTGAGCCGCTCTTCGGTCAGGGAGGGGTGCAACTCCCAGGGCAGACGGCGTGGGGCAGGGGACTCGGTGGAGGCAGGGCTCTCATCTGTCATGGCCAGCGCATATATCTCGCCATCGAAGCGGCCGAAGTTATCAACTGGATGCTCCGGCTGGTCGAGGTAGAACTGGATGAGACCGGCTCCGTGACGTGGCTGCGGGTAGACCAGCGCAGCTGGTTCCCATCAACCTCGCCTCTCCACAGAGCCCAGAACCCGGCCTTACGCCCGTGCTTGCACCTGAGCCGCGCCAGGAACGCGTCTGGTTTTCTACGCTGGGCTCCGCCAGCAGCAGTAACGCAAAGCTGGCGCAGGCCTGGGCGTCGCGCACAGCGTACTGGTACTGCCGCGAGTATGCCCGCCGTGGCACATCTTCGGACAGGATCCGGCTTCCTCGAGTGCCATGTCGTGATGCCAGACGAAATGCCGCTGCGGGAAGCGCACCTCATCTCCGAGCGCATTGAGCAAGCGCTTCGTGAAGAGGCCGAGCGCATGGTGGTCACCATCCACATGGGCCCCGAAGAGGAGGCCCAGCACCGCGGCGTGCTGGTCCTCTAATGCCGGTCGGCCGATGAACTGATACCAGTCGCCTTAGACTTTGACCTGCGCCGAGGAGCGGCGCGTGATGGAGGCGATCTGCTCGGGTGGGCTCATCAGCGTGGACCAGGCGTGGCAGCAGGCATCCACAATCGCGTCGTAGCTGTCCCATACGCGATGGCTGAGCAGGTTCTGGCGCAGGAACGCCCAGATGTTCTCGACGGGGCTCAGTTCCGGCTCGTAGCGGGGCAACGGGAGCAAGCTGATGTTCCCGGGCAGGCGCAGCCTGGGTGAGGTGTGCCAGCCCGCGCTGTCGAGCAGGAGGACGGCGTGAGCGCCCTGGGTGACGCAGCGGCTGATCTCGGCCAGGTGGGTGTTCATGGCATCCACATTGACATCTGGCAGCACGACAGCCGCACCAACGGCGCGCTCGTAGTCCTCATTCATTTGGATAAAGCCTCTACCAGGCCCGCGCTCTAGGGCAGCTGGGCCGGGCCATTCTCCGGCGTCAGAGGATGAAGTCGCTCGCCGCCAGGTTATGGAAGCCGGCCAGCTCGATCTGGAAGTCGGCCTTGGCGTCGCCGTTGATATCACCCTCGATCAGCGTGTCGCCGCCGGACTGGATGGCGTGCAGCTCGCCCGCCGCGCCGGTGAACTTCCCGCTGCCGATGAAGCTGAAGGACTGGTCACCGCCCAGCTTGGTCATGGCATCGATCGCGAAGAGGTCGATCACGTCGCCCTTGGCGAAGTCGGTGACGACATCGCGGCCGCTGCCCACCTTGCTGTCGAGGAGCTGGCTGAAGACGAAGGTGTCGTTCCCGGCGCCGCCGGTCAGGACATCGTTGTCCAGCCCGCCGACCAGGCGGTCGTTGCCGGCACCGCCGATCAGCGTGTCCTTGCCGGCGCCGCCCAGGAGCGTGTCGTTCCCGGCGCCGCCATCGAGCGTGTCCTTGCCCTCGCCGCCGTCGAGCTGGTCGTTGCCGTCGCCGCCGGACAGCTTGTCGTCGCCAGCGTCGCCGAGGAGGATGTCATTCCCCGTGCCGCCGTCGAGCGTGTCCTTGCCCTCGCCACCCTCGAGCCGGTCATCGCCGGCACCGCCGTTCAGCTTGTCGTTGCCGTTGTCGCCGAACAGGGTGTCGTTGCCATTGCCGCCATCGAGCGTGTCGTCGCCGCTGCCGCCGATGAGCTTGTCATGGCCGTCGCCGCCCGACAGCACGTCCTTGCCGCCGGCGCCGTCGATGGTGTCGTTCCCGGCGGTGCCTGTCAGCTTGTCGGCCGAGCCGGTGCCCTTGAAGGCCGACGGGGTGTCGCTCGCCAAGTTCGGGTTGGAGGGAGTGCTGGGCTCGGTGACCTTGATGGGCGGGGTAGGCGCGATGGGCGGCGTGATCTTGACAGGGTCGGGGGAGCCGACCGTGTCGGTCGGGAGGTCAAGCTTGCCCACGCCAGCGCGGCTTAGGACACTGGCCCTGACCGTGGAGGTGGCGTCCAGATCGTAGTTGTAGGGAACGGTGTAGTCTGAGGTGGACTTGCCGTCCTGCGCGCTCGCCTCCCCGCTACCGACCTTACCCCAGGTGACGTTGTCGAACTCGTTGCCGCTGAGATTCCAGTAGCCGATCTCCTTGCTATCGAGGCTGACGATCGGGTTGTTGGCGTTCTCGAAGACATTGTTCTGGATCAGACCTTCAGCGCCCATGCGAAGGTTGATCGCGGAAGTCTCAACGTCCTTGTAGTAGTTTCCATAAACGTGAACATAGCCGTCACGAACGCTCGGCGCGCGAGAGCCGATGTTCTCGAACAGGTTGCCCTCGTAGGTGACATAACGGGCACCCTCGTCGGTGTCGGAGTAGCCGTTCAGCGAAACCTTGTAGTGATCACGAAAGACATTGTCGGAGACAGTGACGTATTCCACACCGCGCTTCATGTCGAGCAGGCCGTCGTAGTAGTCCTTGCCCTTATCCGTGCTGCTATAGAATTCGTTGTTATCGATCCAGATGTTGTGGGATCCGCCCTCGATGCCGAGGGCATCTTTCGGGCCGCTCGCCACGTCGTGGATAGAGAGGTTTTGGAAAATCAGGTTGGAGGAGGCGCCCTTCACCTGGAAGCCGATGCCGTCGAACTCCGCGCCACTACCGGCACCGATGATGGAGAGATTGTGGACGTCGTTGAGCGTGATGACGTCGGCGCCGGTGTTGGCGGTGGTGATCTCGCCCTTGACGACGATGGTCAGCGGCGCGTCCGCTGCCTTGGCCACGGCTGCCAGTAGTTCCTTGCCGGTGGTGACGGTGACGGTCGCTCCGCCGGCGCCGCCGGTGGTACCGCCGTTCATGGAGGCGAAGCCGTTGGCCTGAGTAGCCATGTTAAATACAATCTCCGTCTGCACCGGCTATCCCGTGCGATTGCAAAGACAGAGGCTCGCGCCTCTGAATTACTATAATCTACAAGTAAAGGAATGATGCTGTACTGACCTCAAACTTAGTGCCCATTTCTCTATTCTGATGCTCCCGCTAAGAGCCGGGATATTGTATTCGGGGGCCCAAGTTCCCTCCGCTGAACAACCGGGTATCAGCCCAGCGGGCGCCTCCGCAATGGCGATCTCACGTTTCCGTGAAAGCACGCACAGATTGCTTAAATCTCGCCACCGCAACCACAGGTTATAGGACTAAATTGATATTATCGCGCGATTGCGATATCGTGGGGGAGCTGGGATTTTCGTTTGCGCTTGCAATTTCAGTGGGCGAATGCAGTCGACGAGCTGCGGGCTGAGCGGCAGGCACCGCCTCCGATCAGCATGGGCCAGGGCTGCGCCGCTAGTGCATTGGCGCAGACATAGGATTCGCAAGGGGCCACTGTTGTTGAAGTCTAGCGGCATGGCCAGACCGTCAGCGTCCTTAGCAGCCCGGAGGACCGCGCGGCTGGCCGTGATTCTTGGCAGCCGGAACCGCCCGATTAAGCATGTGCAGCGGGCCAACATCATCATGCTTTCAGCCGAACGGCTGCCCGTGCTGAAGGTGGCGCACCGAGCAGGTGTCACCGGGAGGTGGCAGCCCCCTGGAGCGTCCGCTACAACGAGGGCCACATCCTGCTGAAATATCTTGTTGTGCTGCGGCAAAACGCTTGCAATGCGCGCACTCTATTTGGGCTGTGTTGGCAAGCTATGCTGACTGCTCAAAATGGAGGATTTGATAGTTGCGTACTTCCCTGACTGGCGGCTGCTGACACGCGCAATAGGCGCGTGAACGGGCTGAGGCTTAGTCATGGAGCCATGCTCTATCGTCCTCCTTTAGCAAACAACAGCACGAGAACAGCATATGAGAACGCCCGTCTACCTCGCGTTCGCGATGATCCTGGCGGCTGGCAGCGCTTTCGCACACGAGACCGGCAATGTGCGGACTGCGCCGACCACTAGCGTGCCAAGCAGCGCGAGCACCGCTCCAATGACGACCGCGCCGAGCCGCGCGCCCACCGCGCCAACGACGAGCGCGCAGCCCAGTGGGGGCGGCGGCGACCAGGGTTTTGCTCTGGGTCCGTCGGCAGTTCCGATCGCTCCCCACCCGTCCACCCCACACCCGCACGGACCGGACAGTCCGCAGTCGGGGGTGCCCGGCACGCAGGACCCCTCGCAACTGGGCGGTCGCTGACCTGGTCCTCAAACGCCCGTGACGCGAGAGGGCTTGCCTCGGCACTTACGGGGCAAGCCCTCCTTCGCTCTGGCGGAGAGCAACGCCAGAGCGACCAACGGCAGAGCCGATCTACTACGAAGTTCCACCAGTTCTTGTGAGCACTAAGAGGTCGTTTGGCAATTTTATGTCGCGGCTTTCGCGAGCCTCCGGAGCATGACGCGTGACATGGCCATGTAGGTGAGCATCTCGCCGGTCTGCATGAGGTGTTCGTAGTCCTTGGCCATTCGCCGGTTGCGGCCGATCCAGGCGAATGTTCGCTCAACCACCCACCTGCGCGGCAACACGTGGAAGCCCTGCGGAACCTCTGGTGGCAACTGGCCTGGACCAACCCAGACGCCCTGCAGCCCGGTCCACCAGTGCTTCACGATGGAGAGCTTCCAGCCGAGCGTGGAAGCCAGCCAGCCCGTCAGGCCGCGATAGGCCGTGTCGGCCCAGATGAGGGCAATCAGCGGAAACTGAGCGGCCAGGCCCTGGAGCAGCACTTCGGCGCCACGGCGATCGTGCAGGTCTCCGGGGTGGACGCGGACCTTGAGCAGGTTGCCCTGCGTATCCACCAACACGTGCCGCTTGCGACCGGTAACCTTCTTTCCTCCGTCATAGCCGCGTGGGCCACCCGCCTCGGTGGTCCGAACCGACTGGCTGTCGATGATCGCGGCTGTTGGCTGGGCCGCCCGCCCAACTGCGATCCGCTGGCGCTCGCGAAGGGCAGCGTTGACCTCCTCCCAGGTGCCAGCGCGCCTCCACTTGGCATAGTGCCAGTACACCGCTGGCCAGGGCGGGAACTCATGCGGGATTGCCCGCCACTGGCAGCCGGTGCGCAGGAGGTAGAACACCGCCTCCACGATCCGCCGCAGGTCGAGCACCTGGCGGTGGCCCGCTTGCTGTGCTCCGGTGATGAGAGGACACAAGATTGCCCACTCGGCGTCGCTCAGATCAGAGGGATAGGGTAAGGTGCACATCCGGCCCAGATGGTCGCTCGCCCGACTACAAGCCCGCCCACGACAGCACGCAATAAAATTGCCAAACGACCTCTAAGCTTCGTGATCTGGCGGGACAGGGAGGAGCGCGGCCATGATGTACTGCCGGTTCTTCGTTGTGGTGCTGTTGGTCGGTCTTCTTCCTTCCTGCGGGAATTCGCGCGAAATATTGCTCAAACGGGACCGGCAGGACTGTGTCGGATTTGGCTTTCAGCCCGGCACCCGGGACTACTCGGAGCGCCTGCTGCGGCTCGATGTTGCGCGCCTGTCGTCACTCGGTCCCCTCCACGGGCATCGCTTCTGATCCCCTCGCGCGGCGCGCACTCGGGCCTTCAAATGGGTCAACACCGCGCCTGGCAACATCAAGGCCGCGATCAGCGGCACCTGTCGGTCGATCGCGCCGAGGCACGTGCCGCGCTATCTCGCCGAGTTGAATACTGCTTCAGCCGCCGCCATGCCGCCATGCCGCCATGCCGCCATGCCGCCATGCCGCCGCGCCTCGCCACAGCCGCATTGTAGAAACTGCCAAGGTCTGATCGCCTGCTCAAACTAGTGTCCTGATTCCGTAGTTCCTCCGATCTGCTGGGATCGGAGGCAGAAGCGCTGGATGGCGGCGAGGATGTCGTCGGCGGACTTGGTCCAGCGGAAGGGCTTGGGGTCGGCGTTGTGGGCGTCGATGAAGGTCCGGACGTTGGCCTCAAGCTGGGCTGTGGATCGGTAGACACCGCGCCGGAGTTGGCGCTCGGTAAGGTGCGCGAAGAAGCGCTCGACCTGGTTGATCCAAGACGCGCCGGTGGGCGTGAAGTGGACGTGCCAGCGCGGACGCTTGGCAAGCCAGTCACGCACCGGCTTGGTTTTGTGGGTGGCGTCGTTGTCCATCACGAGGTGGATCGAGGTCAGCAGGCACGGCGGCTTCGACCTGATCGAGGAACCTCCGGAACTCGCTGGAGCGGTGCTTTGGGTAACAGCGCCAATAACCGCGCCTGTCGCGATGTCGAGGGCGGCGAACAGCGAGGTGGTGCCGTGGCGGGTGTAGTCGTGGGTGCGGCGCTCGGCCTGGCCAGGACGCATAGGCAGCAGAGGCTGCGTGCGGTCGAGCGCCTGGATCTGAGACTTCTCATCCACACACAGCACCAGGGCGCGTTCGGGCGGAGCCATGTACAGCCCGACGATGTCGCGCAGCTTTTCGACGAAGAGCGGGGCGGCCGAAAGCTTGAAGGTCTCGGACCGGTGCGGCTGTAGTCCGAAGGCTCGCCAGATCCGGTGGATGGTGGAGGGTGCATAGCCGACCGCCTCGGCCATGGAGCGCAGTGACCAGTAGGTCGCTCCAGAGGGCGTTGTCTCCAGCGTCCGGCGGATGGTGTCGGCGATCTCGTCATCGCCGATCTTGCGCGGCGTGCCCGGCCTTGGTTCGTCCAACAGCCCGTCCAGACGATATGCCGCAAATCGGCGGCGCCACTTGCCTACCGTGTTTGCGTCGGCGCCCACCTCGGCGCAGATCGCCCTGTTCTCTAGCCCTGCCGCAGCAGCCAGCACGATCCGTGCTCGCCGTGCCATCGCCTGACCAGTCTTGTGGGCTCGGGCGGCCGTCTCCAACTCCCGCCACTCGGCCGCATCCAGCACGATCGGCACTGCAGGCCTGCCCATCACTGTCCCCTACGATCAACCACGTGATCGTAGGAATTTCACGATCGCGACACTAGCTGAAGTTTCCGCGTAATCAGGAAGTGGCTTATCCGGCAAGTACGGACGGTCTCCGGGCGGGATACCGTCTGTTGGCGCTGGACGGGGCTCATGCAGGCGCCTCGTACACCAAAAGGTCGGCTGAGAATTTGCCGGCAGTATCTCTTGCACATTTGGACGCGGAGGGCTGGCTGTATCAAACGGTCATCATCGATCAGGAAGCCGGTCCAGTGTGCTTGAGCTATCAGCTTGATGGGGCGCGGACCCCTCCGCGCCCCACGGTGTTGTCTCAGAGAATGAAGTCGCTGGCCGCGAGGCTCGGGTTACCCGCCAACGCAATCTGGAAGTCGGCCGCCTTGTCGCCATCCACATCGCCTTCAGCTATGAAATAGTCCCCGTCGCGGACAACGTGAAGCTCACCCGCTTCGCCGGTGAATGCCTCAGACCCGATGAAGGCGAAGGCTTGGTCGCCGTCATCGCTCGCCTGAGCGTCGATCGCGCTGAGATCGATCGTATCGTTCGAAGCGAAGTCGGTGATAACGTCGCGGCCGCTGCCGTCGAGGCTGTCCTCGAAGCTCATGAAGACAAAGAGGTCCCTCCCGCCACCGCCGGTGAGAACGTCTGCCCCGATCCCCCCAGCCAGCAGATCGTTGCCGGAGTTCCCCTCGAGCGTGTCATTGCCGCTCCCGCCCGACAGGACATCGTCGCTCGTCCCGCCAGCAAGCTTGTCATCACCTGCACCTCCGCTCAGATCATCGGTCCCGCCACGACCACTCAGCACATCGTTGGTCGCTCCGCCCTTCAGCACATCGGCGTCGCGGGTTCCGGCCACGGCCGCGGCATCGCCAGTCGGGTCGGCCGGGGTGGCATTCGTATCCGGGCTGGTATCAACGTCGGCGCCCGTGCCAGGGTCCCCACCCTTATCAATGCCGACGTCAACATCAATGGCCGTGTCTGTGCCAGTGTCGGCTTTCGACCCGAGCTTGCCTACACCTGCCTTGCTCGTGACGAGCGCCTTCACCTTGGACGTGTCCTCCAGAGTGTAGGCGTAGGGTGCGTCGTAGCTTCCGGTTGACTTGCCGTCGGCTGCACTGGCCTCGCCGCTGCCGACCTTGCCCCAGGTGACGTTGGTGAACTCGTTGCCCTTGAGTTCCCAGAAGCCGATCTTCTCGCTATCGAGGCTGACGATTGGGTCCTTCACGTTCTCGAAGACGTTGTTCTCGATCAGGCCGACTGCACCCATACGCATGTTGATTGCAGACGTCTCAACATCCTTGTAGTAGTTGTCATAAACATGGGCGACGCCATCGCGGACACTTGGCGCGCGGGATCCTACGTTCTCGAACAAGTTGCCGTTGTAGGTAACGTAGCGCCCCCCCTCATCGCTGTCGGAGAAGCCGTTCAGCGAAACCTTGTAGTGGTCGCGGAAGACGTTGTCAGAAACAGTGACGTATTCCACACCGCGCTTCATGTCGATCAGGCCGTCGTAGTAGTCCTTGCCCTTATCCGTACTGCTGTAGAATTCGTTGTTATCGATCCAGATGTTGCTTGATCCACCCTCGATGCCGATCGCATCCTTAGGGCCACTGTTTACATCGTGGATTGAGAGGTTCTGGAAGATCAGGTTGGATGACCCGCCCTTCACCCGGATGCCGATCCCGTCAAACTCCGCGCCATTCTCAGCGCCGATGATAGAGAGATTACTCACACCGGCGATGTCTATCACGTCGGCGCCGGTGTTGGCGGTGGTGATCTCGCCCTTCACGTAGATCGTCAGCGGCGAATCTGCCGCCTTCTCAATGGCCGCCAACAGCTCCTTTCCCGTCGACACCGTGACAGATGAGCCGCCCGCTCCGCCAGTGGTGCCGCCGTTCATCGACGCGAATCCGCTTGCCTTATCTGAAGCCAAGATAAATCCCTCTCAAGTCAGATTCGAAGCACTGCGGAGTGCTCTGCAGTCGCGGGAGTGCTCTGCAGTCGCGCTTCTGTTATCGAGAGAGATGAAACCCTTGCAAGGAGAGCCACGACCGCAAGAGCAATCCGGCCCTGATTAAGTCATTATGCGCATGAGAAAGGCTTAACTGGGCGAGTGTATTCCTAATTCTGCTGACAGCTCCATGTTGGACCACACTGTGTTGGCATGTCCGCAACGGTTCCTACGTTGAGAAGCACTCAGATGTGTTGAACTCCGAGAAGAGGGGCTCCAGACAAGCGGGAGGATCCGCAACTTCGTGAGACATCCACTGGTCGGCTGTAACTCCGTGTGACGCCGTTCTCTTGATGGGTGCAGGACACGAAAGTGCTCTGAATGTCGGGTTGGAGAAACCGATGGACAACATGGCTCGCGTCAGCGTTGGATAAGGGTTGCTGCTGCGCTTTGCTATGTGCGCTCGATTCCCGAGAGGTCGATCTCGAACGGTTTTAGGGTCTGTGACCGGATTCGGCGATGCGTAGGTTGATCATCGTGGCGGCGAGGTGGGCGAAGCCCATCCAGCTGCGGCGGGTCTTGTCGCGCCGGAGGGCGATGCGAGCCCAGTCTTTGAGGCTGGAGAAGAGGTTCTCGACCTGATGACGCCGGGCATACAGTTCGGGATCCCAGGCCGGCGGATCGACCATGCCCCGCTTGGGCGGCGTGTGGACCGTGCAGCCTTCAGCGGCGAAGGTGGCGCGCAGGGCGGCCGAGACGTAACCCCGGTCGAGTGCGGCGTTGCAGGCCGGAATGCCCGAGGCGAGTGCGCTGGCGTAGCGCAGGTCCGCGTGGTGTCCAGGGCTGGCGATCAGCCGCAGGACCCGGCCTGCACCATCGGCGCAGGCGTGCAGCTTGGAGCAGAGCCCGCCACGACTGCGGCCAAGCGCCTCGGCCGAAGGCGTGCTGCCCACGGCTCCACTCGCGGCGCGGTGGGCCTTGCAGGTGGTGCTGTCCAGGAGCAGCAAACCGTCCTCGGGCAGGCTTGGGCGGAGCGCCTCGAAAACCAACTCCCACCAGCCGCGCAGGCACCAGCGCCGCCAGCGGTGGTAGACGCTGGACCAGAGGCCCAGCGCTTCGGGCAGGTCACGCCACGGCGCCCCGGTCCGGCCGATCCAGAGCGCGGCTTCCACAAAGCGGCGCAGCGCTCCTTCGTCATGCTTCCACGCGAACGGGATCCGCTGCACCACAAGCATCAGCGCCACCCATTGGGCGTCGTCCAGGCTCGTCCTGGTCATGACCGTGCCACCCTGAAAGCCCTGAGAACGTCCAAGCTGGCGCGTCCGCAGACCAGATCAGCGCCGAAAGGGCCTGCCAGGCAGTCCAGTCACAGACCCTAGGTCAGCAGGTAATCCTGCTGCGCGTCAGCGATCGTGGTTCCGTTCCGGAAGAGGTACAGCGAGCCCTCATCCGTGATGGCGGGATCGTTCACGAAAGCCCCGCTTGCGCCCGCATCCGCATTGAACATGAAGTCGTCCTGCGCCATTTCGCTCTTCGTCAGGCCTTCGAGCAACAGGGACCCGGTCCCCTGATCCGTGGTCCAGCTAACCATCACTCCGCCAGCCGTATCGTCCACTTTGACCTCATCGGGCGTGATGTCCCGGAGGGCGATGTGGTCGAACGCCCCCGGGCCCGCATCGAAGCCACCTGTGACCACGTCGTTGCCGCTGTCGGGCGACACGATGAACGCGTCGGCCCCGTCACCGCCGTTCAGGACATCGTCACCGCCACCGCCTTCGAGCATGTCGTGACCGGCACCAGCGTACAGAGTGTCCTTCCCGTCCTCGCCCATGAGGTTGTCGGCCTGGTCACCTCCGAAGAGTTCATCATCCCCGGCACCGCCCACCAGGTGGTCCTGGCCCATACCACCATCCAGGGTGTCGTTTCCGGCATCGCCGGTCAGGTTGTCGTCCTCAGCGTCGCCTGAAAGCCGGTCGTCCCCTTCGAGGCCGAAGTAGAAGTCGCGCGCGTCCGTGCCCGCGAAGGCATCCGCCTGCGCGGATCCGATCTGCACATTGAATTCGTCGAAGTGGATGGTAGTGGTGGGCATCGTGCCGTCATTAATGTCCGGCGCGGAGAGGTTGAAGCCCTCATCCTTGGCGAAGCTGGTCGCGGAGACATGGTTCGCATCGGCACTGGTGGGCTGAAGCAGGTAACGGTCGTCCGCGAACATGAAGTCGTCCTGGGCGAGATCTGCCTTCTGGATACCCGCCAGCAGCACCGAGCCCTTTCCGTCGTTCCAGCTGATCTTCACGCCAGCCTCTGTGTCCTGGAACGTCAGTTCTTCCGGCATGATATCGCGGAATGCGATGTGATCGAGCATGCCAGGCCCAGCCTGGAAGTCTACGACGATGTCGTGGCCGCTGGTGGGGTCAACGATGAACGCGTCGCCGCCCAGCCCACCAGAGAGCACGTCATTGCCTTTGCCGCCCTCAAGATCGCCGTGGCCTACCCCTTCGCTGAGGTAGTCACGGCCGTCCGAGCCGTGGAGCCCGTCGGCGTCATCGCCGCCGATCAGGACGTCGTTGCCCTTGCCTCCATCCATGTGATCCATACCCGCACCACCGACGAGGATGTCACTTCCACGTCCTCCGAGCAGGTCATCGTTCTGGGTATTCCCGAGAAGAACGTCCGTGTTCGCCCGGCCGAACTGAACGTCCATCGCGTCCGACCCGGAGAAAAAGTCGAAGTGCGCCTGTCCAATGCGCAGGTCGTAGTCACCGAACGCCTTCTGGAAGTCGCGGCCGCTGCTCAGCCCGTAGTGCTTTGGATTATGCGCCATGACGGTTTTCCTGTGCGATGGAAGCGCGCCGGCCTGAAAGGCAGAATCCCAAGTTCTCGCCACGGCGGCCGGCCACGGAAAACGGGCCAGGAAAGTCGTGGATTGGCTTGAAACAAAATGATGTAAATGCAGGGCGTCTGACGCGTTCCATTCCGCATGAACAATGAATAGGCTTGGAGCCGATCTTAGGCCGTGTGGACGGATTTGGCCAAGATAAGGCCGCAGGCGAAGGCGAGTAAGGCGGCGTAGTTCATCGCCGTTTTCTCACAGCGGAGCGCGATCCGCTTGAAGCGCTTCAGTTTACCGATGGTCTGCTCGATGCGGGCGCGGGTTTTGTAGAGCTGCTTTGGGAAGAAGGCCGGTCTGTGGCTCGCGTTGGAGCGGTGGGGAATGATGGGACAGATGCGGCGCGCCCTTGCTGCATCGCGATTGCGCTCCGCATCATAGCCCTTATCGGTCAGGGCGGCGCGCGGCGCGATGTCTGGGCCGATGTCGAGGAGGATCTCAAAGTGGCGGCTGTCGCTGGCCTCCCCGCCCGTGAGGTCGAAGGCGAGCGGCTGGCCCTGGAAGTCGGCCTTGAGGTGGATCTTGGTCCCGAAACCACCGCGTGAGCGGCCGAGCGCCTGGCCGTCCTGCCCCCTTTGGCACCCGCGGCCGAGACATGCGCCCGCACCACGGTGCTGTCGAACATCTGAACCAGGTGCGCGGTCGGGCTGGCCTCAGCCAGGAGCTGGAAGAAGGCCTCGAACACGCCGGTGCGGCTCAGGCGCCAAAAGCGCTTCCAGACACTGTTCCACGGCCCGAACTCGGCCGGCAGCGCCCGCCAAGTGATGTTGTGGACCGTGAAGTAGTGCAGCGCCTCCAGGAACCTCCGGTCGTCACGCCCTTTGTCGCCACGACGCGAGCGAGCCGCCCGGAACACCTCCAGCACCACCGCCCAGTCCTGCTCTGTCATCCTCGTCAGCATGGTCGGCCTCCCCGGAACCGACCCGCTATGAATCACCGATCAGGCAGCCAGTGAATCCAGCCCAGATTCAACTCTCCGGAATCCGTCCACACCGCCTAGTACGCCATCAGGAAGAGCGATCGAGGAAACGCTCCGCGTACTGCTGCAGAAGCTGCACATTAGCAACAATAAAAAAGTTCTCCATTGCCTCAATCTGGGGCCGCTTGATCTGTGTTTGGCGATGAGGACTGCGATGTCTGGGACGCCCAATTAAGCGGGTCATGCAGTGGAGGACCTTCAAGAACAAAGGGGAGGGCTTAATGACCATCAGAGTGATTGACACAGTTAGCGAGTTCGAGTCCCTGCAGAGCGAGTGGAACCAGCTCGCAGCGTGCTCGCGTTCCCCTCTGCTCCGCCACGAGTTCTTCTCTGCCTGCCTCGGGATGAATCTACGAGACCGAACGCCGATGATCTTCGTGGCATCCGAGCAGGGGAAGATCACTGCGATTGCGCCGCTTGAGCGTGTCCACCACGCTGGAGTTCATCGACTACAGGCCATAGGTCGCGATCTGCACGAGCCCTATGGCTGTTGATTGCCACTGAGATCTGACCCGGGGTTGCCACGAGGATCTGACCCGGGTTGTGGATGTGTGCGGGGTTTTCGGATCCCGTCAGTTTGGCGGTGACTTCCTTTCACGCTGGGCTTGGGTTGCGGAGCTGTTCCTGAAGCGGAAGCTGTCGTTTCCGGTCTCCAGGATGTGGCAATGGTGGGTGAGCCGGTCGAGGAGAGCGGTGGTCATCTTGGCATCTCCGAAGATCGCCGCCCACTCACTGAAGCTGAGATTAGTGGTGATGACGACGCTGGTCTGCTCGTAGAGCTTACTGAGCAGGTGAAACAGCAGGGCACCCCCTGAGGGGCTGAACGGCAGGTATCCCAGCTCGTCGAGGATCAGCAGGTCGGCGTGGAGCAGGCGGGCGGCGACCTGCCCGGTCCTACCCGCCGCTTTCTCCTGCTCGAGGATATTGACCAGTTCCACCGTGGAGAAGAACCGCACGCGCTTGCGGTGGTGCTCGACGGCCTGGACGCCGAGCGCGGTGGCGATGTGGGTCTTTCCTGTGCCGGGCCCACCGACCAGCACGATGTTATCGGCTTTCTCCATGAAGGCACCGGTATGAAGCTGGCGGACCAGGGCTTCGTTGATCTGGCTGCTGGCAAAGTCAAAGCCCGCCAGGTCCTTGTAGGTCGGGAACCGTGCGGCCTTGAGCTGGTAGGCGATGGAACGGACCTCCCGTTCGGCGATCTCCGCCTTGAGCAGCTGCGACAGGATGGGGAGCGCACTCTGGAAGGCGGGCGCGCCCTGCTCGGTCAGTTCGGCCGCGGCCTGCGCCATGCCGTGCATCTTGAGGCTGCGCAGCATGATGGTGATGGCGGCCGCCGCCGGGTCATGACGCATGACGGCCTCCCTGCCTCGGGCGCAGGCTGTCATAGCGGGCGACGTTGGCCTTGGGCTCCTGCGCCAGCACCAGGGCCTGGGGCGCCTCGATCGGCGGCACCTGAGAGGTTGCTCCATCGGTGAGCCGGTGCAGCAGGTTCAGGATGTGGGTCTTGGTGGAGACGCCGTCCTGCAAGGCCATCTCCACGGCGACGAGCACGGCCTGCTCATCGTGCTGGAGGACCAGGGAGAGGATCTCGACCATCTCCCGGTCGCCGCCGGACCGGCCGTGCAGGTGGCGCTGAAGTTGCCGGAAGGCCTCGGGCAGCTCGGCGAAAGGCGCGCCGTTGCGTAGGGCGCCGGGCTTGCGCTGGATCACGGCCAGGTAGTGGCGCCAGTCATAGATCGTCCGTCCCTGCCCGTGATGCGACCGCTCAATGACCCGCCGGTGCTCGCAGAGGACAGCGCCCTCGGCTACCACCACGATGCGGTCGGGATAAACCCGCAGGCTGACCGGGCGGTTGGCGAAGGAGGCGGGCACGCTGTAGCGATTGCGGTCAAAGTGCACGAGGCAGGTCGGCGAGACCCGCTTGGTCTCATCCACGAAGCCGTCGAAGAACCGCGGAACCGGCATCAGGCAGCCCACCTCCTGCCGCCAGACGGCCGCGATACTGCCGGGCTCGGTCCCGTGCGGGATTTCCTCCCAGAGGGTGAGGCATCGTTGTTCCAGCCAGGCGTTCAGCGCCTCCAGGCTAGCGAGCTGGGGCATGGGCTGCCACAGCCGGTGCCGCGCGTCCTGAACGTTTTTCTCGACCTGACCTTTCTCCCAACCCGATGCTGGATTGCAGAACTCGGGCTCGAACAGATAGTGGCTCGCCATGGCCAGGAAGCGGGCATTGACCTGCCGCTCACGGCTCGGGCCGATCCGGTCCACGGCAGTGCGCATGTTGTCGTAGATGCCCCGCCGCGGCACGCCACCCAGCACACGAAAGCCATGGTTGTGGGCGTCGAACAGCATCTCGTGCGTCTGCAGCAGGTAGGCCCGCACCAGGAAAGCTCGGCTGTGGCAGAGCTTGAGATGAGCAACCTGCAGCTTGGTGCGCTCGCCACCGAGGAGGGCGTGCTCCTCGCTCCAGTCGAACTGGAACGCCTCACCCGGACCGAAAATCAAAGGCACGAAGACGCCGCGGCCGGTGGTCTGCTGCTGGCGGAGCCAGTCGTCCTGCCACGCCCGCACAAAGGCCGCGACACGTCGGTATGAGCCATCATAGCCGAGCCCGACCAACTCCGCGTGGAACTGCCGGGCCGTGCGTTTCTGTTTGCGCGGCCTGCGGGCATCCGCCCGCAGCCAGACTGCCAGCCGCTCAGCAAAGGGATCCAGCTTGCTGGGGCGATCAGGGGTCCTGAAAACAGGCTCCACCGCCTCGGCCCGCAGGTACTTACGGATGGTGTTCCGCGACAGGCCGGTCCGGCGAGCTATCAAGCGGATCGACAGGTGCTCCCGGAAATGCCAGCGCCGGATAACGCTCAATAACGCCATGTCCAACACTCCCGCCGCCCCCGCCTGAAAGGCCGAGGCTAGCGTCCGAACATGGGTCAACTCTCAGTGGCAACTTCACCCCAAACCGGGTCAGATCTCAGTGGCAATCAACAACTAACGGCGTCAGAGCGCCATTTTTTGCGCCAGGTATCGGGAACGCCGGTCGACTGTCAGGCCATCTCGCTTCCACCACCCGCAGACCTCATCCAGCCGCCCGCGCCGGGTGAGCGCGAACGGCTGATCCTCGGGCTACGACACTGCCGCTGCCCTCATCTCGAACCGCTGCCCACTCCGCAGGACCGCGCAGATGATCCGTGCCAGCTTGGCCGCGAGTGCCACCACCACGGTGTTGACATGCGCTCGGGCGGCGAGACCTCGTAGCCACCCGCCGAGCCGGTTTTCTCCTTTGAACAACGTCGGCAATGCGGCACGGGCGCCGTTATGGCGCGACAATCTGGATGCGGGCGCGCATTGCCTCACCTGAATTGTACCCCAGCGCAGGACTGTTGCCTCATCTGAGATGCTCCCGAGCGGCGACGAGCTGCGGAGGCGAGGATGAGGCGGGTGAGCATGGCGACGCGTGACGAGTTGGTGGCGGCGGTGGCGGCCCGGTACGCCGGCTCGGGCCGGGCGGAGCGGGGCCTGATCCTGGATGAGTTCGTGGCGATCACGGGCCATCATCGGAAACATGCTGGGCGGCTGCTGCGGGGAGGACCGGCGCGGCCAGGGCAAAGTCGGTCGCGGCGGGTCTACGATGACGCCGTCCGGGAGGCCCTGACCGTGCTCTGGGAGGCGTCCGACCGGATCTGCGGCAAGCGACGAAATTGCTGCGGACCTTGCAGAGGCGGGTGAAGACCTGGAGGGCGGAGCTGGCACGGCAGATGGTATTCGGCGGGGACGGTGACACGGGCGCACGGGAGCGAGGCGACGAGGCAACGGGAGCAGGGCGTGCGGCAACGGCCAATCGGAAGTGAGGCAGTGGCTCGGCCCCGGGAGCAATCGGATGAGGCAACGGACGCCCGCTCGGGAGCAGTCCTGGATGAGGCAATACGCATTCTCATCCTGATCGGCGCGCGGCACGGCACGGCGGCGAGATAGACGAAGCCGCGAGCCATGGGCACGTCGGTGATGTCCATGGCCCAGACCTGGTTCGGGCGCTCGATCCTCATCCCGCGCAGCAGATACGGGTAGATCTTGTGGCCCGGCGCCGGCTTTGACGTGTTCGGCTTGCGGTAGATCGCCTCGATGCCCATGCGCTTCATCAGCGTCGCAACATGGCATCGGCCAATCTCGACGCTTTCCTTGTTCAGGAGATCTCGCAGCATCCGGCTACCCGCGAAAGGGAACTCCAGGTGCAGCTCATCCATCCGGCGCATCACCGCAAGATCGGCCGCCGGCACCGGTTGTGGCAGGTCGTAGACGCTGCCCCGGCTGATCCCAAGGAGGCTCGCCTGCCTGGTAATGGGAAGGGCGTGCTCGCGGTCGATCATCGCTTTGCGCTCAGCGGGCCGGCTTTGCTGAGCGCGCCGGACAAAAAATCATTGCTGAGCGTCAACTCGCCAATCTTGGCGTGAAGTGTCTTGACGTCCACCGCCGGCGTGGCCGGGTCCGGTCGCGTCTCGGAACCAAACACCCCGGCAGCTCCCTCCAGGAGCTGGGCCTTCCAGGTCGTGATCTGGTTCGGGTGCACGTCAAACTGCTGGGCCAGCTCGGCCAGCGTCTTCTCACCCTTCACGGCAGCCAGCGCCACCTTCGCCTTGAAGGCCGGGGAATGGTTCCGCCGAGGTCGCTTGCTCATCGTCTCTCCTAAGCTGCGGCCATCCTGGCCGCCGTCAGGCAGAAACTCCACTCATCTAACCTGTTCAGATTCCCTGGGCCACCTCTGTGCTGTGGGAGGCGTCGGACCGGATCTGCGGCAAGCGGCTACGGGTGCTGCTGCCTGGGCTGGTCGAGGCGATGGAGCGGCACGGGCATCTCCAGCTCGCGCCGGAGGTCAGGATCGGGCTGCTCGCGATGAGTGCGGCGACGGTCGACCGTGCATTGGCGGGTGTGAGGGAGAAAGCCGTAGGACGGCGGCGCAGTCGATCCCCGCCCTCGGCGGCGGTGCGGCGGAGGGTGCCGGTGCGGACCTTCTCGGACTGGGGCGACCCGGCACCGGGCTTCGTGGAGGCCGATCTGGTGGCGCATAGCGGTCCGACGTCGCGGGGGAGCTACGTGCAGACGCTGGTGCTGACGGACATCGCGACCGGCTGGACGGAGTGCGCGCCGCTGCTGGTGCGGGAGCAGGTGCTCATGACCGAGGTGCTGGGCGAGGTGCGGAAGGTGCTGCCGTTCCCGCTGTTGGGGTTCGACACGGACAACGACAGCGTCTTTATGAACGAGACGGTGAAGGCTTATTGCGAAGGCGCCAAGGTGGAGTTCACGCGCTGCAGGCCATACCGCAAGAATGACC
Organism: Roseomonas chloroacetimidivorans; assembly: GCF_049629625.1. Taxonomy (NCBI): domain Bacteria; kingdom Pseudomonadati; phylum Pseudomonadota; class Alphaproteobacteria; order Acetobacterales; family Roseomonadaceae; genus Roseomonas; species Roseomonas chloroacetimidivorans. The sequence goes on along the minus strand of NZ_JBNBZS010000036.1, from coordinate 35,617 downwards.
AGGCCCACGTGGAGCAGAAGAACGGGGCCGTGGTGCGGCGGTTTGTAGGTTATCGGCGGCTGGAGGGGCTCGAGGCCGCGGCAGCACTGGCGGATCTCTACCGCTCGCTGTGGCTGTTCGTGAACTTCTTCCAGCCGTCGTTCAAGCTGGCCGAGAAGGAGCGGGACGGGGCGTTGGTGAGGAAGCGTTATCACGCGCCGGCGACGCCATGCCAGCGGTTGCTGGCGGACGCACGGGTGCCGGAGGAGGTGCGCAGCCGGGTGACGGCAATGGTGGCGCGGCTCGACCCGGTGCGGCTGCTGGCGCAGATCCGGGCGGCACAGGCGCGGCTGGTCGAGTTCGCGGACCGGCCCGCCGACCCGCCGCGGCGACCGCTGCCCCGAGGGCGACGCCGCCCCGCCACCCCGCAGTAGCCGCGCTGCGTGCTTGCGGTGGTGCCCCGTGATCGCGACGAACTCGTCGAGGATCCGGCCGCTCTCCGCCCGCCCGGAGCCCGCACACCGGCCGGCCACCGCCGCCACCAGCTCATCCCACGTCATGATGCTCACCCGCCTCATCGCTCCCTCCGCGGCCTATCGCCGCTCGGGAGCATCTCAGATGAGGCAATGACCCCCACCTTGGGAGCGAATCAGACGAGGCAATGCGGCACCTCCCAGGATAGTCGTTGCCGTCTGGCCCAAGCCTAGGCTCGTGGGTCTGCCTACTCGTGTTGCAGGTAGCGTCTCACGAAGTCTTCGAGGGCGGGGCTGCTCCAGTCAAATCCGAGTTCCCGCGCCCTGGCGAGGGCGTCCTCGCCGGACAGTCCTTCCTGAGCCGCAAGCACAAGGATGCCGAGAACGCCTGACCGCTTCCCCGAGGCGCAATGCAGAAGAACCGGTCCAGGTAGTTCGGACAGCTGCGACCGGAACAGGTCCACCTGCTCGGGCTGCGGTCCGGAGGGGGCGACCGGGATGTGGGCGTAGTCGAGGCCCGCTTTGCGGGCTACCTCACCCTCCGCATCCGGCGGGAGAGGTTGGTTCTGCTCCCCGGCTGTCCGCAGGTTGACCACGGCCTTGAAGCCCTCCCGGGGGAGGCGTTCCAGCTCCTCCCGGGTCGGTTGGCCAGTATCGACCGTCAGGCTGTCGTTGATCCTGATCCTCTTAGCCATGTGAGCTTTCCTAGCTGTGGTGGCCTTGAAGACATATTCTGTCTTCATAGATTATCAACCATGAATGTATCGGAGATGCGCGGCCGGGCGGGCGAGGCGGGACGGTTCCTGAAGTCCCTCTGCAACGAGCACCGGCTGCTGATCCTGTGTTCCCTGGCCGAGGGCGAAAAATCGGTCGGGGAGCTGGAGCGACTGCTGGAGATGCGCCAGCCGCATCTGTCGCAGCACCTGACCCGGCTGCGCGCGGATGGGCTGGTGATGACCCGCCGCGTGTCGCGGACCGTCTACTACCGCCTGGGCAGCGAGCCGGCGGAGCGGCTGATCGGCCTGCTCTACGAGCTGTTCTGCGCCAGGGACGCGGCACCCGCCCTGGCCACCGATGGCACCCCGCCAGCGGACGGCACGACGACGGATGCGTGAAGCGACACGCGATTAACGGCCCAACCCCGCCCCAGCGGCGGAATGCCCATGCAAGGAGGTGACCATGGCTGACCATCGTCCGGCAGTGACCGGCTTCTACCACGGGGAGACCAACAGCATCGCCTACGTGGTCGCGGACCCCGCGACCCGGCGCTGCGCGCTGATCGACCCGGTGCTCGACTTCGACCGCGCCTGCCGGGGCACCCACACGCAGCTTGCCGATCGGATGGTGGCGTTCGTGCGCGAGCAGGGGCTGACGGTGGAGTGGATTCTCGACACCCATCCGCACGCCGACCACTTCTCCGCCGCGCCCTACCTTAAGGAGGTGTTCGGCGCGCCGACGGCCATTGGCGAGCATGTCATCACCGTACAGAAAATCTGGAAGGAGATTTACCACCTCCCCGATTTTCCGGCCGATGGCTCGCAGTGGGACCGCCTGTTCAAGGACGGCGACCGCTTCCGCGTCGGCGAGCTGGAGGCGGAGGTCATCTTCTCGCCCGGCCACACGGCGGCCTCGATCACCTACGTCATCGGCGACGCCGCCTTCATCCACGACACGCTGTTCGTGCCCGACAGTGGCACGGCGCGGGCCGATTTCCCCGGCGGTGACGCCCGCGCACTCTACCGCAGCATCCGCCGCATCCTGTCGTTGCCGCCGGAAACCCGCCTCTTCACCGGCCACGACTACCAGCCGGGCGGGCGCGCGCCGCAGTGGGAAGCGACCGTGGCCGAACAGCGCCAGCACAACATCCACGTCCATGACGGCGTGGGCGAGGACGAGTTCCTGCGGATGCGCCAGGAGCGCGACCGGACGCTGGCCTTCCCCGGCCTGCTGCTGGATGCATTGCAGATCAATATTCGTGGTGGCCGCTTGCCCGAGCCCGAGGCGAACGGGGTCTCCTACCTGAAGATTCCGCTCAACCACTTCCAGGAAACCGGATGCGCGGCCATCCGCAACCCCAAAAGCTGAGCCGTATCCATGGAGAATTTCACTCCCGTTTCCGCCTTCTTCGGCGGCGTCCTGATCGGGCTGTCGGTGGTGGTGCTGCTGCTGACGAACGGCCGCATCGCCGGCGTCAGCGGCGTCGTGGGCGGGCTGCTTGCGTCCAGGGTGCGCGATGCTGGATGGCGGCTGGCCTTCATCCTGGGCCTGATCGCCGCGCCGCTGCTCTATGCGGCCGTGGCCGGAGGGGTGCCGCCGATTGCGGTGACCTCATCGACCGGGCTGCTCATCGTCGCCGGCCTGCTGGTCGGCTTCGGCGCGCGGCTCGGCAGCGGCTGCACCAGCGGGCATGGCGTCGCCGGCATCGCCCGTCTGTCACCACGCTCCTTCGTGGCGACGGGCGTGTTTCTGACCGCCGGGATGGTTACCGTGTTCGTCACCCGCCATGTGATGGGGGGCTGAGATGCGCCAGACCATCGCCGCTCTTGCGGCCGGAACGCTGTTTGGCCTGGGCCTGACGCTCTCGCGGATGGTCGATCCGGCCAAGGTGCTGGGCTTCCTCGATATCGCCGGAAACTGGGACCCGAGCCTTGCCCTGGTTCTAGTCGGCGCGACGGGAACAGCCGCCATCGGCTTCCGGCTCATCCTCGGCCAGCGGTCCGCACCGCTCTTCGCCGAAACCTTCAGCCTGCCGACCGCGCGCGACATTGACCCGCGCCTGATCGTCGGCGCGGCGATCTTCGGCATCGGCTGGGGTCTGGTCGGGCTCTGTCCCGGCCCGGCGCTGGCGGGCCTGGGGCTCGCCTTCCGGCCGGTGGCGATCTTCGTCATCGCGATGCTCGTGGCCATGGCGGCGTTTGAGTTGATGGGCCGCCTGCGGTCACGAGCCGGCGCGCCAGCCTCGCCGGCCCCGAGCACCGGGCGCTGAAGCGGGAGCAGGTTGAACCTATGATGGACCTCTCGCTCTTGCAGGCTGGGTTTTCCGTGCTGTCCGGCTCCGTCGTTGGCTTCGCGCTCGGGCTGATCGGCGGCGGCGGCTCGATCCTGGCGGTGCCGCTGCTGCTCTATGTCGTCGGCCTGCCGAACGCGCACATGGCTATCGGGACCAGTGCTCTGGCGGTCGCCGCCAACGCCTTCGCCAACCTGGCGCAGCATGCGCGCAATGGCACGGTGAAGTGGCCCTGCGCGGCCGTATTCGCTGTCGCGGGCGTGCTTGGTGCGCTCCTGGGATCGACCATCGGCAAGGCGGTCCAGGGTGACTGGCTGCTGCTGCTGTTTGCCCTGGTGATGATCGCGGTCGGCGTGGCGATGCTGCTGCGGCGCGGCGGCGAGGGCGATCCGTCTGTGCGCATCACGCCGGCCATCGGCCTTCGGCTGGCGGGGATTGGCTTCCTGACCGGCCTGCTCTCCGGCTTCTTCGGCATCGGCGGCGGGTTCCTGATCGTGCCCGGCATCATGCTCGGCAGCGGCATGGCGATCCTGAACGCCGTGGGTTCATCCCTGCTGTCGGTCGGAGCCTTCGGCACCGCCACCGCCGTGAACTACGCGGCCTCCGGGCTCGTCGATTGGCCGGTGGCCGGCATGTTCATCGTCGGTGGGGTGGCCGGTGGGACGCTTGGCATGCGCCTGGCGGTCCGCTTGGCGGGCCGGAAGGGGATGCTCACCCGCGTCTTCGCGGGCGTCATCTTCGCCGTTGCCGCGTACATGCTCTACCGCAGTGTGGGCACGCTTTTTGTTTCATAAAAGGAGACAGCCATGAGCTACTACTTTTCCAAGGCGGTCGATGCGCGGTTCGAAGATGCCGTCGCCCGCACGCGTGAAGCGCTGAAGCTGGAGGGCTTCGGCGTCATCCCGGAAATGGACGTGCAGAAGACCTTCAAGTCGAAGATCGGCGTCGATTTCCGGCCCTACCCCATCCTGGGCGCCTGCAATCCGGCAGTGGCCCACGAGGCGCTGCAGGTGGAGGACAAGGTCGGCACGATGTTGCCGTGCAACGTCGTCGTTCAGGAACGCTCCGAAGGGCGCGTCGAGATCGCGGCCATTGATCCGGTCGCCTCGATGCAAGCGATCGAGAATCCTGGCCTCACCCAAAAGGCCGCCGCGGTCGCCGGAAAGCTCCAAAGCGCGCTGGAGCGGATCTGAGATGCCCAAGCTTGACCGGCGCTCCCTGCTCGTAGGCGGCGGGCTGCTGCTTTCCGCAACCTGCTCGCGCCAGTTTGCCACTCCCGCCAGCGCTGCGGAAACCGACCGTCCGCTCCCGATCCCGACCTTGCTCGACGCCCGCCAGCAGGGACAGGTCATCGCTCTGAGCGCCCAGGCCGGGAAGACCTCCTTCTATCCAGGCCGGCCAAGCGACACGCTTGGGTACAACGGCAGCTATCTCGGGCCAACGCTCAGGGTCCACCGCGGCGACGAGGTGAAGGTCGCCGTCACCAACAGGCTGTCGGCCGACACGACGGTGCATTGGCACGGGCTGCTGGTTCCCGGCGAGTTGGACGGCGGTCCGCACCAGCTGATCCCGCCCGGTACCACTTGGCGCCCGAACCTGCCGATCCGCCAACCGGCGGCGACGCTGCTCTATCATTCGCATGTCCATGGCCTGACGGCAGAGCAGGTCTATTCCGGCTTGGCCGGGATGCTGATCGTGACCGACCAGGAGGAGCAGGGCCTGGGGCTGCCGTCTGACTACGGCGTCGATGACCTGCCGCTGCTGATCCAGGACCGCCAGTTCCAGGATGGGCGGTTGGTGATGCCTGCGGGGATGATGACCGCCATGCAGGGCCGGCGGGGCGACACCATTCTGGTGAACGGTGCGGCCAATCCCCTGGCCGCGGTGCCGAACCGCCTGGTCAGGCTGCGCCTGGTCAACGGCTCCAACGCCCGCATCTACGACCTTTCCTTCAGCGACGGGCGCGGCTTCCACTGGATAGGCACCGAGGGCGGCCTGCTGGAACGGTCGGTGGCACTGCGAAGCCTCACCTTGGCGCCCGGGCGACGGGCCGAGATCCTCGTGGATTTCGCCGACGGCAGGACGGTCTCTTTGGTGACCGGCCCGGATGCCAATGCGTCGATGATGGGCATGATGGGAAGCACCGGGATGATGGGCGGCCGGTCCGGCGCGGCGGGTTCCACCTCAACAATGACGGTGCTGCGGTTTGCGCCCCGGGCGATGGCCAACTCCGGCGCCAGGACCTCCGCACCGGATTTCCTCGTCCCGCGTGTTCGTCCCGATCCCGCCAAGGCCGTTCGGCGCCGCCGCCTGGTTCTGAACATGGGGATGGGTGGCATGATGGGAGCTAGCGGCGGAATGGCCCTGACGATCAACGGCAAGCCGTTCGACATGGGCCGCGTCGACGAACGGGTGAGGCTTGGCAACGTGGAAATCTGGGAAGTCTCAGGCCAGATGATGAAGCACCCCATCCACATCCATGGTGTGCATTTCGATGTGCTGCGTCGGGATGGCGGAAGGCCCGACCTGCTCGATCAGGGAGCCAGAGATACGGTTCTGGTGAAAGAGCCGGTCGAACTCCTGATTCGATTCGACCAGCCAGCCTCGACGGCGCCGTTCATGTACCACTGCCATGTCCTCGAGCACGAGGATAACGGCATGATGGGACAGTTTACCGTGTCCTGACGGGATTTCGCGGGACGGGCCGCCCGCTGTCGCGGTCCCACTGCCAAAAGGCAGTCCCCATCTACCGAGCGCCGAGCACACTGCACGCGGTGCTTGTCTAGGCCAGCAGAAATTAGGTTCTCCCGCACTTTCCGTGCTGTCGTTGCGGTCTCACGCTGCATGGAGGACGCGGGCGCGGAGGAGATCGGAGCCTGCTCGGCCTTACATGGTTCGCTTGATCATCTTGATGCGGCTGATCGACATGCCCTGCCGTGCAGATCCGCCGCCGCTTCGTAGCGCGCATGACGGCGATCGAGTGAGGCCCGGCTCGCCCGCTGCGCCGCGTTCGGTGGGCGAGCCGGGGGCGGCGGCGCGCCCGGTGCAATCCAGGCGGCGGTCCGCTGTGCCGCCCGGCGGGTGGCGCTGCCGTGCCGCTCAATGAGGGTCCGGACAGCATCGCCGAGGTTGCGCAGCAGGTGCCAGCGATCCGCCGCCTGGATTGCACCGGGCGCGCCCTGCCCGACCCCGTCCGCGTAGGTGCCTGCCCGGTCCCGCGCCACGATCTCCACGCCCGGGTGTTGGCGCAGCCACGCCGCAAGGGTGTCCGCCTGCCGGTTCGGCAACAGGTCGACCGCACGATTGCGCTCGTCAAGCATTAGGTGCGTCGTGAAGGTGGGCGTGCGGCTTCCAGTCGGGCGACCGCAACGCTTCCGCCGAGCGCTTACCGCCTTGAGTGGCGCGCCATGGGCGACGACGGACACGTCATGAGTGGGGCGGTGCGCTTCGCCGTGAACGCCACCCGGTGATCCTGGAGCTGCTGCGGCCGGAGCCGGAGTGGCTCCGGGGGATCTCCGCGGCGCTGCGTATCGTCTGCTACGTGGCGTGCCTCGGGGCGGCGGGGTTGGGCATCTTCGCTTTCGGCTTCGGGCGACTGCAGGAGCCGCGGGACGCCGCAGCCTGCCGCCGCGTGACGCTGGCAATGGTGGCGGTGGGGCTGGCCTCCAGCCCCGCTTGGTTGGCGGCCCAGGTGGCCTTGGCGTCAGATGGGGACCCGCTCGACACAGAAGTCTGGGACATGATGCTGACGTCCCGTCCCGGCGTCTCCGTCGTGATCGCATGGGCAGGCTTGATCGCAGTGGCCTTGGCTGCCTGGATCGGGCGTGCCGCCATCGTGGTTGGGGCAGCAGGGATCTTGGCTGTTGCCGTCAGCTTCACTGGCGTCGGCCACACCACGCAGCACCAGCCACGGCTGCTGCTCGCGGCCGCTCTGGTGATCCACCTCCTGGCGGTTGCCTTCTGGGCTGGAAGCCTGTGGCCGCTTGCACTGGCCTCGAGGCGTGGCGGCCCGGCGGCGGCTCGGATGGTCGAGGGGTGGACACGAGTCGCCATTTGGGCCGTGGGCGGCCTCGTCCTCGCGGGGGTGGTGCTGGCGTGGCTCCTGGTCGGGCGCCTGGAAGTGCTGGTGACCACGGCTTACGGCTGGGCTCTGCTGACGAAGGTGGCGCTCGTCGGCGTCCTGCTCGGCTTGGCGGCTTGGCACAAGCTCCGGCTGACGCCTGCCCCGGCGGCGAACGCCCCTGGATCAGGGGAGCGCCTCGCGGCCTCAATCGGCTGGGAGATCGTCGTAATGGTCCTGGTGTTCTGGGCGGTCGCCGAGATGACCTCGGCCAGCCCGCAGGACGAGGGCTGAATGCCCGCCGGTGCCGGTCTGTGGCCCGGCCCCTATCCTGGCTGCGGTCCGTGGGCATGCATCGGCGGGCCCGCTTGCCTGACGGTCGCCGACCTGCCGCCACCCTCAGGCCGTTAGTGCCCCAGCGGGCCACGCGCCCACCGGGTCGCTCAGTGCGGTTGGCTGGAACGCCATCACCGGGAAGATCCGTGGCGGCCGCGTCATCCAACTCCGCCGAGGCCACCTCAGGGCCAACCAGACTGGGTCGTCAATCGCGTGATCACCAGTGAAAGGGGTGGGGCAGGTGCGACGCCCGGACCTCGGCGCCGCTGAGCGGCCCTCTCCCTTGTCAACACTTGCGCGGCTTCGGATTTCCATGCGACCGGCAGTGCCCGCCCGAAGTCGAATCAGGTTCGGTCATTCCTGATAAACCTCGTCACGGTTGGAATCTGCCTTGGCTACACCCCGATGAGGTGGAATCGGTTGGTGATGAGGGAGGCGAGGGCGGCCTTCCACTGCGTCAGGTTGCTGAAGAAGTTGCGGATGCCGGTCTTGAAGTCGGCAAGCGTGGGGAAGTGAGCATTCCACAGCGTCTTTTTCTTGAAGAACCATCACAGCCGCTCGATCAGATTGAGGTTGGGAGCGTAGGGCGGCAGGTAGACCAGCCTGACGCGGCACCCCCTCGGCTGCCAGCCATTCTCGGACGCTGGCGGCGCGGTTGTAGGTGGCGTTGTCGACCACGGCGCTGATCGCCTCGGCCTGCGGATGCCGTGCCGCCAGGTCCTGGAAGAGCGCGATCATCTCGGCACCGGTGATCCGGTCCGCCTCGCGGGTCACCACCTCGCGGCCGGGCCAACTAAGCGCGCCGTTCATGGTCACGTTGACGCGGCCGTGGTTGCTCTTCAGCGTCCGCGTCTCGCCGCGGCGGATCCAGCCGCAGGCGGGATGGGCGTCGTAGGCGGGATGCGTCGCGTCCACGAAGTAGAGCGGCCGCGCCGGATCGGCCTCGGCGGCCGCCATCAGGGGCGCCAGCGTGGTCTCCAGAAAGGCGCGTTGCGCGGCGGCATCGGCCTCGGCCTCGGCCGGGATGCATTTCGGCCGCTTCCAGACGAAGCCCATTCGGCCCAGCAGCTTGGCCATCGCGTGTGGCGTGTAGGCCACCCCGAAGCGGTCGGCCACGAAGCCGCAGACCGCCTTGGCCGTCATGTAGAGCCGCGCCGACAACTCGGCCACCAGCGCCGCATTCTGCGCCTCCGTCAGCAGCGGCGCGTGCCCGGCATAAGCCAGACGCTCGACCCCCGCGCGGCCGTCCGCGGTGTAGAGCCGGCTGTGCTCACGCACCGTCTCCGCCTCGATGAACAGCGCCTCTGCCACTCGCCCTGCCGTCCAGCCATCGTCGAGCGGCAACAGCGCGTTCATCCGGCGATGCACGGCGCTGTTCGTCTGGCGCCGCAGCATCGCCAGGAAATACGCGCGGTCCGCAGGGCTCAGCACTGCACCAGCCATGCCGGACATCGAATCAGACGCCGCCGCGTCGCCACAAGCAGAATCCGTCGGAGTCTGAGTTTACCAGTCGCTCTGAGAAATGATCGGCCGCGGCCCTCAGCCGATTCCCATGGGGACTTGCTTGTGGGCGAGAGAGCCTGAACACCCTTGCCCATGGACCACACTATTCTCCTGGCCACCCTGATTGCCTGCGTCTCTCTGGATGCGGCTTTGCCGCTCCTGCAAGCTGCGCTCGCGATCCGGCCACGTGCTCTTAATGAATGAGAGGACGGCACGGATTTCGGCGTCCGAAAGGAGGTTTCCAAAGCCTGGCATGTCGCTCTCGTAGCCGCCGACGACGACAGCGGGGGTACCCTCCCGGACGATCCGGAACAGCGTCTCGTCCGCGTGGTGCCAAGTATGGCCTAAGGCGTCATGCGGGGGCGCCGGCAGCCTTCCATCGGGCCTGCGCGACCGCCAGTTTGGCTGGCCTTCAAGATTCGCGCCGTGGCACTGCGCGCACTGCTCGGCGTAGATGCGGCGGCCGAGGGCGACCTGCGCGGGATCGCTGGAATTAATCGCATTGGATCCTGGGCCAGATCTGCCGAGCCATGTGAGCAAGGTCACGCTGCCAACCGCCGCGGACAGAGTGATGGCCGCGGCGACCAGCAGTCTTCGCTGCCGCCATCGTTCCTTGTCTGGTCGCCTCACCACTTACCTCCAGAAGAATCACGAGCCGGGACAACATGCGCGGCGGCTCCCAGCAGAGAAGGCGCTGAGCAGGTGATCTGAGATCCTTGTCAGCGCCATATCTCCTTAGCTTTCGGCCGCCTCGACCTCACGCGGCCGGTCCGATGCCTTCGGAGTGGACGCGGTCGAACCCGCTTCCACCTGGGGTTCCCTTGCATGGCACGACCTGCCCGACTTTCCGGTCATGCACAGTCCCAGGGCGCACATGACGGCGCACGGCGCCACACTGACCAGGATCGGGGCAACGCCGATCGCGGTGAGCCAGGTCCACTGCCAGGAAACGCCCGCGGCCATTGCAGCGAGCCCGAGCAACACCAGGGCGCGCCGCCCCCGCAATGCCGAGCGGAGGAGGTCACCGATGCCGCTGGACGGCACGCGCGTTCCGGCAAGGTTCGATTGGGTCGTCATCTGCGGCCTCCTCAAATAGTCACGTAGACACTGGTGCTGCCGTCTCGGGCGACGGCGAGGATCTGGAAGGGCTCCTGCTTGGTCCCCGTCATCCCCGGCGAGCCGGGCGGCATGCCCGGTAGGGTTATGGCCTTGAGCGGCGGCCGCTCGGCCAGGAGCTTGCGGATGGCCTCGACGGGGACGCGACCTTCCACGACGTAGCTGTCGACCGTGGCGATGTGGCAGCCGTCCAGTTCCTCGGGGACGCCAGCGGCGCGGCTCATCTTCCAGAGATCGTGGGTCGGCCGCACGTCGACGGCGAAGCCGTTCCCCCGGAGGTAGGCTGCGTAGTCCTCACAGCAGCCGCATTGCGGGCTCTTGTAGAGCGTGACCTGCATGGGTGCGGCCGCTAGCGCGGGCAGCGGGATGCTGGCGGCCGCCAAGAGGGCGGCGCGGCGGGAAATTGAGCTCATCATTGGCTCTCCTTGTCGGTTTCCGGGTTGGGTCAGGCCACCCGCAGCACGCCCATCAGGCCGCTGACTTCGTGGTCCATGACGTGGCAATGCAGCATCCAATTGCCGGGATTATCGGCGACGAAGGCGACCTCCACGGTCTGGCGCGGCTCGACGAGCACCGTGTCGCCCCATTCCGCCCCAGCCACCGCCGTGCCGTTCCGGGTCAGGACGCGGAAGCTGTGGCCGTGCAGGTGCATCGGGTGCCACCAAGCGGTCTCGTTCCGGAGAGACAGGACGCAGGTCCGGCCGCGCGCGAGGGTCAGTAGCGGCGGCATGTGCGTGTCTCCCTTGCCGGTCATGGACGTGCCGTTGATGGCCCATGCCGCCCCGCGCATGCCCATCATGCCCATGCCGCCCATCATCCCGCCCTGGAGCACGAGTTCGTGCCGCTCGGCCGCGGCGAGATCCGGCTGGGGAAGTGGGTTCGGCGGCAGGCGGACCGGGGCGTTCAGCGGATGGTCGCGCAGAGGCGCGGAGCCGTCATAGGCGAGCGCGGCGAGTTCGTAGGCGAGGCGGCCGTAGAAGTCGTCGATGACGGCGTAGCGGCGCCCAGGCGCGCCCGCCATGTCCAGGATGATGTCGGCCCGCATGGCGGGGCCGAGCAGCAGTCGCCCGCCCACAGGCTCGTGCGGCTCGCAGGGCTGGCCGTCGAACGCGACGACGACGGGCCGGTGTCCCTCGAACCGCAGCGCCACGATGCGCGCCGTGGCCGCGTTGATGATGCGGAGCCGCACGCGCTCCCCCGCACGGACGCTGAGTGCGTCTGGCACCCGCCCGTTGACGGTGACCGTGTTGCCGAGGCGGCCCGCCATCGCCACCTCCATGCGGCTGCCGAAGCCACGGGCGACCTGGGCATCGCGCGTCAGGCGCCAATCCTGGATGACCCAAACCAACTCGCGATCCACCCGGGGCGGCTCCCGCTCCTCGACGATGAGCGCTCCGGCCAGTCCGCGGCCCATCTGCACTAGGCTGTTGTCGTGGGGGTGGTACCAAAAGGTTCCGGCGTCGGGCGGCGTGAATTCGTAGGCGAAGCTCTCGCCGGGCCTAATCGCCGGCTGTGTCAGCCCGGGCACGCCGTCCATGGCGTTGGGCAGCCGGATGCCGTGCCAATGCACGGTCGTGTTCTCGTCGAGGCGGTTCTCCACGGTGGCGCGGAACCTCGCTCCCTGTCGGACCCGGAACACGGGCCCGGGGACCGAGCCTCCGTAGGACCAGACGTCCGTGGTGGGATGGTCATTGCCGACGATAGATGCGCGGCCGGGTGCGGCGGTCAGCCGTAGGGAAGCAGGCACGCTGGTGGCGGATGCGGCATGTGCCCTGCCGGGAAGCGTGCTCGCCAGCCCGAGGGCGCCGCCCGCCTTCCAGAGTTGCCGCCGCGTCAGGCTCGGCGGGGTGGTGATTCGCATGTTTTCCATCCTCGTCATGCCGACACAGCCCGCAGGAGAGCGGGTGCACGGCAGCGGATCCGGCTAGGGCCGGACCCAAGAATCTCCGGCCGCCGCCCGCGGTGGGCGGGCGACGGTTAGACGAGGGGGATGGGTCTGGGTGGGAAGGGGTCGGGCGGAAGCGCTCTGCCCCGCTGGCTCGCAGGTGCCACCACCGCGTACTCGACTGTGACAGCAACGGACATGCCCAGGACTGTCGAAGCCGGTAGACCGAAGAAAGCACCCGAGCAGACGAGGGCACTGCACGGCACCATCTTGGTGCCGCCGGTGCTGGCAGGAGCCCAGGCCGAACAGTCGCCGCACGGTTGGAGGCCTGCGGCCATCACGGCACCGCCGGGCATGGGCATTGCCGAAGCGGTCCCCGGCAGCGCCGTCACGAGCACGAAGGCGAGGGCGGTTAGGACCAGCAGCAGGCGTCGGAGGACGGGCATGCCCATGGTCAGACGATATGTACCGCGGCGTTTTCCATGCAAGGTCATGCCCATCCGACGTTCCTCACCGGACTGACATCAGGTCGGCCCCGCAGGCGCGCCGGAGGGCGTCCAGCACCGCCGCGCGGGTCAGGACCTCGGACAAGACGATGCCCCGTGGGGCACCCGGTCCGTAGACCGCGTTGAGGGGAATGCCGAACCGGTCGTTGTTGGCGAGGTAGGCCGGGTGCCCACCTGCTTGACCGGACTGGCATCGAAGCCCGTGTCCCGAACGGCGGCGGCGAGCTGGTCGACCGTGACGGCGCCCATGGCGGTGGTGACGCGGGCCCGCTCGGTGGCCGGGTTCACCTCGGCCCCAACGACGCCCGGAACCTGCTTCAGAGCCCTCTCGACCCGGCCTGAGCAGCTGGCGCAGGTCATGCCCCGAACGTTCAGGTCAAACTCGGCCACGGGTACATCGTACCCCGCCCCCTCAACAGCCTTGGTCACCGCCGCCGTGTCCGGCGGCCCACTGAAGGCGACGCGCGCCCGCTCCGTGGAGAGGTTCACCGAAACGTCGGAGACGCCGGGTACCCGCTTCAGAGCCTGCTCAACCCGGCCGACCCAGGAGGCGCAACTCATTTCCTCGATGCCGATATCTACCCCGGCACCGTCCCCGGCCTTCGCGGCAGTCCCGGCTTCCGCAGTCAGAGCGTCCATGGCGCGCGTCTCCTGATATTCCCGACTGCCGGATCAGATGGGGCTTCCCACGACGGTAAGGTCAAGGGGCGCCGTCCCGTCTGAAGCACCCAGCGCGTGGCTGACCGGCGCGGCACCGTCGTCGCGACGTCGTAGGCGCCGAAACCGGCGAAGGCCGAGCCGGATTCGGCGCTGGACGCCATGATCCTCGCCCACGCCCACCGGGAAAATTCGCCCCGGCGGTCCCGAGATCCCTGGACACACCAGCAGCACTGCCGGGTCAGTGCTTTCGCGCGAACAGGTATTTCGCCAAGGCGGCGACACCGAGGACCAGAAGGATAATGAGGAGGAGCCATACCAACCCCATGCCCCACATCATCCAGCCCATCATGCCGCCCATCATGCCGTCATCGTGCATCATGCGTCGGACCTCCTCTGGCTCTTAGTTCGCCGCTGATTCCGGCCATCATTCGGCCGCCAGCAACGCCTTTGTCTCCTCAGCCGCCTGCGCTGCCCGGGGCAGGCTCCATCCCTTGACCAAGCCGTAGATCGCCGGGATGACGAGCAGCGTCAGCACGGTCGAGGACACCATGCCGCCGACCATGGGGACGGCGATGCGCTGCATAAGTTCCGAGCCGGTGCCGGTGCTCCAGAGGATCGGCAGCAGGCCTGCCATGATGGCGGTCACCGTCATCATCTTGGGCCGCACCCGCTCGACAGCGCCCTCCATAATGGCGTGGCGCAGATCCTCCTGCGTCAGCGTCCGCCCCTCGGCCCGACACCGCGCCCGAACCTCTGCAAGTGCGTGGTCCAGGTAGATCAGCATGATGACGCCGGTTTCGGCCGCCACCCCGGCCAGCGCGATGAAGCCGACCGCGACGGCCACGCTCATGTTGAATTGCATCAGAAACATGAGCCAGACGCCGCCGACGAGCGCGAAGGGCACCGAGAGCATCACGATGAGCGCGTCGGTCAGCCCCCCGAAGTTCAGGTAGAGAAGCACGAAGATGATGATCAGGGTCACCGGTACAACGATGGCCAGCTTCGCCTTTGCCCGCTGCATGTACTCGAACTGGCCGCTCCACTCGACGTGGTAGCCGGGCGGCATTCGCACCTGCTCAGCGACGGCCCGCTGCGCGTCGGCGACGTAGCCGCCGACGTCGCGGCCGTGCATGTCAACGTATACGTAGTTCACCAGCTGGGCATTCTCGGTCCGGATGGTCGGTGGGCCCCGCCGCAGCTGGACGGCCGCCAGCTGGCCTAAGGGAATGGCGGCACCCTGCATGCTTTGGACCAGCACCTGGGTCGCGATCCCTTGCGGGTCGCTGCGCAGGCCGCGCGGGTAGCGGACGTTGACCGTGTAGCGGGCGCGGCCCTCGACCGTGGTGGTGACCGGCTCGCCGCCGAGCGCCGTGGCGATGGTTTCCTGGAGGTCGCCGACTGTCAGGCCGTAGCGCGCCAATGCCGCCCGGTCCGGCTCGACCTCGAGGTAGTAGCCGCCCTCAACCCGCTCCGCGAAGGCGCTGGTGGTGCCGGGCACCGTCCGCACGGCGGTTTCCACCTCGCGCGACAGCCGGTCGATACCCGCGAGGTCCGGACCGTAGACCTTGACGCCGACCGGCGTGCGGATGCCGGTCGAGAGCATATCGGTGCGGGCCTTGATGGGCATGGTCCAGGCGTTGCTGACGCCCGGCATCCGCAGCGCTGTGTCCATCTCGGCGATGAGCGAGTCCAGAGTGACCCCCGCGCGCCACTCGGCCTCTGGCTTCAGGTTGATGATGGTCTCGAACATCTCGGTCGGTGCCGGGTCCGTTGCCGTCGCCGCGCGGCCCGCCTTGCCGTAGACGCTCGCTACCTCAGGAAAGCTCCGGATTATTCGGTTCTGGGTCTGGAGCAGCTCGGCGGCCTTGGTGACTGACATGCCGGGCAGGCTGACCGGCATGTACATCAACGTCCCCTCGTTCAGTGTCGGCATGAACTCGCTGCCGAGCCGCGCCATGGGCCAGGCGGTCGCCCCAACTGCGAGAAGAGCCACCAGGATGGTCAACGTCTTGGCCCGGAGCACACCCGCGATCAGGGGCCGGTAGAGCCAGATAAGCAGCCGATTCACTGGGTTGCGTCGCTCCGGCATGATGCGGCCGCGGATGAACAGCACCATCAGCACCGGCACCAGGGTCACCGACAGCAGCGCGCCCGCTGCCATGGCGAAGGTCTTGGTGAATGCGAGCGGCCGGAACATGCGGCCCTCCTGGTCCTCCAGCGTGAAGACCGGCAGGAAGGAGACGGTGATGATGGCCAAGCTGAAGAACAGCGCCGGGCCGACCTCGACGGCCGCCTCCGTCAGCACTTGGACGCGGGACGCCCCCGGCCCCGCCTGCTCGAGCCGCTTGTGGGCGTTCTCGATCATCACGATGGCCGCGTCGACCATGGCGCCGAGCGCGATGGCGATGCCACCCAAGGACATGATGTTCGAGCTCAGCCCCAGCAGGTGCAGCAGGGCCATGGCGATGAGCACACCGACCGGCAGCATCAGGATGGCCACGAGAGCGCTGCGGACGTGCAGAAGGAAGACAACGCAGACCACAGCGACAATAAGGCTTTCCTCCAGGAGCGTGTACTTCAGGGTCTCGATGGCGCGCTCGATCAGAGCCGAGCGGTCGTAGACCGAGGAGACGGTCACCCCTTCTGGAAGGCTGCCCCCGATCTCGGCGATCCGCCGCTTGACGCTCTCAATGACGGTGAGCGCGTTCTGCCCCTCGCGCTGGAGCACGATGCCGCTGACCACCTCGCCCTCGCCGTTCAGCTCGGCGATTCCTCGGCGCTCCTCGGGGCCGAGCTCGACCCGGGCGACGTCGCGCAGCAGCACGGGCACGCCGTTCTGCATGGTCAGGACGATCTGCTCGATGTCCGCGATGCCCCGCAGGTAGCCGTGCCCGCGGACAAGGTACTCCGTCTCCGACATCTCGATCGAACGGCCGCCCACGTCACGGTTGCTGCCCCGGATGGCCTCGGTCACCCGTGAGAGGGGAATGCGGTAGGCCTGGAGACGCTGCGGGTCGACGACGACCTGGTATTGCTGGACGAAACCGCCGACGCTGGCCACCTCGGCCACGCCCTCGGCCCGGGCCAGCTGGTAGCGCAGGAACCAGTCCTGGATCGACCGCAGCTCCGCCAGCGTCCGCTGCGCCCCGGTGACAACATACTGGTAGACCCAGCCCACGCCGGTCGCGTCCGGCCCCAGCGATGGCGTCACCCCTTCGGGAAGGCGCCGCGCGGCTTGGCTGAGGTATTCGAGCACTCGGCTGCGGGCCCAGTAAAGGTCGGTGCCGTCTTCGAACACCACATAGACGAAAGACGACCCGAAGAAGGAGAAGCCGCGCACCGTCTTCGACCGCGGGACCGTCAGGAGGGCCGTGGTCAAAGGATAGGTGACCTGGTCCTCCACCACCTGTGGTGCCTGCCCCGGGTAGTCCGTGTAGACGATGACCTGCACGTCGGAGAGGTCCGGGACGGCGTCGAGCGGCGTGTTGCGCACCGCCCAGATCCCGGTCCCGATGACGAACAGCGTGGCGAGCAGCACCAGGAAGGGGTTTGCCGCCGACCAGCGGATGACACGGGCGATCATCGGGGTTGCTCCTGGCCCGGGGCGGGCGGTGGGGGCGCCGCGAAGGACTGCAGTGCGGCCCGCAAGTTGCTCTCCGCGTCGATGAGGAAGTTGGCGCCGACGACCACGCGTTCGCCCGCCTTGATTCCTTGCCTGATCTCGACCTGGCCGTCGGCCCGGCGGCCCAGTTGAACCGAGCGAGGCTCGTAGCGGCCCGGGGCGCGCTCCACGAGCACGACCTGACGCGTGCCGCTGTCGAGCACCGCGGAGTCCGGCACGGCGACCGTGGGCGCGGTGCCGACGGGGGCCGCGATCTCCACGGTCGCGTACATGTCCGGCTTGAGCAGCCCGTCCGGGTTGGGGATTTCGATCCGCACCCGGGCCGTGCGGGTGGCCGCGTTCACCGTCGGGTAGACGAAGGTGACCTTCCCGGTGAACCGCCGGTCCGGGTAGGCCGTCATGGCGATGCTGGCCTCCTGTCCCGGCCCGACGAGGCCCAGGTCCTGCTCGAAGACGTCGGCGAGCAGCCAGACGGTCGAAAGGTCGCCGATGCGGAAGAGCATCTCGCCGGGCGCGAAGCGCATGCCCTGCAGCGCGGCCTTCTCCAGGACCACGCCGTCCATGGGCGAGGTCAGCGTCAGCGCGCGGCCAACTGTGCCGGTGCGCTGGAGACGGGCGATCTCGTCCGCGGGCAGGTCGAAGTTGCGCAACCGCTCCAGGGCGGCTGCGGCCAGGCCCCCGCCCATCCGACGGGCGATGACGTACTCCTGCTCAGCGAGCGCCAGATCGGGGCTGTAGACCTCGAACAACGGCTGGCCGCGGCGCACCGGCTGCCCGGTCTCGTTGACCAGCAGCCGCTGGATCCAACCTTCGAAGCGCGGGGCAACGACCACGAGGCGCCGCTCGTCGACGGCGATGGTGCCGACCGCCCGGATGGAGCGGGTCATTGTTCGTTCGGTCGCCGCCTCGGTGCGGACGCCGAGCATCTGTACGCGTTCGGGGCTGACGGTGACGGTCCCGGCGGGCTGGTTTGCCTCATCCTCGTAGACAGGGATGTAGTCCATGCCCATCGAGTCCTTTTTGGGCACCGGCGAAGTGTCCGGCAGGCCCATCGGGTGTCGGTAGTAGAGGATACGGCCACGCCCCCCCGGGGAGGCCGGGGCGGACGCCGCCGCTGGTTGGGACGGCGCGCCGATGTCCTCGTAGACCGGGACGAAGTCGCGCCCGTCGGCGGTTTTCCTTGAGGCGGCGGAGTACTCGGGCTTGCCGGACGGGTCTTGGTAGTAGAGCGGCTGCCGCGCCGGTCCCGGTGCGGAGGCCGATGCGGGCGCGGGTGGCGCCTGCTCGTCCTCGTCGTAGACCGGGATGTAATCGCGTCCCTGCGCGTCCTTCTTAGGCGCCAGGGAGAAGTCCGACCCGCCGGAGGGGTCCCGGTAATAGAGCGGCTGGCGCCCGGCGGACGACGTCTGCGCCGCGGCGAGCGCGAAGACAGTCGCGGACGGATGGCTGGTGGCCAGCCAGTGTCCGCCCGCCCCGGCAGTGACCGTTGCAAGGGCAACTCCTGTCGCCAGAAGAATCCGGCGCCCGGTCAAAGGTCACCCCCAACCAGGCGCTCGATCATCGCTCGCTGGCGCTGTCCGTCGAACTCGGCGGACAAAAGCTGTAGGCGGGACTCGGTCAGGTCGTTCTGCGCCCGCAGGATGGTAGCGAGATCCACCCTGCCGAAGCCGTACCCGGCCACCCCGGAGCGCACGAGCGCCTCGGTCTGCGGCAGGAGTTGGCGGCGGATGAGCTCCAGGGTCCGGCGACTTCCCTCGGTGCCCGCGACGGCGTCCGCCAGGTCGCCCCGGATCTGCTGTTCGCGGGCCTCGAGGCGCGCCCGGGCGGCCCCGGCCTGCGCCCTCGCCTCCCGCTGCTGCGCCTCGCGGAGGCCCCACTGGAGCGGGACCTTCATGCCGATCCAGGCCTGGTAGCCGGTCGGTCCGTAGCTCCCCCGGTCGATGGCTGCGGCGCCAAAGGTGACGTCCGGGTACCAGTTTCTCTCCGTCAGAGCCCGGCTGGTCTCGGCTCCCTGGACGGCTGCGGCGTCAGCGGCCAGCGCCGGGTTGGCACGCCGTGCGCGGTCCACCAACCGTGTAACCTCCAACGCGCGGGCGTCGGGGAGCGGCGGCAGCCGTTCGGGTGGCGCGAGCGGCGCGGCGGCGGGGCGGTTCAGCAGCGCATTCAGCTGGCCCCGCGCGCTCCTGAGCGATGCATCGAGGCGAAGGATCTCGGCCGCTACGCGCGTGGCCTCGACCTCGGCCCGGAAGACCTCCTGCTGCTCCCCGCGGCCCTGGGCGTAGCGTTCGCGAGCGACCTGAGCGATGCCCTGCACCGCCCGGCGCTGCTGCGATGCCCGGCGGACGGCCTGATGGGACGTGTAGTACCGGGCGAAAGCGACCTTGACCCGCTCAACCAACTCGGCCTCTGCGGCCTGGGCCTGCGCCGTCATTTGCCCGACTTCGGCACGGGCGACCTCTCGCCGCAGGTCGCGCCTGCCCCAGAGCGGGATCTCCTGCTCGAAGCTGTAGATCATCATGTTCTGCCGAGGCCCCGAGCTTCGGGGCATTTCGTCCGACATCACCCGGACCGTCGGATCGGGGAACGCCCCCGCGATCTGCACCCGCGCTTGGGCAGCCGCGGTGTCGAGCGTGCGGGCGGTAATTTCGGGGCTGAGTTGGCGTGCGATGCCGAGGACGCTCTCCAGCGTGGCCCCGGGGAGTGCTCCCCCCGGGGTTCGCTGCGCCGAAGTGGGCTGGCCGTAGCCGGGCCCAGTCAGGAGCGCGAGCGTCAGGCCGAGCGCGAGGGCCGCGCCAGGCTTGCGCCCGGCACGCCGTGGGGGCGCGGAGCCCCCCCAGGCTTGGTGCGGCATCTTATCGCGCCGCGCTGAAGGTGACCGTGGCGCGCACGGTCTCCGGCTCACCCTGGACCTTGGCGCTCAGGGTCAGCGCCCAGTTTCCGGCCATGCCCGTGTCGACCTGGAACCGGTAGGAGCCCGGCTGCTGACCCGCCTGCGGGGTGACGTTGCCCGTCATGGTGGGCATGCCCGCGGGCGCCATGTCGGCCCTGGTCTGGAAGATGACGGCGTCCGGCACCGGCCTGCCGTCCGACGCGCGGACGAGACGGACGGTGACGTCCGTCTTGCCTGGCCCGGCGGACCGGGCATTGGCCAGCTCGAAGCGGTAGTCGCTGGCGGCGGAGAAGGCGCCGGGAGCAAGGAAAGCGGTCGCGAGCGCTGTGCTCGTGCCTAGCACTGCAACGCGCAGGAAATTGGAGAGCATCGGTGTATCCCATTCCGTAGGCCGCCCGCGTCCGTGGGCGAGCGGCGGGGTTCGTCCGGAGGAATCCCGCTCGCTTCCGGTCGCAGCCGCAGTGCCGAGGCGGTCGGCCTCAGAGCAATGGGTGCACGGTTGGGCGGGTGTAAGCCGCGGCTCACTCAGAGGGCGCGCACGCAGCTCGGCTCAGACGAAGTGGATAGGGGGACCGATGAAAGGTTCGGGCGAGATGCCCTCAGGGAGGCCAGACATGATCCAGTAGGCTATCCGGTCCCAGACCAAACGCTCGGCCGTGCGCGTGGGAAACGCGGGGAGAGCGACCGTGAAGATGCAGCCCAGGTCAATCACACAGTTGGGCACCTGGTCATTGCACGGAGGCGCCGAGGTGTCATGACACGGCACGGAGGCACCGTCCCGACTGCCCTGGTCAGTCGTCATAGCCATACGCATCGCATCAGCCTTCATGGCCATCTGCGTCGTATCCGCCGTCATGGCTGTACGCGTCGCATCCGCCTTCGCGGATGGCAGATTCTGCACCAGACCAGTACCGAGGAGGGCGCAAATCGTGATGGCAGCGATGACCAGCCTGGCGAGGCGGAGCGACATAGCCGAAATATAGCTCCGAACCGGCATGAAGCAAAGGATCTGCGCATCCCCGACATCGCATGACCAGGTACCGGGCCCACGGCTGACAGGACTGCTGCGGCCCTGAAGGCCTACCGGCGGGAGCCCAGTCGGCGCCGTCGCGCCGAGTTGCGCGCCCGTTTCGACCGGCTGTTCAGGCGGAACACCGGCTTCGTCGTGCTCGACCGATTGCTCGAGCGCCTGTACGCCAACAGGGCGGAGTTGCTGCGCGTGCTAGACCGCCCTGAGATCCCACTGCACACCAATGGATCGGAGAACGACATCCGCGCCCAGGTCACCCGGCGCAAGGTCAGCGGCGGCACCCGCAGCAACTAGGGCCGTGACTGCCGTGACGCCTTCCTCGGTCTTGCCAATACCTGCACCAGGCTCGGCCTTAGCTTCTGGTACTATCTCGGGGCCCGGCTCGGCATCACCGGTCAGCACGCCATCCCGTATCTACCGAACCTGATCCACGAGCGCTGCCAAACCGCATGAACGCCACAGGTTCTGCCCCTCTTACAATCAGCCTTCCTAAGGAAATGATTTGCCAACGAATATATGAACCCCGGTTGAGGATTTTTGACAACTGGGGTGAGCGCTGGAAGTCGGCCGTCTGACCAGACAGGAAGTAGACCCGTGCCGCAGCCCAAAGCCACCATCCATTCGCAGCCGTCGCCCACGGACGCGCAGCAGCAAAATGGCCAGGAGCCTGCCGTGCCCACTCTCGGCAGCCTGCGTGGTCCCCCTACGCCCCTTGGGGACAGACACCCGTGCCCGTCGTGGAGACACCGGATCCGCCGCCCATCGCGCCTCCGGGCGGCAACGGGCACGAGCCCCCCGGGAGGCGGCAGCAGCTCCGGCAGGCTGCTACCGCGTCTCGTCCGGTGCGGCGCCCTCGTCCTCGTGCGGCGCGATCTCCGACCAGCTGTATGCCATGTCGGTCGCGAAGGCGCGGACCTGCGCGTCCCACCAGCGCCGCAGCGCGACGTAAGATTCGGCGTTGGCAGCAACTCCGATGCCGGTCGCTGCCATCCGCCGTATCGCGGCCTCGTAGCGGAGGCGCCAACGGCGCTCATCAGTCTCCAGCGCCGAATGGCCGCCCGCGGCGGCGGCCCCGGAAGGCAGGAAGTCGCGCGCGGTTTCCCGGAGGAGGCGGAGACCGCCGCCCCAGAGGGCCTCGACGGCGGCGGAGGCGGCGAACGCGTGGTGGCGCTTTTTGTCGAGGACGGTGCGGGCGAGGCTTGCCGCGTCGAGCGCTGTCAGGGCGATGCGCGCCATAGCGTAGGCCGGCTCGTTCCGCCGGAAGTAGTGCAGCACCGGATAGGCGTGGTGCGCCTCAAGCAGGGCAAGCAGTTCGGCTGCAAACCGGGAAATCTCCTGCCGAGCCCCCGTGAAGTCGCCGCCCGGTCCGAGCCGCTCGAGGAGTTCGGCGGCGTCGGCCGTCCCCCCCGACTGATGGTGTAGCAGAAGCGCGAAGGCGTTGCGGCGCGCGAGGGCGCCGTAGACGGAGGCGAGATAGGTGAGGCTCAGCGTGAGCACCGAGAAGCCGACCGCGGCCTCTAGCACCGTCAGCAAGCGGAAGAACGCGGTTTGCGGTGCGAGGTCGCCGAGCCCGAGCGTCGTGAGGTTGTAGCCGCTGTAGTAGAGGGCGGTCACGAAGTCGGTTGGCGTCGGCCCGCTGCTGGCCTGGATGCCGGTCCCGAGCCGGGGCCAGACCACGAGCGCGAAGCCGACGGTCAGCAGCGCCACCCAGACCACGACGGTGAGCGCCACAAGGGTCGGCCCGGCGAAGGACAGGACGCGGTTGCGCCTGGCGAGGACGAGGCCTGCCACCCACCGGAAGAGCCGCCACGTGCCCCGGTTCAGCCGCAGCGTCAGCAAGCCGACCCCGCTGCGCGCATAGAGGACGGTGAGGAAGATGTCGGCTAGCGCGAGCGCCACCAACGCCAGGCCGGCCGCCTGGATCAGCCAAGCCATCCCGGCCCCCTTCCTGGGCGGACCATGCGGCGGCTGCCGGTCAGCGCTCCGTCGTCCCGGCCTCGGCCGTCACCGGAGCGCTGGACCGCCGGCTGCGCCGACGCCGAGAGGTTGCGCGCGGTGTTCGCCAGCGCAAGGTGGCTGAAGGCCTGCGGGAAGTTGCCGAGCTGGCGTCCTGCGCGCGGGTCGTACTCCTCGGCCAGCAGCCCGACATCGTTGCGCAGCCCAAGCAGGCGCTCGAACAGCGCCCGCGCCTCGGCGCGGCGGCCGAGCAGGGCCAGCGCGTCGGCGTACCAAAAGCTGCAGGCAAGGAAGGCGCCCTCGCCGGGCGGCAGCCCGTCCCCCGCTTCGGCCGTGTCGTAGCGCAGCACCAGCCCATCGGCCATCAGGCGCCGCCCGACCGCTTCCACCGTGCCGCGCACGCGCGGGTCGCCGGGCGGCAGGAAACCCACCTGCGGGATCAGCAGCAGGCTCGCGTCGAGCGTCTTGGCACCGTAGGACTGGACGAAGCTGTTCAGCTCCGGGTCGAAGCCCCGCCGGCAGACCTCCTCGTGGATAGTCCGCCGCAGCGCGCGCCAGCGATCCACCGGGCCGTCCAGTCCGAACTCCTCCACCCCGCGCACGGCACGGTCGAGGGCCACCCAGGCCATGATCTTCGAGTGGACGAAGTGCCGGCGGTCGCCGCGCACCTCCCAGATGCCCTCGTCTGGCCGGTCCCATACGGCGGCGACCTGCTCGGTCAGCGCCCGCTCCAGCGCCCAGCCTGCCGCGCTCGGGGCGAGCCCCGCGCGCCGCCCCTGGTGCAGCGCATCGGCCACCTCGCCGTAGACGTCGAGCTGGAACTGGGCGTGGGCGGCGTTGCCGACACGCACGGGGAGCGAGCGCTCGTAGCCCGGTAGCCAGCCCAGCTCTCGCTCGCCCAGGTACCGCTCGCCGGCCAAGCCGTACATGATCTGTGTCTGCGAGGGGCTTCCGGCCGCGGCCCGCAGCAGCCATTCGCGCCAGGCCCGCGCCTCCTCGAGGTAGCCCGCGTCGATGAGGGAGATCAGCGCGAGGGTGGCGTCGCGCAGCCAGCAAAAGCGGTAGTCCCAATTGCGCGGCCCGCCGATCCACTCGGGCAGCGAGGTCGTCGGCGCGGCGACTATGCCCCCCGTGGGCGCGTAGGTCAGCGCCTTGAGGGTGATGTGCGAGCGCAGCACCGCCTCGTGCCAGTCGCCGGTGTGCCCGCAGCGCGCGGACCACCCGGTCCAGAACACCTCGGTGTCCGCGAGGGCCGCATCGGGATCTGCGGGCGGGGGCGCAGGCAGGTGGGAGGGGCCGTAGGTGAGCACGAAGGGCACAACCTGTCCCGCCTCCACCGCGAACTCGCCCCGGGTAACCAGATCCTCGCCGTGCAGCGGCACCGGCGTGTGCAGCTCGACCATGTCCGGGCCGGCGACCGCGCGCAGGCCGCCCCCCTCCGGCAGCCGCGTCACCCAGGGCACGTCCGCACCGTAGCCGAAGCGGAGCATTAGCTCGGTGCGCATCGCTACGCGCCCGCGGCGGCCGACGATAAGCCGGATCAGGTCCGAGGCCTGGCCGCGCAGCGGCATAAAGTCGACAAGCGTGACGGCGCCCTCGGTTGTCTCGAATTCTGTTTCAAGAATCAGCGTGCCGGGGCGGTAGCGGCGCGTCACGTGCGGGGCCGGGTCGGACGGGGCGATCAGCCAGCGCCCGTGCTCCGGCCCGCCAAGCAGGGCGGCGAAGCAGGCGGGGCTGTCGAAGCGCGGCCAGCACAGCCAGTCGATCGAGCCGTTGCGCGCCACCAGCGCCGCCGTCTCGCAGTCGCCGATCAGGGCATAATCCTCGATGCGTGCCGCCAAGCCTCATTTCCTCCGCCGTTAGCCGTTGTCGCGGAAGGCGGCGTAGAGGGTCATACCGCCATCCACGTAGAGCGTCGTGCCGACCACGTAGTCCGAGGAGTCGGAGGCGAGCCAGACCGCGGCCTCCGCCACGTCCTGCGGTTCGCCGATGCGGCCATAGGGGATCAGCGCCAGCAGCTTTGCCTCAGCCTCCGCCGTCTCCCATGCCTCGCGGTTGATGGGTGTGCGGATGGCCCCGGGGGAGATCGCGTTCACGCGGATCCGCTTCTCTGCGAGCTCCTGCGCCAGGGTCTTCACGAGCAGCGCCACGCCGCCCTTGGAGGCGGCGTAGTTGGCATGGCCCGCCCAGGGGATCACGTCGTGCACCGAGCTCATGCAGACGATCTTGCCTGCCGCGCGCGAGGGGCCACCGGGCGCCACCTCCTGGGCCTGGAAGGCACGCACGGCTTCCCGTGCGCAGAGGAACTGGCCGGTGAGGTTGACGTCGATCACGTGGTGCCACTGCGCGGCGGTCATTTCCGCGAAGGCCGCGTCCTGCTGGATGCCGGAGTTGGCAACAAGGACGTCGAGCCGGCCGAAGGCGGCGAGGAAGGCGCCGAACATCGCCTGCACCTGCGCCTCGTCCGAGACATCGGCGCCGAGCGCGATTGCCTCACCGCCCTCGCGGTGGATCTCCTCGACGATGGCGTCCGCCGCGTCGCGGCCGGAGCGGTAGTTGATCCCCACCGCAGCGCCGGCCCGTGCAAAGGCGCGGGCGATACCGGCGCCGATGCCGGAGCTCGCCCCGGTGACGATGGCCTTCTGGCCGGACAAGGGCCGATGCGCCTCGGTCATCTCCATCTCTCCCTCGGGCCTTAAACCACGTACCGGTCCCAGCCGGCGTAGTGCTCGTCGGTGCGCGGCCCGCGCGGCAGACTGAGCCCGATCAGCAGCACGCCTGCCGCGACGCTGGCCCAGGCGGCGGCGGGTGAGGCCACGCCCTCCAGGAGCCAGGGCGTGACCAGCAGCCAGGCACCGAACAGGACATTGACGAAGCGCAGCGGCCGGGCGACCTCGGCAGTGGCGATGATCACCACCGTGATCGCGAGCGCACCCACCACGTGGTCGCTGTTGGCCATCGCGCCGGCGTTGCCCAAGATAGCCCGGGTGAACATCAGCCAGAGGCCAACCAGCGCGCTCGCCGCCAGGGTCCAGGGCAGGGTGACACCGCGCACCAGGTCG
Source organism: Roseomonas chloroacetimidivorans (assembly GCF_049629625.1). Classification (NCBI taxonomy): domain Bacteria; kingdom Pseudomonadati; phylum Pseudomonadota; class Alphaproteobacteria; order Acetobacterales; family Roseomonadaceae; genus Roseomonas; species Roseomonas chloroacetimidivorans. The sequence goes on along the minus strand of NZ_JBNBZS010000036.1, from coordinate 9,532 downwards.
CGCCAGGCGGTGCCCGGGGTGGCGAGGTCGTCCGCATCGTCGGCCCGGCCGCCCTTCATCGCGTCGCCCATCAGGAAGGTGCGCAGCAGCGGCCGTCCCGTGCAGTGGCTCCAGCGCAGGAACTGGCCCATGGCCACCAACTCGTCGAGCGCGAAAGGGATCATCAGCAGCATCGCCAACGCGGCCAGCAGGCACAGGCTGCACCAGGTGCCGATGACAATCGGCTGGATGATGACGAAGTAGATGCTAACGACGCCGAGGGGGACGACCAGGATGCCGAAGAAGGTGACCATCCAGGGCATGGTGCGCCAGCGCTTGTTGTCCCCCATCGCCGCCATCAGGATTTCGAGGACGTAGGCGATGGCGCCGAGGCCGCCGTCCGGGATCGGCCAGGCCTTGGAGACATCGGAGGTGATGATCGTCTCGGTGCCGTTCAGCCCCTCCTCGCCGGAGAAGAACGGGTCCCAGACCGCCTCGACGTGGCCGAGTTGGTAGGCGGTGAGGTAGCGCGAGATGACGAAGCCGAGCAGCCCCATGGCCAGCACTGGCGTCCGCTGTGCCCAGGTCGAAGGCGAGTAGGTCCAGCCCGGTGGGATGCCGGCCGGATCCATCATCCCCGCCATGCTCATGCCGGGCATCATCGGCACCAGCACGGCGAAGGCAATGACCAAGGAGCCGACCAGCGTGTCGTTGGCGTAGATCGCCGCGCTCGGCGCCCAGAACAGCAGCGGCGCGAAGAGCAGCCAGATGCCGACCGCCGTGTTCGCCCACTGCGCCCAGGCGAAGCGCGCGGAGAGCGAGAGCGCGGCGAAGAGCATGATCAGCAGGCCGCTGATGCCGTCGCTCCAGGCCAGCGCGGCGCTACGCCACTCGATCGAGGGCAGGCCGCGCTCGGCGGTGATGCGCGCGACCGCGGCCGGCACCTCGTCGGCCTGTTCGATGCCAAAGACCAGCGGGCTGCTGAGCAGCCAAGCGCCGAGAGCGATGTTGGTGAAGTGGGCCCACCGCGTCTGCCGGCGCTCGACGTCCATCGTGCCGCCATGGTCCTCCATGGTCCCGTGCCCCATCGCGGCGTGGTCCATGCTTGCGTGGCCCGTGGCAGCGTGATCCGGCACCGAAGCATGGCCCATCGCGGCGTGCACGGAGGCGGTGTCCTCGGTGGGTGCGGCCTCGGACTGTGTGGCGGCCTGATCACGCCGTGCCGGCACCTGCGCGACGACCGCGGGATCGAGCCTGTTCTCGCGGTACCAGCCCGTGGGGTCCGCCCGCAGGGCGCGCACCATGCCGGGTAGCGCCTCGCGCAACCTGCGGCGGGGCGACCAGCCGAGCAGCGCTCGGGCCCGGCCGACGTTGATCTCGTAGTGGTCGTCGGCGTAGTCGATCATCCAGGGCCGGATGAAGCCCTCCTCGCCCAGCACCTCGGTCTGTACCCAGGCGCCGGCTTTGGCGAGCGGCTTCGGGACCTCAGCCGTCGGCCAGGGCTCGTCGTGCAGCGTCTCGCCCACAATGCGCTGGACGTCGTTGTAACCGAGCGTCTCCGGCTCGCCGACCAGCAGTGGCAGCTCGGGCGGCAGGTCACGGCGGCGCTGGACGACGCGCAGCACCGCCTCGGCCAAGTCGTCGAGATGCAGGAAGGCCTGCCCATGCTCGCTCTCGCCTGGGAACACGCGCGAGACCAGCTGGTGCTCGTAGATGCGGGCGATCTGCTGCGCCAGGAAGGCGTTGTGGCAGCGGTCGTCGTAGACGCCGGCGATGCGCAGTAGGACCACCGGAATAGTCCCGTGCTCGGCACGCAGCAGCGCCTCGGTGCGCACTTTTGACTCCGGGTAGGCCCAGCGCGGGTCGAGCGGCGCGTCCTCGGTGATGGGCCGCCCCGGCTCGGTCGGTGCGTGCACGAGCATGGTGCTGGAGAAGACGAACTGCTCCACCTCCAAATCGAGGTCACGCAGGCCGCGCAGCAGCCGCGCGGTGCCCTGCACCGTCACCTTGTTGTAGAGCGGGCTCGGCTCGCCGGAGAGGTCGTAGTAGGCGGCGAGGTGGACGACGGCGGCGATGCGCCCCCCGTGCCTCTCGCGCACCCGCTGCAGCGCCGCGGCGATGCTTTCGTCCGAGGTGAGGTCCGCGTCTACCGCCTCGGCCGGTGGCGGCGGGTGCGGCGGACCGGCGCGGTCGAGTGCCACGACATGGAAACCTGCGCCGGCAAGCCGGGGGATCAGCGCGCCCCCGATAAAACCGCTGCCGCCGGTGAGGAGAACGACGTCTTTCTGGGCCATCCGGTTCACCCCACCCCGCTGCAGCGTTGCAGGTGCGCGTGAGCCACCGTGCGCCACCGGCTGTCGAGAGGCGCGGCGAGCCAATTGCGCTTGGGCCGTGCAGATGTGGCCGACGCGGCCGTCCGGAGGTACGGAAGGCGACAGGCCGTGCGCGTGCTGAGGTTGGCGCGGCGGCAGTGCGGCCAAACGTCAAAGCAGGCCCGTATCTCGGCAAATGGCTGATGCATAGACGGTGTTTTGCTCAGATGGCGCGTTGGTGTTGGCGGACGGAGCGCGAGGCGCCGCTCCGGGTGGGGGGCGGGGGGGGGCCCCGGCCCCCCCCCCCCCCCCCCAACCCCCCAACGCGCATGGCGCCTAGGCATGACCGTGCCCATCCGGCATGGTACCACTCCGATCCAGCTAAGAGGCACAGCTAGTACAGGCGACATAAAGATTAAGCACGGAATTGGCCCAGGAGCCCCGAAACGAAGCTTGATCGCGTGCGCGTGTTGACGCGGTACCTGGGGCTGCAAAAAGCCGATCGCAAAGGCGACCCAGCGAGCAGGAAACGGCAGGGGACCGGCGCGCCGTTCCGTCGCGTTTCGCCGCCCATAGGTCGGGCAAGGGCCGCATCCGGGGCCCGCTACGCCGGCTCGCTGCCTGGCGCGGCGAGGCTGGTCTGCGGGTACTCCGACCATTGCTGCGCGCCCGAGGGCGTCGCTGCCTTCACCTCGCCGCTGCGGATGCGGCTGAGCTCGGCCTCCTTCTTCTGAATCTCCGCCACGGTGTGCGTCGTACCCTCGGGCTTGTGCTCGACCTCGCCCTTGGTCTCCAGTACGTGTTGTTGCGGATCCTCTACGTAGGTCCAGTGCTCGCCCTGGCCCCAGGGACCCTGGCCCTGATTCCAGGGCCCGCGCGCATCCGCGCCATTCGACATGTTGAAGTAGGTGTGGGTGTGACGCGGGTCGCCTTGCAGGACGCCGGGCGGAAAGTTCGGCTGGATGGTGTCCAGCGCGGCCTGGAACATCTGGAAGTGCGCGATCTCGCGCGTCATCAGGAAGCCCAAAGTATCGCGCACGCCCGGGTCGTCTGTGAACTTCATCAGGTATTCGTAGACGATCTTCGCCCGGCTCTCGGCGGCGATGTCGGAACGCAGGTCCACCGTCAGGTCGCCGTTGGCGTTCACATAAGAGCCCTGCCACGGCACGCCCTGGCTATTGGTCAGCGCCGGGCTGCCGCCAGTCATTACGAGGAACTGCGGGTTGAACAGCGCCTCGTGAATCAGCCCCTCCTTCTCGCCCGCGCCGCCGCTCATGAGCTTTGTGATCGGGTTCGCCTCGGCGGCCCCCTTCAGCGCCGAGATAGGCTCGACGCCCGCCGCGTCCTTCAGCTCGCCGTTCACGCCATCGAGCAGCATGGTGATGGTGGCACCGACGATCTCCAGATGAGATAGCTCCTCGGTCGCGATGTCCATCAGCAGGTCGTACTTGTCAGGATAAGGTCGGCGTGCGGCGAAGGCCTGCACGAAATACTGCATCGCTGCCTTCAGCTCGCCATTGCCGCCGCCGAACTGCTCGAGCAGCAGGCGGGCAAAGCGCGGATCGGGACGCGTCACGCGCGCATTGAACTGCAGCTCCTTGGCGTGGTGGAACATCGATCTGCCCTCCCATCTGCAGAACAACCCGGTGCGCCCCGTGCTGCAGACCGGCACGAGCAGACACTGGCCCAGGGGAGTCGGCCCTGTTCCAGATCGACCAACGAAACCAAACGCGGCCCGTTTTGTGTCATTTTATGTCTCCGGCGGAGGCTGCCAGCACTCATCCGCGTTGAAGCTCCTATAGAGGCCAAGCGGCACTAGCCTGCAGGCCGGCACCGGTGGGGCTATCGCCGAAACTGGGTGACGGCGGTGTGAGAAAGGCGGCGTATCGAGTTGGGTGACAAGCCTGCCTGAACCTCCTGAAAGAGCGATACGCCAAGATGAGCAGTACCACTGTCGTCCCCCTGCGGCAGCCGGAGACGATCGACGATCCGCTGACAGCGGTCCTGAGAAGCGGCGCCCGCCGGCTTTTGGCCCAGGCCATCGAGGCCGAGGCGGAGGCCTTCCTGGCCGAGATGAAGGGTGGAGCGGCTGCCGGATGGGCGCGAGCGCCTGGTGCGGCACGGGCATGGCCCAGAGCGTCTGGTGCAGACCGGCATTGGCTCGGTCGCCGTGCGCCGGGTGAAGCTGCGCGACCGCGGCGCCGGCGAGACGGCGGGCGGCGAACGGATCCGCTTCACCTCGGCCCTTCCGCCGCGCTGCGCGCGGCGGAGCCGGAGCTTGGACGCGTTGCTGCCGATCCTTTACCAGCGCGGGGTCTCGATGGGCGACTTCCAGGAAGCGCTTGGGGCCTTGCTGGGCCGCGACGCCCCGAACCTGTCGCCCTCAGCGATCGCGCGGCTGCGGGACGAGTGGGAGGCGGACTATGCGCGCTGGAAGCGGCGCGACCTGTCGGCCCGGCGCTACGTCTACATCCGCGCGGATGGCGTCTACCTGCAGGCCAGGATGGAGTCGCAGGCCGAGTGCATGCTGGTGCTGATCGGGGCGACGCCGGAGGGCTTCAGGCAATCGGACCCGTGGACCCAGGGAAGATGTACCAGGAGCCGAAGTCGTTAACGCCCTCAACGAAGCCGGGTTCTTCGACAAACATAAAGTCGCTCTGTCGTAGGTCGGCTTTCGCGATGCCGGCCAGCAGAATTGAGCCGTCCACCTGATTATCATCATCCACGTTCCAGGCAACAAGGGTACCCTGATCGGTGTCGTGGACGATCACCTGCTCGGGCAAGATGTCGAGGAAGGCGATGTGGTCAAAGGCGCCCTGCGCTAGGCCAGTAGCCTCGAAGTCTGTCATAACGTCGTTGCCGCTCTCCTGCGAGACAATGAAGGCGTCTGCGCCGGACCCGCCGGTGAGCAAATCGTCACCGCGGCCGCCCTCAAGCATTCCGTGGCCAGCGCCCTCGTCGAGCACGTCGTCACCGTCACTGCCCATCAACTCGTCAGCTTGGTCGGCGCCAACGAGGCTGTCCTTTCCCTTGCCGCCGTTCAGGCGGTCCGCACCTGGGCCGCCGTTCAGCATGTCTCTGCCGCCGTCGCCGTACAGGATATCGTCGCCCTCGGCCCCGGAGATCACGTCCCTACCACCACGGCCGAAGACGTTGTCCCAAGCCGCACTGCCGCTGAACGAGTTAGCTTCATTCGAGCCAACAAAGACCGCATACTTGTCGAAGTTGAAGCCCAAACTATCGGTACGGATTGCGCGGTCGGCGGCCTCGTCGAAAGAGGCCCCCGGCGCCCTACCTTCGACTTCGGGCCCCGCCACGCTCGGCGTCGGCCGCTCAGGCGCAGGGCCGTCAGGATCGCGCACACCAGGCGGCAGGTCCGGAGCGTTGGCAAACATAAAGTCGTCTTGCGCAAGGTCCGCCTTGTCGGCGCCCTCGAGCAACACGGAACCGCCCTCCCAGCTGACCCGAACGCCGGTCGCAGTGTCCGCGAAAGCAAGTTCTTCCCACCGCAGATCCATCAGCGCGATGTGATCGAACATCCCAGGGCCAGCGGTGAAGTCCTTGATGATATCATCACCGCTCGTCGGACTGACAACGAAGGCGTCGGGTCCCAAGCCGCCGACAAGCGTGTCGTTGCCTTCTCCGCCATCTACGTTGCTATGGCCAGGACCCTCGTCGAGATAATCGTCCCCCCCACGACCAAGCAAGTTGTCCCCGTCGGCACCGCCGTAGAGTGTGTCGCCGCCTGCTCCGCCGTCCAGCCTGTCCTGACCGTCGTTGCCTGACAGCAGGTCGCTGCCCTCGTCGCCGTAGAGGAGATCGTTCTCCGCGCTGCCGCCCAGCGTGTCGTCTCCGCCGAGGCCCCATGTGTGGTCGAGGGCATTGGTGCCGCCGATGGCGTTGGGCTGTCCGCCGCCAATAGAGACCCTATATTCCCTCTCTCCAGCTCGGAAGTCGAAAGCCAGGCCGACCTGGCCGAGGTACTCGCTGGCAAGATCTGCGGCCTGCATCTCATGCCATTTCCGGGAGTGGCTAACCTTGTGGGACACTGCGCATAACCTCCTTCAATGAACGCTTGATCGGCCGGTATGCCTCTATGGCCGAGGCAACGCGTGCTGGAATTAGGGCAGCAAGACTACGGCGGGTTTAGTTGTTGCACTCGGCGCCGACACTCTCTCTCTCTCTCTCTCTGGCGCGTTGCTCGCCGGCAGAATAATATGGCTTCTTCCTCAGAAGACAGCGCACCTGCACTCGCCGAATGGGGTGGACACATTCAGACGCGGCAGGCCCGCTGTTCTGGATAGACGCCTTGTGCCGCGCAGGATGATCCGCGAGCGTGTCTCGGGAGCACGCCTCCCGCTGGATCAGCGTACCTGAGCCGCTGCTTCGCCAGCGTCGTGTGCCACGGCCGTTACTCCGCCCGAGGGCCATTCTGCGCGGCTAGACGAGCCGTTATCCGGCGATGCTGCTGGCCGCCGCCTGGCACGCCTGCGCACAGCGGGCGCATGACTCGGCACAGATCCGGCAATGCTCATGATGGCTCGCGTGGCGCGCGCATTCCTCACCGCAAAGGCGGCAGGCCATCTCACAAGCCATAAGCATATGCTTTATAACCGCTTCGTTGGAGCCAGTCCGCCGCGTGGCGATAGATCCGGTCGCCGCGCAAACATCGGCGCAGTCCAGGTTGAGACGGATACACTGGGTCAGCTGCTCTACTATCTTCTCGCCGAGGCAGGCATCAGCGCACGAGGTGCATGTTTGCGCACAAGAATAGCACTCTTCGATACAGCGAATGAGCGCGTCATTGGTGCTACCCTGCACATGCGGGTGCGTGCTGATCATGGCTTGTACGTGCATAAGCCTGTCTCCTTCATGTCGTCTGGAGGCGAGTACCAGGCGAGACGCAACAGGTCGCGCTGCTGAGCGCCCGGCAGAGCGGACAACATCTCTTCGGGGAGAGAGTTTACCGCCGATGGAAGCGCGAAGCTTTGGCCCCGGATCAGGACGAGAGTAGACCATGCGCAATATGGTTCAATTATTTGAATTCGTTCGGTATTATGGCAAAACTGCGCAATACTTCTAGGAGCGCCGTAACAAATCGATGTAAACGGTGGGCCGTTGCTCGACGAACCTCTGAGCCAGGTAGGCTGCTCATTCGCAATGACGATTGGTGCTTCCGTGTGACGTACATCCCAGCATTGGTTGCGAAAGTCTCGAGGCCGCAGACAGCATCAAAGCTGTTGCTCTCAGTCGCTGACGGAGATCACATTGCAACCTGCACTGCCGAGCAGGATGCTTACTACTTGGGGGCCACTGGAGCGGTCGATGCGAACCTCGCCAAATTGCACGTCTGTTGATTTGCGTTGAGAGCTGAGCAGGGAGGTGGAGTGAACCCCTGGGGCTGGACACCCTGGGTCAGAACTGAGCCACATGCGGGACCAGTTGGCGTTCAAACTCGTCGGGTGACTGGTAGCCAAGCGCCGAGTGGAGGCGCTTGGCGTTATAGACCTCCTCGATGAACCTTGGCGGACGCTCCGCCACGTCCTGGAACGTCTCGTAGCCGCCGATGTAGATGTCCTCGACCTTCAGTGTCTTCATGAAGCTCTCGGCCTGTGCATTGTGATACGGATTACCGACGGAGCTCATCGAGCCGCGCAGTCCGGCTTTGGCCAGCGCCCGACGATAGGCATCACTCGCATACTGCCCTCCTCGGTCCGTATGAAAGATGCATCCCGAAGGAGGATGGCGGGTCTCCACTGCCGATCGCAGAGCAGCCAGCGCCAAGCACGCGTCCAGGATGGCAGCCAGGTAGCAGAACCCCAGAGCGAGGCGGATGTAAGTGAAGTCGCCGACCCATACCCGGTTCGGCTGCGCAGGCACGACGTTGCGGTACAGCTTCGGGAAGATCGGGCTGTCATGCTTGCTGTTGGTGGTGCGCACATGGCGCCGCCGCGGCTTGATGCCCATGCCCTTCGCCCGCATGACACGTGCAACACGCTTATGGTTGATATGATGGTCGCGGCACCTGAGTTCATGCGTCACTCTGCGGTATCCGTATCCGGGCAGCTCATCCTGCACATTGCCGATGATCTCCTCCAGTTCGCCATCCGTCGGTGCGGCGGATCCTTCCTGCGACCGGTAGTAGTAGGTGCTGCGCGGCAACCCGGTCACTTGGCACCCCCTTCGGATGGAGCAGGCCTGGGGCCGGTGATGATCGATGAGGTCTCGCTGTCGCTCACGAGGCGCAGGCGTGGTGTTTTTTTCTAGGCTGGCAAAGTTGACTGGCATGCCTGCTGTTCGAGATCGGCGAGGTAGGCGCCTGGGTTGCGCCGGAACCGGGTGCGCAGGGTACGTGCCTGGCGTCGCGGCTCGAGTTGGCGGCGGAGGTCACGCCATCGCTCTCGGCTGGCCTAGCCAAGTGTGCGCGATGTGGGTGGATGCAGCCGTGTCGCGGTTGCCGCGATCAACCGGACCTCGCCGCGCAGCACGGCGGCAGGCGAGGCGCCCCGGCGTCCCGTTGCGCGGCGTTCATGGTAGCGCTGGGATGCGAACAACTGCTCGAGGGCGTTGTTGGTGCGCGGCACGTCCGCGACGGTGTAGCAGTGGAACAGTCCGGGCCGGTAGCTGCGGGCGACCTTGCGGAAGTGGTCCACGGCCTGCGCCAGGCGGCCGGCGCGCGCATGGTGGCGGGCCATGGCGGCCAGCAGGCCATCCCAGCGCCGCCGGACCTTGGCGGCGTCCTCTTCCTGGTGGTTGCCCAGGATGTGGGCGGCCTGATGCACCGTCCCGAGTTGATCGCGCAGGACAAGGCAGGGGGTACCGACCCGGCATGCGGCGCGGGCCACGCGGGCGGTGTCCTCGGGCACGGGTGGGATCGGCAGCTGCGGGCGGAGCGACATCGGCGGTCTCCGGACAGGAAACACCTTGCAACGCGGGCTGACCCACCAAGCTGCCGATTTCGCCAACAGTGTCCGGTCGTTTGATGGTTTGCATCACCCCGTGGCTTGATCATGTTAACTGCATTACACATAAAACTTGACTTTATCGAGTAATATGCATTATATGGTATTGCTCAGTAGGAGCATTTCTCATGGCTGAACCGCTCGCCGTGCCTGCGGCCGAGGTGCAGCGCCGCTTCGCGCTCTACCAGGACAAGGCGCTCACCCAGCCCGTGGCCGTCACCAGCCGCGGCCGTCCGCGCGTGGTGATGATCTCGGTCGAGGAGTACGAGCGGCTGCGCC
>NZ_JBNBZS010000035.1:0-62012 GCF_049629625.1 Roseomonas chloroacetimidivorans | reverse complement strand
GCCGCGGACGGCTCTTCCGCACGACCTTGGGCCAGCCGCAGCACCGCCCTGAGGTCCTGGACCAACATCTCGAAGCAGCCCGCCCGAAGCCAACGCTGCGCCTGGTCGTAGACGGCGTGCCAGGGCGGAAGGTCGTTGGGCATGGCCCGCCAAGCCACACCGTAGCGCACCAGATAGCGCAGCCCGTTGAACACCTCGCGCAGCGGGTGCTCGCGTTGCCCGGCCTCCTCGGGCAGCAGTGTCAGATCAGGCGCAACCAGCGCCCACTCCTCGTCGGACACGTCGGACGGGTACGGCTTACGAGACGGCATTCACCCACAACGAGGACTCACCCAGGTCCGTAACACCCTCTAGGGCACCGCCCGGGCGAACAGCCATATTGCCGCGAGAGCCAATGCTGACCCGATCAACGCAGCAGCGGCGCAAAGGGCCAGGATTTCCCGGCGGGCCTGCAGCACTTCTTTGGATCCACCCGTCGACATGCAGGCCAGATAACACAACCGTGGGTTGGGTAACAGCTGCATTTGACCCCATACGGGCTGCGCAGGCTGGGGCCACGCGGGGATCCTCAGGTTGGGCCAAGTGGCTGGATTAGTAGCCGCCGGGGAGAGGCGTCCCGGGACCGGGCTTGGATAGGCGGTTCCCGGAATAAACCGGACGTGTCTCACCGCTCCACGCTCTCACCACCGCCAAGCTGAACTATGTGGACTGCAGGGCACGGCTCGCTCACGTGCTCGCTCGCATCGCCGATCACCCCGCCTCGAAGCTTGATCAGTTCCTGCCCTGCAACAGGAAGCTTAAAGCCACGGCATTGCCGACGTGCGCCTGATCGTCAGCCGCGGCCGTCGCCGGATGAGGATCCGAGCTGGGAGAGCGGCCCAGTTCTTAACCGGCGAACTGGCTCAATTTTCCGGCTCTTCCGCAAATTTGGTGCAGGTGGCTCTCACGCGGCGAGCACGCGATGGCGGAGGAGGGCGATGTTCGCGCGGCCGTACATGGAACGCTTGATGAGCTTGAGTTTGGTGATCTTGCCCTCGACCTGTCCCGTGCTCCAGGGCGTGGACAGCGCCGCCTCGACGGCGGCGCGATCCCGCCGGAGGCACCGTGCGAACCCGGCGAGCGGGCCGACACGGGCGTCGTCCAGCCATCCCGGCAGAGCGGCAAGGTCGTGCTCCCGGACCAGGGCTGCAAACCGGCGGGCGAGGTCAGCCCTGACGCCGATCTCGCCCTCCCGGACCGTGGCGACGAACGCCGCGTCTGGTTCGGGCAGGACCGCGTCCGATATCAGCATGCGTGTCACCCTGCGCGCGGTGGGAGGTCGCCAAACCGGCTCGCGCACGCGAGGATCCAGCGCGCGCCCACCCTGGAGCCGCGCTATCCCGATCCTCACGACCGCAGCCTTGCCCTGGAAGCCCTTCTCCCGGAGCTCGTTCCAGAGCCTCGTGACGTTGCGGCATCCCTCGGCCAGGCGGGCCTGGAGGTAGGGCATGAACGGGTCGACGATGCTCGGCCGCTCGCCCTTGCGCCAGGTCGGTGGCTGCCCGGTTGCCAGCCAGCCGCGCACGGTGTTGCGGGCGAGGCCTGTCTCGCGCGATGGTGCGCAGGCCCTGACCTGCGGCGGCCAGGCGCGCGACCTCGGCGAAACGCGCGTCGCGGTCGGCCTGCCGCGCCCGCCGGTGCCGCTCCAGCCGGGTTGGCGGTCGGGGAGGCGGAGGCGGCACCTGCGCCGTCGCGTACCCGGCGACCGTCTGGGCCGCGTCGCGGAGACGACGGCGGTTGCGGTCGACGACGAGCTGCAGCGCATCGGTGAGGTTCCGGAGCAGATGCCAGCGGTCCGCGACCTGCACGGCATCCGGTGCGCCACGACGAGCGCCCTCGGCGTAGGCCCCGGCGCGATCACGGGCGATCACCTCGACGCCGGGGTGGTCCCTCAGCCATGCCGTGAGCGTCGCCGCCTCGCGGTCCGGCAGGAGGTCGACCACGCGCCGCTCCTCGAGGTCGACCAGCACCGTGCCGTAGCTCTGGCCTCGTCGCCACGCCCAGTCGTCGACGCCGAGGACGCGGGGGACTTGGCTGGCCCGTGGTGGGCGGCTCGTAACTAGGCGCAGCAGCGTGTTGCCGCTCGCGGGCATGGCCAGCCGCTCGGCGAGGCGAGCGCCGGGCTGCCCGCCGAGGGCGAGGCCGATCGCGTGCTGCAGGTCACCGAGGCGCGCCGTCCGCCGCGCCCAGGGCTGTGCCACCTCGGGCAGGCGCTCGGCGAAGATCCGACGGGAGCAGCCCTCCACCGCGCACCGGAAGCGTCGGGCGCGGACCCGCACCTCGACCCGGCGGCCCTGCCAGGGCAGGTCGGCCAAGCAGCGGACGTAGTGGCTGTGGACCCGTCCCGTCCGACCATCGCAGGTCGGACATCGGGCCTGAGTGGCCCTTGGCTGGGTCATGATGACGACGCGGTCGGGCTCGGGCAGCACCTGCGACACGGACAGGCCTGCCGGGATCAGGGGCAGGAGGCGACGGGACACTTCATCTCAGGAGCGATGGGGGTGTCCCCAGGATGTGCTCACGTTCCCCCGCCTCCACCACCACCTGCACCAAATCTGCGGAAGAGCCCCAAACCGGGTCAGATCTCAGTGGCAATCAACATTCTCGGCCACCTGCCGCTTGAAGGCGACGCTGTGGGAACGGTGCCGTGCCATGACTTCCATCCTCCGGAAGCCCAGGCAGGAGGGTCAATCCATTTCGCTCAAACCGTCCACCGGGAGGGGCGCACTCCAATCGCCGGTCTCCTATCAACCGTTAGAGCCCTCCTGATCAATCGTGCTGCCCCCCCCCGTTCCCGCAAATCGCGGCGAGCGTTGTAAGTCATCCACCCCTGCTGGCAGCGTAGAACGCGCCGGCGAATATCATGTGATATCCTCGTCGGCCGGTGCCGCCAGCGCCGCGGGCAGGCCGGAGCGCAGATCAGGCCCAGGTGGTGAGAAGGTGATCTCGGGCACCGGCTGTGGCGCAGCCGACCCACACCCGTGAGCAGCCGCCCCCACCGTCAAGGACGCTCAAAAGCTGTAGTGCTGCATTGCTGGCGAGTAGTCGCTGAAGGCGATCAACTTGGGTCGTAGCCAGACGGATCTGGGCGAGATGGGGATGGCTCTCACGGGTGATGATCTCGACATAGCGCACGGGCTCTCTCCTTCCTTTTCCCAGCCATGTGCCAGGGCTGGTATTTATGCTGGGCGTGGAACGGATGAGCATCGATCGATCAGCACCCCTGATGGAATCACGCGTCGAGTGCCGCCCTAAGGAAATGATCACATTCGATCTGCTGGAGCACCTGGCGGGCCGAGAGGTCGAGAAGGCAAGCGCCGCCGGAAAATGCGTTGACGAAAGGCCGCGAACAGCTGCGCGCCCAGCAGAAGCCCCATCGCCCCTCCAGCTTCAGCTGTTCCGCGCATGACAGGACGAACGCGATCACGTCATCTGGCCTGGCATTCTCTGTGGAGAGGAGCCACAGCGCGCCGTCATTCTCTGCATCTTGCGATGCACCGAAGCCGATATCGTCACTGCGCTCCTCCAACTCTCGGGCCAGCGCCTGATAAATCTCCAGTGCTCGCGGCACGTTAGCAGCACCGACGTGCAGCACAGTTGAAAGGCGACAGAAATAATCCGCCATGATCGATCCTGTTCATCTCTGGCACCGGCCGTTCCGCGAACTCGATGCGCTCTACGCGTTATACTAGCCTGAATGCAGCGCACCGCCGCCTGCGGCGCCCACGAGAGTGATAGCCTTGCGGCCAGCGGCTGCGGCCCGGGTCAACCGCCATGCAGACGCAGCGCCGCACCGAAGCGTCGGTGGGTCAGCGCCTTCCGGCGGGGTCCGGTGAATCTCGCCGACGCCCGGAGATCAATGGACGATACCCGCGCCGGCACCGAATGAAGGGCACAGGACCGGGTTCGCCGGGTGGCGTAGGGCACCCGCCAACATCGCTTCGGCCACAGTGAAGCGCAGTTCGGCAGCCGCTCTGTCAGGCAATGCAGCAATGGCGTCGGCCGTGACTTCACCCGGCAGATGGGTCGCCAGCACCCGCTCGAGAGCTCCGTGTGCTACCTCCCTGGACAGGCGCTCAGGGCCCCGTTCTGGGTCCTTTCCGCAGGCCGCCATTAAGGAATGCGGCGGCGTGATCGGCTGTCCATGCAGCAGCAGAACAGCGAATGTCCCCGGCACCGGACCGCGGGCCAGGTTCGCGTCCGCAGTGGCCAAACAGAGCTGCAAAAGATGCTGGGCCATCTCCTCGGCCGCCGCACTGGTGGCGAGGGGCGCGGCGGTCGGTGTTCCGATGACATCGGCCACCCCGAGCGGCACGCTGCGGACGACGACGCCGGCAGGCCAGCCTCCTGCCGCCCCGGGATACACCTCGATGCCGTCCAGGTTTGTTTCGGTTATGAACGGCCCGGTCGCGTGCATCAGCCGGGAGATGTCGCGAAGTGAAGTCGCATCAGTTGAGCGAGTCGCCTGCACGGCGCGGGCCAGCGGCAGGAGACGTGCCAACCGACGACGGCTGTGACGCAGATCACCACCGTCCTGCTCGGATCGACCCCGTGCGCTCACGACGCGAGCACCGAGCGCGGCGTCGCTGCGTTAGATCCGGGGGCCTGTTCCACCCCCATCTGTGGCCCCTGGTTGGGACGGCGTGTCTGTTGAGCGGCAGAGAGTACCGTCTCGGCCACAATCCTGACGTCCTCCGTCGGCCGCCCCGGCAACTGGCTGCTGAATTCCTCGAGCTGTTGTACATGCCGGGCCAAATCCTCGCTCTTGGGGTCACCGGGTACGTAGGGGACGGCGTTGTAGATCCCCAGATAGCCGTGGAGGAACTCGCACAGCGCACCGTGAGGATCATCCGGATACTGATTGTACAGGACGTCGAAGAAGTAGAGCGTGTCGCTGAGGGCTGCGGTGTAGAGGTCATCCAGATTGTGCAGCCCGATGCGATAGGCTGCTGCGCAGATTACGTCGTCATGGCGGCGAAGGTTGAAGCTGTTTTGCGTCGGCACTGATGGGGATCCTTTGTCTGCCGTTGAGCGGCGCGACTGATCTACCGCATGGAAAGGGTCGGAGTGAAAATTCAAATGCGCCTGCAGCAAAGTTTTTTCCTGGCCTGCTCGGTATGGCTCCGCCTCCTGAAGATGGGGTTGCCTCGAGATCAGGTCGCATGGCGTATGTCAGCTCAACTCCAGGGCGGGCCGCAGGCGCAACGCTGCCCGAGCGAGATTGCAGACGGGCGTTCAACACCTCGGACGCATCAATCCGCTCCGGAGCAGTATGGCAATGCTACGTCAGGAACCGCGCCGGACGGCCTGTTTGGGTGCATGGCCAATCATGTTGTATGACGGTGCCAGATCGTTGCGCACGCCGAGTGTCGAAAGATATGGCGTCAAGCCGAAGCGCTCCGCTAAATAGATCGGACGACAAGCGTAGGGCCGGCATCTCCGATGCCGCAGGACGGTGGCCCGCCGAAGACGCCAAGACGGGAACATGACCGTCATGGGCACGCAGCGCGGCGGGCAGGGACAGGACGGGAATGCCGGTGCGAGGCTACCCGATGGCACCCTGGCGAGGATCTCCTCGTGAACAAGCTCTCCCCCGCCTGTTGGGCGGGAGATCGACGGGGCAACGTCTGGCAATTGACGACCCCGAACGCAGCATGGTCACGACCGGCCGTGCTGTGGAGCGGGTGTCATTTCTGACATCTGACCGATTGGACAAAAAGGGCGCCCACGGGGCACATGATGAAGGCAATGCGGTAGCACCCGAAGTATCATGCAACTCCGGATCAGCGGGCTGGCTACTGTCGGGGAATCGCACTCATCACCGCAACGGCAATCCGACGGTGGCCCATCCGGGCAAGGTGCGAGGTCGGGATATGGCTCCGGACGGAAAGCAGATCCTATTCTCCCCCTCTTCTGATGCAATGATGGCCGGCACCTCTTGTGTGGCCCGTTGCGTCAGGAGAGGGGGGAATAGGAGTATTCACCACCGGAAATGCGAAGTTGCGTGCAGGAGCTCCGGGCCCCGGTTCCTCCACCTGAGCTTTGTCGACCGTGGAGGATGATGCCGGGCGCAGCGCAGCGAGCACGGCATCAGACGAGACGAGGCGACCGGCATCCCGCGAAGCGGGATCGCCGCATGGATCATCACCCATCTATAGAGAGGATGGCAGGAGCCGTCAGCCTTGAAGCGCGGCCTCCATGATCTCCTGGAATTGCTCATCCTCATCAGCAGGGTCCGGTGCGCCGGAAGGATCCGTCGGCCGGAGCACGTGATGCAGGGCTTCGGCCGGATCACAGGGCAGGAGTCGCATCCCGCTGACCGCCAGCTCAGCTTGCAGGGCTTCAACAAGCTCTTCCGGAACGTCATCGTTCTCGGCGCCGCTGACCTGCACAAGGCGCCAAAGCCCGTGCGTGATCTGGCCGAGCTGAGCGACCACATTGGACGAGTGAAGGAGGAAAACGCTCTGGCCCCTGAGCATCTCCAGGACGTATCCGCCGCTCTGCCAAGTTCCGGGCGCGAGGCAGATCTTCAAGCGGCGTCCATGACCCCATAGCGCTCCGACGGTTTCGATTCGGTCCCATCCAGCCGGAACCGGAAAGCCGTCCTTGGCACACCTGGCCCGACCGAGATCGCTCTGAACACGCCGCGCGACTGACTGCCGCCCGGCGCCGTCGGGCAGCTCGGCCAAGTCTTGAGCAAGGCCGAGATGGCGGATCAGGCCGACAACGGTGGAGAGGTGCTCCTGCTGGTGGCGCGTGGCGTAGGCCCGACGAGCGCGCCGGAGGATCGGATCGGCATCCAGCAGCGCACGCGCGTCCTGGACGCGACTGGGCGTGATCTGCGTCGCCTCGGTGATGACCTCGGCCACGGTGGACTGAAGGACAAGGTCCAGGGTCCGGTAGGTGTCCAGCTCCCAGACCGGCGAGGTGGCCCGACCAAGGACCCGGTAGAGCTCCGGGCTGCAGCCAGGCAGTGCAAGGCGCAGAGTTTCTCGCGGATGACGCAACCGAAGTTGCTCCGCCAGCACGGAGGGCGCCACGCCGGCACCTCGGGCGACATGCAGACCAATGGCGACTGCGTGCATGCCTCGGGCCGGCAACAGGAGCAGCCGCGGGGCTAATCCCGGGTCCGAACGAATGAGTTGTACAACCAGCGGTGCAAGCGGGCCCCACACGCGCAAGCCGGGGGTGAGACTGGGTTCGGAGATCTGGAACGGAACAGCCATGCAAATGGCCTACTCCCGATCCAAAATCCGTCAATCGAATTCGTAACGAAGATACTGACCGCGCGTCGAGAGGTATTCTGCGCGGGTGCAAGGGCAGCGCTTCTCGATGCGCAGATGCCGGCAACCAATAGCAGATCCTGCACGATGATGTCGGGCGCCGTTTCCAACAGGGACTGCCCCCAGAGCTGCCCTATGGACCCATCAGATCCTTGGTCGTGGTTGCGGATCGCGGGTGAAGTGAAGGCGAGGAGACGCCGCAGGTTGCCGATCCTGGGGAATGGAAGCTTGGTGGCTTCCGCACCGCTCGGTGCCGGAAGCTTTGGTCCGGCCCCGCACCGACCGCTCGTTGAAGGAGCCGGTTCATGCGCTCCACTCGGCTCGGTGCCCAGCAGGCGGGCCCGATCTTCCCCCACGTATTCCGCGCCGACATTAGCGTAGCCAAACAGGTCCGTTTCGCCGAACTTTTTCCCTGCGGGGAAGAGGGCCGCCCTTTACCCCGTCCTGGCCGCTCCACATCAGTACCATGCGAGTGAGTTCCCCGGTGCTGCGGAGACCTTTTGGGCGAGCTTTGGCCACCAGCGGTGGCGAGGCGTTCAACCCACTTCGAAGCACCGCTGGGAACGGAGAAGTTTGTCCACGCCTCCAGTTCGTCATACGTAGTCGGCCTTGAACAACCCTTTCAGGCTGCTGGAGTGATAGCGGGGCGGCAGCCTGGCTGAGTGATCACCCGGAAGAGTCTGGCGAGTAGAGCGGCCAAGAGAGCCCTCAGGTGGGCAAGGATCTTGCGGATGTTGTGGCCGCAGCCGCAGAGGACGGCGAAGAGGGCATCGCCGAGGGTGCCTTTGAGGGCACAGCGGGCGAGACGTCCGTCGGTCTTCATGTGGCCGATCTCGGGTTCGATGGCGCTGCGCCGGCGCAGGAGCCTAGCCAGCCTCGGCGTCAGGCCACGCCGTGTGCCGCTGATGAGCACCCTGGTGCCCTGCACCCCATGGCCGCGGTAGCCGCGATCGACCACGGCCAGGCTGGGGAGTTGCCCGGTCAGGGTCTCGACCTGCTGGAGGGTGTAGGGAAGGGTGTGCCCGTCATAGGGATTGCCGGGCATGGAGCGCATGCCGACGACAAAGCCCCCGGCGAGCGTGGTGGCGATACTGATCTTGGCGCCGAACTCGTAGCGCACCCTGGCCTTGCCCTTGGAGATGCAGTCCACCTCCGGCTCGTGCAGGGCGTAGATCTTGTTCGGGGCTTTCGGCGTCTGCCGTAGCAGGCGGGTGACGAGGGCCATGCGCTGCTCGATCCGTGTCCGCAGCCGCCCTTCGGGTACGGCGCCGAGCTTGCGGCCGATATCGCGCAGGACGCGCCCCGTGTAGCCCTTGAGCGTGCGTAGCGCCTTGCGCATGCGCCGGAACTGCCGGGCATGGGCATGCCGCCCTACGCGGGCGGCCAGGCGCGGGGCCAGGCGGTTGTAGGTCTGACGCAGGGCAATTCCGGCCTTGTCCGCCAGCGCCACCAACGACCGGCGCGCCCTCTCGTAGAGGCGGCTGTCGGTCGGATGGGCGATGGCCTTCTCCATCACCGTCGTGTCCACCGCGACTTCAGAGGGGCTGCGTTCCGACACGGCACCTGCGGCACGGGCCGCCTCGATGGTCTTGGTAAGCAGCCACTCCACACCCTCCTCGCCGATGCGGCCGCGCCAGCGGCTGAGGGAGGAAGGATAAATGGGCGGCAGATGCTGGAAGAACGTCTCGCCGGTGAAGTGCTGGAAGTAGGGGTTCTCCACCCAGCGGGCGAGGACGGCCTCGTCGGAGAGGGAGTAGGCATGCTGCAGGTACATCAGCCCCGCTACCAAACGCGGATCTGTGGCCGGTCGTCCCTCCTGGGCGGGGAAGAAGCCGGCCCACTCCCGCTCGAACCAGCCCCAGTCGATCAGCGCGGCGAGCCGGACCAGCTCGTGCCGCCCGTCGATCATCTCGACCAGATGCGGCCGCAGCAGGTCGGCCTGTTCCGGCGGGCGCGGGCGATGCTTCATGCCTGCCAGAATCGCAGCATTAGCGCCCCGTTCCAACCAAACCCTGCAATCCCAGCGCCCCAGATCCCGAGCTTTTCTGCCCCAGATCAATGGCTTGCTGGTTGTTCAAGGCCGACTCCGTAGGCACCGTCCGTCGATCCAGTCCGGCGGGCGCTGCGGCTGCGTGGTAACCTGCCGCCTCTACACCTGAAAGCCGCCGCAGGAATCATGGCTGAACCCATTGACTCGAGGTGTCATGATGGTATCCTGCCGAACGTCCGATCCTCACAGAGGGTCCTGACCGAGCGGCACTCCGGCCCGACGGCGAGTTGTCCGTTGGCTGCCCAATGTGTAGCCCATACCAGAACGCCATACCCATACCAGACCGATGATTTTGCTGCCTACGGGCAGCAGGGCTCAACATGTCTGGCCGTGGCCAGACGCATCTGGAGGCGTGTGTGCAATGGGCTGCGAGCTGTTTTATGCGGCGTTACGCCGCCTCATAATGGAGGTGCTGCTTCGCCCGGTCCTGGCGCCGGCGCCTGTTGTGCAAGACCACATGCACGTCCCCCTCATCAATGCAGCTCTAGCGTCCCGCTGGTTCGCCCAGCTCACTTTCACGCCCTGCACCAGGAGGATCGAAGCCGAGTTCAGTCGCCGCGTGTTCGGCGCGTCGAGTGCTAGGTGCAGTGACTGCGAGGCCCGCTGGCGAGCACATGAGATCGCCCTCCCCACTGGAATTCTTGACCTGAACGAGGAGCGCGAGGTGAAGGGCTGGAGCCCGCGCCTAGCCCGGCCGGCGCCAAAACCGGTGGAAAGGCCAGTGATCTCATGAGGGGGGCCACAGCTCTCCCATACTGGCCGCGTGTGCTGCGTCGTGAGAAGGCGGCTGCTTACCTGGATTTATCGGTGTCCCTCTTTGACCGCGAGGTGGCGGAGGGGCGCCTGCCGCCGCCGGTGGTCATCACCGCTGGCGTGAAGGGCTGGGTACGCGATGTGCTCGATGCCTGGATTGACGACCGGATGGGCGCACCGGCCGAACAGCCGAACCCCTGGGACGCCTAATGATCTACGTCCGCCGCCGATACCGCCATGTGGTGCAGGACCGGGACCGGCACGGCAACGTGCGGACCTATCTGCGCCTGCCTGGCCGGCCGAAGGTGCGGCTGCACCATGAGCCGGGCACGCCCGAGTTTGATGCGGAGTATCGCGCCGCGCTGGAGGCCAGGCCGAAGACGCCCGAGAAGCGGGCGGTGGGGCAGGTGGTGCCGGGCAGCCTGCACGCGGCCTGCATCGCTTACTATGGGTCCGCCGAGTTTAAGCGCATGGCGCCCCGCTCCCAGCAGGTGCGCCGGTTGATCCTGGATCATCTGCAGGAGGCGCATGGCACCAAGCCCGTGAACCGGCTAGAGCCGCATCACGTCCGCAAGTTGAGGGACGACAAGGCCGAGACTCCCGAGGCTGCCAACAGCATCCTCAAGGCGCTACGCGCCGTGTTCCGGCACGCGGTGGCGACGAAGCTGATGCCGAGCAATCCGGCCGAGGCGGTGCCCTACATCCAGACCGGCAGCGAGGGCTTCCACACCTGGACCATCGAGGAGGTGTGCCAGTTCGAGGAGCGCTGGCCGGTGGGCAGCAAGCCCCGCCTCGCGCTGGCTCTTCTTCTCTACACGGGCGTGCGCCGGAGCGATGCGGTGCAGCTTGGTCAGCAGCACATCCGCGATGGGCACTTGCATTTTCTGGTGCAGAAAAATCGGACGCGGAAGCCGGTGCGCCTGGTGCTGCCCATCGTGCCCGAGCTGGCCCGCATCATCGCGGCGACGCCTACGGGCGAGTTGTCGTTCCTGACCAGTGAGTGGAAGCGCCCCTACACGGTGGACAGCTTCGGGAATCGCTTCCGGGGCTGGGCGCGTGCTGCAGGGCTGCCGCACTGTACGCCGCATGGGCTGCGGAAGGCTGCCGCTGTGCGCCTGGCCGAGCTGGGATGCAGTGCCCACGAGATCATGGCCGTGTTGGGCCATGCGACGCTGAAGGAGGCCGCTCGCTACACCGCGAAGGCCGAGCAGCGGCGTCTCGCCGCGAGCGCATTCGCTCGCATGTCCGGTTCGATGCTGGACAAAGAAAAGTCCCACCCTGGCGCTGCAACGCCGGAGTGGGACGAAAACGCTCAACAAGTGCCTGAAAACAATGGAGCCAAAAAATGGATGGTGCCCAGGGGCGGAATCGAACCACCGACACTGCGATTTTCAGTCGCATGCTCTACCAACTGAGCTACCTGGGCCCAAGCAAAGCGGCGGTTGCCGCCGGTAGAGGTGGCGGGGGATATCCGATGCCAAGCGGCCTGTCCAGGGGGCGCGTTACCGTTCCGCCTCGTCATCATCCTTGTCTTCCGGCGCGGCGGGAATGGCATAGGCGCCGCCGAACCAGCGCCCCAGGTCGATCGTCCGGCAGCGCGGCGAACAGAAGGGGCGCGCCTCCGGCCGCGCCGGCTGGCCGCAGACCGGACAGGGACGGGGCGTGTTAGCGGGGGCGGAGCTGTGCATCCTCGATCACCTCCTCACCCGGCGCCAGGGCCGGGTCGGGCTGAAGAAAAATGGGGTGCGCGGCCAGGGTAGAGAAGTCCTCCAGCGCCCCTGGCCAGTCACGCAGTGCCGCCAGAACCCGCGGGTGTGCCCGCAGGGTCAGCGGCGCCCCGGGGCACGCCACCGCTTCCCGCGCCGCCTGCCGCAGGGCGGACAAGCCGCGGGTCAGAGGTGAGGGAGGGGAGCCCAGAACTTCGTGGAGCGGTGGATGAACCCGCGTGCGAACCATTTCCATCAGCCCGAGCCCCGTGAGTCCAACAACACGCAGCAGCGGATCTGCACCTGCCGCGGAGCGCAGCGCCGGGAGCAGCGCCGCGCGGGATTTCGCGGAGCCGCCGGCCAGATCCAGCAGAATCGGCCCGGCGAGATGCCGAAGGCGGATCTGGCGGGCTGCCTCGGCCAGTGCCGTGGCATTGACGGTGCGGTGGGCAGCCGAATCCCGCCCCGCTGCGGCACCCGTATCGACGTCCAGCGCGGTCAGGGCGGGGGTCGGGTGCACCAGCAGGCGTCCTCCACCGGGCAGCGGCACCTCGGGAGAGGCAAGCTGCTCGAAGGCGGCCTCCACCTCCTCATCGAAGGCGGGATGAGAGAGAAGCTGCACGCGGTCATGGCCGAGCGCCGCTCGCAGCCGGGCTGCCTCGCCCGGCTGGTCCACCATCACGGGCAGAGTCGGATGGGCGGCAGCCAGGCGCAGCGCGGCATCCGGCCCGCGGCGCAGCAGGCGTGGCGGCCCATTCCGCGGCAGGTCCTTCGGCAGGCCCGTCCCGGCCAGGCGAGGGCCCTTTCCCCCCTGCGCTGCACGGGTGACGCGGAGCGGGAGATAAGTGCCCTCGGGTAGCCCCTCGCCACCTTGGGCATCGGGCAGGAAGCCGCTCAGGCCGCCTTCCAGCACTACGAAAGAGCCGGACAGGGCGGGCACGCGGGTGGCGATCCGGCCGATATGAATGTCGCCTACCCCGTCTGGACAGGCAGGCCGCTCGATGAAGGCGGCCTGCAGCGTGCCGTCCTGCCAGAGCGCGACACGCCGCTCGCCGGGGGAGGCGGAAACGAGAATGCTGGCGTCAGCCATCACAACCTACTGCAGAGTGCAGCGGCAGAGCGCTCCCTGGTCAGAGAGCGCTCCGCGGGCATCAAGGCCGAAGCCACCCGACGCCCCGCAGGAGCTGCGCCGTCTCGAAGAGCGGCAGCCCGACCACATTGGAATGGCTGCCGGACAGGAAGCGCACGAAGACCTCGGCGCGCTGATGGATGGCATAGCCGCCCGCCTTGCCTTCCCACTCGCCAGAGGCGACGTAATCCTCCGCCTGGGCGTCGGTCAGGCGCTGGAAAGCCACCGTGGTCTCCACCAGCCGGGTCCGCAACTTGCCATCCGGGGTGACCAGGGCCACGCCCGTCGTCACGCGATGCCGGCGGCCGGAAAGAAGCTCAAGGAAGCGCCGGGCCTCCGCCGCATCGGCGGGCTTGCCCAGGATACGGCGGCCCACTCCCACCACCGTGTCGGCGGCCAGGACCAGGGCCCCGGGCGCGCGGGCGGCGACCGCCTCGGCCTTGGCGCGTGCCAGGCGCTGCGCGAGCTGGCGCGGCAACTCCGCTTTTCGCGGGGTTTCGTCGATATCGGCGGGGTCTACGCGGTCGGGGCGGATGCCCATCCGGGCCAGAAGGTCCAACCGGCGCGGGCTGGCGCTGGCAAGAACAAGGGGCGGGCGAGGGGCATCGGCCCCGCCAGCCAGTTCCGCCGGGCGCAGTTCATCGCCCAAGGCGAGGCTCACCGGAAGCGATCCGGTGCCGGCGTCGGCGCTCACTTGAACCGGAAGGTGATCCGGCCCTTGGTCAGGTCATAGGGCGTCATCTCGACGTTCACGCGGTCGCCCGCCAGCACGCGAATGCGGTTCTTGCGCATCTTTCCGCTGGTATGGGCCAGGACCATGTGCTCGTTATCCAGCTTCACGCGGAACATGGCGTTGGGCAGAAGCTCCACCACCTGGCCACTGAACTCGATCATGTCTTCCTTCGACATGCGTATCCTTCATCTCGCGGGGGCGCCGCGATCCCGCGAGGGGGAAGGGCGGCGCATGATATGCGGGCAGCGCGGTTGCGCGTCCGGCCCGGCACGCGAACAGGCGCGGCCCCGGAAGGTGGCCGCGCATCTTGTGACTGAGCGACGGGAACATGATGCGCCGGGCCATCTGGGTCAAGGAATCGAGGCCCGTCAGCCCGGATTCCTCGGCTCCTGTGTCCGGAACAGCTTGGGCGCGGAGGCTTGGGCTCAGGGAACCCCGATTCGCCCCGCCACGCTCCGCGCATGCGCCTCCAACCCCTCGGCTCGGGCCAGGGCCACGGCGGCGGGGCCGGTGGCCCGCAGCCCGGCTTCCTCCGCCGCGATCCAGGTTGTGCGCTTGAGGAAGTCGAAGACCGACAGGCCCGAGGCGAAGCGCGCGGTCCGCCCGGTGGGAAGGACATGGTTCGGCCCGGCCACGTAGTCGCCCAGCGCCTCCGGGCACCAGGGGCCGAGGAAGGCGGCGCCGGCATGGCGAATGCGGGCGAAGAGAGCCGCCGGGTCGGCGACCATGATCTGGAGATGCTCCGGTGCCAGCCGGTCGGTCAGGGCCGCGCCCTCCGTCCAGTCCCGCACCAGGATCACGGCGCCATGCCGGCGCCAGGATTCACCGGCGATGGCGGCGCGGGGCAAGGTGCCAAGTGCCGCCTCAACCGCAACCGGCACCGCCTCGGCTAGGGCCGGGCTGTCGGTGATCAGAATCGATTGGGCGGCCTCGTCATGCTCGGCCTGGGCCATCAGGTCCATGGCTACACGGGCCGGGTCCTGGTCGCCATCGGCCAGCACCACCACCTCCGACGGGCCGGCGATGGAATCGATGCCGACCCGGCCAAAGACCTGCCGCTTGGCTTCGGCGACATAGGCATTGCCGGGGCCAGTGATTTTGTCCACGGGCGCGATGCTGGCTGTGCCCCAGGCCAGGGCGGCGATCGCCTGGGCGCCACCGATGCGCCACACCTCGGTTACCCCCGCGCGCCCGCAGGCCGCGAGAACCAGCGGGTTGAGTTCTCCGTCCGGTGTCGGCACCGCCACTGCGACGCGCTGCACCCCCGCCACGCGGGCCGGGATGGCGTTCATCAGGACGGAAGACGGATAGGCTGCCTTTCCGCCCGGCACATACAGGCCGGCTGCGTCCACGGCGCCCCAGCGCATGCCCAGGGTGAGCCCGGCCGGGTCCGGCACGGTGATGTCGGCCGGCATCTGGGCGCGGTGGAAGGTCTCGATGCGGGTCGCGGCCGTATCCAGGGCTTCCATCAGGGCTGGATCGACGGAGGCGATGGCGTCCGCGATCTCCTCGGCCGTCACGCGCAGCGCGGCGGCATCCTGGGGCTGCCACCGGTCGAATTGGGCGGTCAGGTCCAGCAGGGCGGCGTCGCCCTCCTTGCGGACACGGGCGATGATCTCCGCCACCGCGCCATCCACCCGGGCGGTGGTGTCGCGGGCGGTGTCCAGCAGCGCGGCGAAGTCGGCCTCGAACCCGGCCTCTCGCGTATCCAGCTTCCTCATGCCGAAAGGGCTTCCCGGAAACGCGCCAGCCAGGCGCCGATCAACTCCGGCTCCGTCTTCAGCGCCGTGCGGTTGACGATAAGGCGGGAGGTGACCTGCGCGATGACCTCGCGCTCCACCAACCCGTTCGCCTTCAGGGTCGAGCCGGTCTGGACGAGATCCACGATCAGCCGGGCCAGCCCGAGAGAGGGGGCCAACTCCATTGCGCCGTTCAGGTGCACGATCTCCGCCTGTACGCCACGGGCGGCGAAATGGCGCTGGGCGATGCCGGGATACTTGGTCGCCACCGTTACGCGGGACCAGCGGCAGGCCTCCTCGGCAATCGGGTCGTCGGCCGGACCGGCGACGCTGACGCGGCAGCGGCCCACGCCCAGGTCCAGCGGGGCATAGATCTCGGGGTAGTCGAATTCCATCAGCACATCGGCGCCGCAGATACCGATCTGCGCCCCGCCATGGGCCACGAAGGTGGCCACGTCGAAGGGCCGCACCCGCACGACATCCACGCCCTCGTGGTTTGTGGGGAAGCGGAGATGGCGGCTGTCCTCGTCATGGAAGTCGCTGCCCGGCACCAGCCCGGCGCGGGCAAGGAGGGGCTGCACCTCCTTGAGGATGCGTCCCTTGGGCAGCGCGAGGATCAGGTTTGAGGTCCCGGCCGTGCCGGGAAGGAGGGGAGAGGTGATGGGGTGGTCCATGGGCGAGCCTAGCACCGCTCGCGCGGCACTCTAATGAAGGATTCTTGAGCTATCCGGGGATGCGTTCGATATCGGCGCCCACGGCGGCCAGCTTGGCCTCCAGCCGCTCATAGCCGCGGTCCAGGTGGTAGACGCGGTTGACGATCGTCTCGCCCCCCGCCGCCAGCCCGGCCAGGATGAGGGAGACAGAGGCCCGCAGGTCCGTCGCCATGACCGGCGCTCCGGAAAGACGGGAGACGCCGCGCACGATGGCCGAACGGCCCTGCACATTGATGCGCGCGCCCATGCGGTTCATCTCCGGCACGTGCATGAAGCGGTTCTCGAAGATCGTCTCGGTGATCATCGAGGCGCCCTCCGCCACCGCCATCACGGCCATGAACTGGGCTTGCATGTCAGTCGCGAAGCCCGGGAAGGGTTCCGTCATCACGTCCACGCCGCGCAGGCCGGACTTGCGCTGCACCAGCACGCCGTCTGGCGCCTCGTCCAGTTCCACGCCCGCCTCCCGCAGCACGCGGGCGACAGTGCCCAGATGCTCCATCCGGGCACCCTTAAGCAGGACCTCGCCACCCGCGACACCCACGGCGCAGGCGAAGCTTCCCGCCTCGATCCGGTCGGGCACGATGGCATGGGTGGCGCCGTGCAGTTCCTTCACCCCCTCGATCCGCAGGCGGTCGGTGCCGATGCCCTCGATCCTCGCGCCCATGGCGACCAGGCAATGGGCCAGATCATCGATCTCTGGCTCCCGCGCCGCGTTGACCAGCTCGGTCATGCCATCGGCCAGGGTGGCGGCCATCAGCAGGTTCTCGGTGGCGCCCACGGAGACCTGGGGGAAGTAGATCTTGGCTCCGCGCAGCCCTTCCGGCGCGCGGGCATGCATGTAGCCGGCGTCCAGCTCGATCCGGGCGCCCATCTGCTCCAGCCCCTTGAGGTGGAGGTCCACCGGGCGGGTTCCAATGGCGCAGCCACCGGGAAGGGACACCTTCGCGTCCCCATAACGGGCCACCAGGGGACCCAGCACCAGCACCGAGGCGCGCATCCTCCGCACGAGGTCATAGGGCGCGACCAGATTCGTCGCCGTCCCGCCCAACTCCATGGTGCGGGTTTCAAGGTTGTGGGAGACGGACAGCCCGTGCTGCTCCAGCAGCCTGGCCATGGTGCGGGTGTCGTCCAGTGCCGGGGCGTTGGTCAGCTTCAGCGTGCCGTCGGTCAGCAGGGCGGCGGCCATCAGAGGCAGGGCGGCATTCTTGGCGCCCCCGATGGGAATGGTGCCCTTCAGCGGCCGACCGCCGCGGAGACGGATGCGATCCATGTTGCTGGCTCCCCCTAGAGCCGCGGCAGCGCGACGCCGCGCTGGCCCATGTATTTCCCGGCCCGGTCAGCATAGGACACGTCCGGCGCGCCATCCCCCTTCAGGAAGAGGAACTGGCAGATCCCCTCATTCGCGTAGATGCGGGCGGGCAGGGGAGTGGTGTTGCTGATCTCGATGGTCACTTGCCCCTCCCATTCCGGCTCCAGCGGCGTGACATTCACGATCAGGCCGCAGCGGGCATAGGTCGACTTGCCCAGGCAGATCACCAGCACGTCCCGGGGAATGCGGAAATATTCGACCGTATGGGTCAGGACGAAGGAGTTAGGCGGGACGATGCAGGTATCGCCCGTGCGGGTCACGAACCCTTCCTCTGAGAAGGCCTTCGGGTCGACGATGGCATTGTCGACATTGGTAAAAATCTTGAACTCGCCGGCAGCGCGGGCGTCGTAGCCATAGCTGGACAGGCCGTAGGAGATCACCCCCTCCCGCCGCTGGGCCTCCACGAAGGGCTCGATCATGCCGTGTTCCGTCGCCATGCGGCGAATCCAGTGGTCGGGCATGATGGGCATGATGGGGTTCCCCTGACGCACCCCGGATGGGAGCAGTATCGGGCGGGATAGCCCCTGGGGTGCGGCCCGGCAACCGGCGGGGAAAGGGGGGCTGCCTAGCCCTTTTCAGGGGGAGACGGGGGGACGGGCGTGGCACGCTCGCGGGACTGGGCCTTGCGGCGTTTCAGGTTTTCCCGCAGGGCGGCAGCCAGGCGCTGCTCGCGCTCGGACTGCGCGGGCCGGGGGGGCTTGGGGGCAGGGGGGCTGGGTGGTTCTTCGGTCATGATGGGGCAGCCATTCGGCCTTCCTTCAGGAAGGTCAAGCGGCAGGGTTGCGCGGACCGGGCGCAGCGGCTAGTTAGCGCCTCGCCCACGGGCCCCGCCCGGTTTGGTTCGCTGCCGTAGCTCAGTGGTAGAGCACTCCCTTGGTAAGGGAGAGGTCGAGAGTTCAATCCTCTCTGGCAGCACCATTTCTTTTCAAGAGCTTGGACAGACTATCCACAGGGTTTAACCTGACGGTTGTCTCTCGGATTGCCTCTCCATTCCGCCTTCAGGCCGATTTTATCCTCCTCTTCCGCGGCGCCCGCGTCGGCTCGGCCGCGTCCGCAGTGATCTGCCCAATAGCCCCGGAAGCTTTGCGCAGGTGGTCCGGGCAGTGGTGCCCGTATACCCGCTCCATCATCGTCATGTCCTTGTGGCCCAGGAAGCCGGCCACCTCCCACAGCGGTACGCCGGCTTGACACATCCAGGTCGCGGCGGTGTGGCGCAGAGTGTGAGGGGTCACGTCCTTCAGGTCGGCGCGGACACAGGCTGCCCGGAAGCCGGTCTTGACCGACCCGACCTGCTCCCCGGCGTACTCCACCACATAGTCGGAGGTGGCCAGCTCGCGCGCGGTGGTCAGGGCGGCATGGAGTTCGTCCGAGATCGGCACCGATCGCGCTCGGTTCTTCTTCCCAGCCCCCTGGCCGAGGTCGATGCGGCGTTGCTCCAGATCTACTTGGTCCCAGGTCAGTCCAAGGATCGCCCCGCGCCGGGCTGCGGTGTGCAGGGCCAACAGGATGAAGAGGCGGACGTGGAACTCCTGGGACTGGTTGACCAGCCTGGCGGCCTCGCCCCGCCGGAGCCACCGGTCCCGGGCAGCTGGCGCCGGAATGCCCTCCACCTGCGGGGCGCTGGTTAGCCACTTCGCCCCCACGGCCCAGTTCAGCGCCGCCCGGAGGGTGTTCAGCTCCTTCAGGATGGTGCCGTCACTGACCGGCTTCGTCCGGCGCTTCTCGGCCGGACCGACCTCGTACCCCTCCGCGCGGCGCTTCCGAACATAGGCCCGGCTCTGTTCGCGGGAGAGGTGGTCCGGCTCCAGGTCCGCCAAGTGCCGCTTCAGGGCTTTCACTGCAAACTGGATGCCTTGGGGCGCGGCGACGCCGCCTTCCTCGCGGGGGCGGGTCCGATCCTTCTCGTAGGCGTCCAGGATGGCGCCCAGGGTCGGGTTCTGCGGCGGGGTGGGCGTATCCCAGCCTGCCTCGAACTGCGCTAGCTCGCGCCTGGCCTCTCCCTCATCCTCTTTCCCCGTTGGAACGCGCCAAGAGCGGCCCTCCCACCAGTATTCGATGGACCAGAACCTACCGCGCCGGGCGAGCTTGAAGGCTGGTCGGGTGAGGCGGGGGCGTGCCATGTGCGTTCCTCGTAGGCGGCCACGTCCTGGGCGCGGATGCGAATGGCCGAACCGATGCGAATGTGGCCGAGGTCACCCTTGCCGATCAGGGCATAGACGTGGCTCTCGCTCACGTCCCAAAGGGCGGCCAGGGATTTGACGGTGTGATGGCGGGCGGGGGTCTCAGGCACGGGCAGTCTCCTTCCCGTTCCGACGGGCCTGAACCCGCTGCACCAGATAATCAGCGGTGGCGGACTGCCTGCGGGTCAGGCGCCGGTGGCTCGCCGCAATGCCAAGCAGCTCGCGCAACTCTCCCTCCTTCAGGTGGTGCCGGTTTACGTAGAGGAAGCCGATGCGCCCATCTGGGTGGTGCTGAGGCTCCCGGCGGCGCTGGACATCGCGTGCGGCACGCAAGCAGTCCGCCACCGCCTTCGCCATCACTCGGTTGGGATGGAAGTCGTGCATGAACGGTGGAAAGGGCGGACGCATTTTGTACGCGCCCAGGAGCCCTGGCAGGTCCGCCCGCGTCTTCCCGCCCGCCTTCAGGATGCCGTCCACCTTCGACCAGGCCACGGCCGCCTCGTGCGGGTTCGGGCTGCTGGTCATCGCGTGGACCTTGCGGAGCTTTGCGATGTCGATCACTGACCGCCCTCCCCCTTCAGCCCTGGCCGCCCGGATACCGGGGGCGCCCCACTATTCCGCACCTGCACAAGAACCCGCGATCCGGCGCGCATGAGCGTTGACGTCGCCGCCCCAGGAGGCTGCACTGTTCGACATGGAGAGGGCCGACAATACCTCCGGCTTCCTATGACATCTCGTTCCTTGGACTTCGCACGGCCTGGACCGGCACGATCGACCACAAGTCGGACGTGCCGGTCCCCCTCCTTCTTGCCGTTCATGCTCCTTCTTCCGCCGCGCGCCGCCGCTCGATCAGCTCGCCCACGATCCGGTCGAAGGTCTGCCAGTACGCTTCGCCGGGCCGACGCTCGCGCGTGATGAAGGCGTGCGCCTCGCGCGTGATGTTCAAGGTTCCACGAGAACGGCCGGGCTGAGGCGTGCGCATGGCCAGCAGCGCCTTCTCCACCACCTCCAGCGGCAGGGTCAGTGTCCTGGCGATCTGGTCCGGATCCTGCCCCTTCTTCCGTTCACGACGGATGGCAATCACCAGTTCTTCGGACAAGCCGATGTCTGGACGCAGCCGCTTGGTCCGCGGCGAGATGTCGCCGGCATGGAAGCCGGGCGGGGTTCCCTGGAAGGTCATCAGTTCAGCACCCCCATGGACCCCGCGAGCGTGATCTCCATGGCCTTCGCGAAATCCACGCTCGGCGCCGGGAAGTACATGACCTTGCAGTCCCGGGTCTCGCCGGTCGCGATGATCTCTTCGAGTATGGCGAGACCCTTCACCACGACAGTGCTTTCGTCCGGCAGGACGGCGATCACGATCTGAGCGTCCCGCAGGGCCGTAAGCGACGCCCAGAATTCCCGCATGCCTGGGCTGGGCTTGAGGCGCATCGCCTCCTGCTTGCGGAGGGCTCTTCTTTCGGCGCGGTTCATTCCCCGAATGCCTCCCTGATCTTGCGGCGGAGCCGGTCGTCGCGGATGCGCGCCACCACGCGCGCTGCGACGTCTCCAATGCTGTTGAAGGCTTGTGGCGGTGGCGCCGGCAGCGCCCGGCAGGGGTCCTGCCAGAGGCGCCGGAAGGCCGGGTTCCTGTCCGGGTCGGACATGGCGGCGTAGCGCGCGGCGTCAGCCATGGCCGGCGCCTCCCGTCTCTTCGATGCACCCGCCGCCGCAGGCCTCAGCGCCCGGGTGGCAGGTCGTGCAGAACCAGCCGTTCTCGTTGCCATACCAGCGCTGGTCATTGCACTTGCCGCAGAAGGCGCCCCGACCCGGGACAGCGTCCGCGCCGGGCCAGCAGGACGGGCGCATCATGGCGGAGCGCCGGCGCCCGGCCCCGGTCGGGTCGTGGTTTTCCATGAAGTCAGGCGGCATTGGGTGCCTCCGCGCGGTCGATCGCGCGCTCCACCTGCATGGCGTCACGGGCCTCGGCCTCCCGCACAAGCGCCGCGAGGGTCACGACCGCCCTGCGCGCCCGCTCCAGCGATGCGATCCGCTCAGCCTGGTGCGTGGTGTCCGCGGGGTCGATCGCCCCAACATCGAAGCGGCGCTGGATCATGCGGATCGTGCGAGCGCCGGCATTGGACAGACGGAAAAGGTCCGCCGCCGTCGCGCCGCCCAAGACTAAGCGACGGATCTGCAGCACGCCGCGCGGCAGTTCCTGGATACGCCTCGGCATCACGCGGCCTCCGGTGGCGGGATCTGGCGCAGGTGCGCCGGCTGGCGGGGGCAGACGGGGTTGGCGCAGGAAAGCTCGGCCATGGCTAGGCAGGCGCAGGTGCCGGGTACGGCATCAGAAGCGGCGAGGCGAGGCTTCGGCCAGTCACCGTCCTCGACGTAGATGACCGCTCGCTTCACCCCGACCGCGGCCAGCATACCGGGACTGGGATGCCGATTGCCCTTCATGGCTTCGTGCACCTCCTGCCGGGTGAGCCCGTGTTTCCTGGCGAAGGCAGCCTCGCCGCCCGCGCCATTCACCTCCGTGTTCAGCCGCAGGTAGATGGCCGGGAGTGTGATCGTGCGCGGGGGCATTACGTCCGCCCTCCGCGCATGCGGCGGATTGGACGGTTCACGTCCGGGCAGAGGGTGAGCGGCTGAAGGCTCACCTCCGCCAGGTCGTCGTCATCCTCTTCCGGTTCCAGGTCCTCGATGGCGGCTTCGGCCGCGTCGAGCTGGGCGATGAGGCGGTCCGCTTCGTCCAGCAGATGCGTCTCCGACTGCACCGCCACGAAGATCATGGCGGCGGCCGGGGGCACGCCGAGGATTAGGGCGGCGGTCGCCGCCCAGGCGAGAACGCCCCGGGTCACGACGTCTTCTCCGGGAAGTAGGAGCCGCCCGGAACGGGGACAGGAAGCCGGGCCCCATTGTCGGCGCTGTGAAAGTGGAACTCAGCATCCGCCACCAGAGGGTGTGCGCCCCCCTTCAGGCTCCGCAGCAGCCGGAGCGCAGCATCGGCCTGCAGGGGCGTGCAGCGGCGGAACATCGCGAGCAGTTCAGCTTCGTCAGAGGCCTGCGCCTGGCTGTTCCGGGCGTGCGCGAACGGGTCGAGTTGCGCTGGGAAATAGTATTCCTGGATGCGGTCCGGAAGATGTCCGCCCCGCGCTCGCAAACCATCGTGCAACGACCACGCGAGGCGCCGCGCGCGGTTCAGCGCCGCGTCCGTGCAAGCGTCCTGCGGAGACCGGTCGTAAAGCTCCTGAACCTCGGCCAGGAGAATGCCGACCTGCAGCAGCATGCCCTTGAAGCTGTGCGGTGTGATGTCGGCGGCCGTGCTTTCGTCAGTGTCGAGCGGTCCCGTGTTCTTGTCCCATCCCGCGTCGATCTCTCCGATGAGATCCGCCAGCATGCAGTGCTCGGCCGGCGGGGCGTCCGGCACCAGCGCCAGAATGTTGTCGATCAGGGTGCCAGCCGCCGCGCAGTCCGCCGGCCAACTGCCGTCCACGTTGCGGAGAAGGTGCGCCTCCATGGCGCGGGCCTTGGCACGGAGGCCCTGCGGCGTCCCAGCCGTGTATCCGATGATCTCGTCCAGCCGATCGTGGTAGTCGGCCGATAGGGCCTCGATCCGCGACCGGATCTCAGCGGGTACCACTTCGGATTTTCCGAAGAACGGTTCCTCCAATGTCCAGGCCTCGCGCTTGCGCCGCACGAAATCGTCGCACCGCTCGATCAGATCGTGGTCGTCCACGCCGTCAATCGGTCGGAAGGTCAGGGCAGGAAGCGGGACGTCGAGCGTGCCGAAACCCGCATCGCCGACCAGCCCGCGCAGGATTTTCCCGGCGAGGATCAGCTCATCATTCTCTGACCAAGCCGGCGGTGAGAGATTGCAGCGCGCACACTCGGCCTCGTAGAGCGCGACGCGTGCGATGGCGGCGAGCCCCAACACCGTTTGCGGTTTGGCTTCGTGGATGGCCCGCTCATCCTCCCTGAGCGCCGGATACTCGCTAATCTCCTCGAACTCCTTGCCCGCCTCGGGGTGGCGCTCGGAGTTCATCCAGCGAGAGCGATTGATGTAGCGCTCGCAGGTCGCAATCAGATCGGCGTCCGCGCCTGTGGTCGGCAGAATAGCGCGCTCGCTCATCTCATCCCGGACGCGAGCGATCAGGCGTTGGTTCGTCTTGCAGAGCCGGTTACCTTCGTCCTGCAGGACCAAATCCAGCACGCGGGCGGCGATGTCCGCCGGATACCTTCCGGGCGTCTTTTCGAGCTTCGCCCAGAGCCGTTCGAGCAGGCGACAGTACCGCGCCGAGTAGCGGTCGGCGGCTTTTGCGCCCCCAGGCCACGGCGGCGCGCCGGGCACCCCGAAGGCGCTCACCCGCTCGATCAGGTCGAGGATGGCTTCGGGCGTGGCGGCGCTCTTGGCTGCGGCCTCCGAAGCTCGCAGAGCGCGCACCTTCTGCTGCGAGCCGATCGGATCGGCCTCGGCCGTAGTGGCCGCCGCCTTGACCTTCACCCCCGGCGCGACCCGGAAGCCCTGCGGTCTGGGCGCATGTTTCCTACCCGCCCCGGAGGCGGTATCAATCTCGGTAGCCACTGACATCGGGAGGATCCTGGCCTTTGTTGGTGGTCAGGCCGGGTGCGGAGGGTTCAGATCCGCACCCGGCCGCTCTCGTCCGGAAAAACCTGGGCAACTTGCCCACCTTTTCCGCCGGACGCGGGGTCTCAGGCGGTAGCGGCGGGCGAGAGGGCGAGCGCCAGGTCCTCTACGGACAGAAGGCGCCGCACAGACGGAGCCGGCTGGATCGTCTCTTCCAGCAGCTGGGGAGAGGCATCTCCCGCAACCACAACGAAGGCGTAGATGCCTTGCGGGGTGCGCGTGGCGTGGAACTCGAACATGCTAGAGCAGGTGGCGGCCCAGGCGGCGTCCGGCTGATCAAGCAGATCGGCAGCCGTGTCGCGCGCCTTCTGCTCCAGCGCTTCCCTGAGGTCGAGGCCTTCTTCCTCGTACGGGTTCAGCGGCCAGACTGCCTTGCAGCAACCCTCGATGCCGAACACGCCGCGCAGCTTGGGCGTGGTAGGGGTGTCCATATCAATCTCCTGATGTGAAAGGTTCAGGCCGCCTCGGTTTGGAGGGCATCCACGACGTCCTCAAACCAGCGGAGTTGCGCGATCGTCGTCCCGTCGCTGCGGCTCTTGCCGGTCAGGTCCCAGTGGCTGAATGCCTCGCCCTTCTTCGTGGGCTTCCACTCGCCATCGGCTTCCTTCGTCTGGTAGCCGCGATCCTGCAGGAGCTTGTTCGCGACCTGGGCAGACTTGAGGCCCATGCGTTGCGCGATCTGCGTCGGGGTGACGATAGCGCGCTGCTTCGCCGCCTCAATGTGCGTGATGCCCAGCGCCTGCATCGGGTTCAGGCCGACCTCGGCCTGCGTCGCACGCGACGCCGCGAGCAACGCGGTCGGCTCGTCCAGCCCGAAGCGCTTGGCCATGTTGACGAAGCTGTCGAGCGTTTTCTCGGCCGCCGGGGCGCGGAGGAAGTGAGAGGTGCTGGGCGCCGAGTAGGAGCCGGTCTTGCGGATGGTGGGCAGCACCTCCTCGAACACGAAGCGCTCGAAGCGCTCAGCCGCCGGGAGGTTGCTGCTGATGATGAGGCGGAGGACGTCGGGTTCGGTGAGGACCCGCGCCTTCTGTTCCCGTCCGAGAGCATCCACGATGGGGTGGTGTTTCACCACCCCACGGCAGTGCTGCTTCATTGCATTGGTTGCGTCGGCGTAGCCCAGCCTATCGGCCACATCCCGGCCAGCGAAATGCGGCTCACCGCCGATGGTGACGACCCGGACCTCCTTTCCCTCGAAGGCGAAGGGGAGCAGGGCGGGGGTAAGCTGGTCGGACGCGGTCTCGGACATGCGTGCCTCCGGGGTGGTGGAGGCACACTCGCATTCTAATGCGGGTTGGTCAAGCGAAACCGCATTAGAATGCGATTACTCTGGCCGATAGCTTGCGATGACCAAGCCGGCGACCAAGACCACGTTCTGTCCTTCGATAAGGTGCGGCTCGTGGTCCAGGTCGTTCCAATCGCGGCTGTTCATGTTTGGTACCTCAATCGGCTGGTGCCACCGCGGAGACCGAGAGCGAAGCGCAAGCCAGTCGCGACCATCAGAACGAACGATCTCCCGAATACTTATTCTTGTGTGCGTCCAGTCAACGATCCGGAACCACCCCGGCTTTTGGTCCTTCAACTCCACGCAGACAACTTTATCGCCCACGCTCGGTGCGCGCCCTACATACTTAAAGCGCGTATAAATGAGGATTGAACCTGGCGGGAAATACTCATCGAACGCATCGTCGCCAACAGAAATGGCCTGCCTCTCTACACCTGGATATCGTGGGTCTTCTGGAACTTCTATCCATCCTGCTCCGTGGGAAGGCTGCACGTCCTCCCAGTGCCTACTGGGCTTCCATATATCGGCTTTCGCTTCATTCATGATGTAGATGCGTTGAGGCGCGGTGGCAGGATCTATAAGGTCGCTTACTTGCAGATCGACTGCGCGGGCCAGGGCCAACAGGGTCGCGTAGGTCAGTGTCTCGGACCTGCCCGCGAAGAAATTTCGTAGGGTGCTCTCCGGTAGACCGGCCCGCTGAGACCATGCGGTCACTGATAGGTTCTTGTCATTCATCCGGGATCTAAGGACCGATCGCAGGCGGTCCGCATCATCGCTGGCCATGACCTCTCCTGCGATAAGTCCAGGCCGTGCGCGAGCGCATCTTAATGCGATCCTCCTTGAAATCGCATTTTAATGCGGCTAAGCGTTGGTCATGGAGATTGAGGCATCCATCAGGCGCATTCGGGCCTACGCGCAGGCAGCGGGGCTCAGCAAGGGGCGGCTGGCGGTCCGGGCTGGCCTCAGAGACACAACGTTGAGACGGTTCGACCACGTCGACTGGAACCCTACGCTCGAGACGTTGCGGAAGCTTCAGGCAGTGGTGCCTACGGACTTCCCCGACCAGCCAGATGCGAGCGTACAGATTGCTCAGGGCGAGACCGCCCTTTGATGGCATCGGACGGCGCCCCCACCCAGCCCAGCCCCGAATGCATCACCGCGATGACCTCGCGCCCGTCCGCATGCGTGGTGACAACGGCCTCGCCCAGGTTGATCCGGCTGCCCTCGAACATGAAGGCGGTGCGCTTCGGCAGCATCGCGGCCCGGCAGGCAGCCAGTTCCCAGATCAGCGTCTCCACGCCGGCCGCGTCGAGCAGCACCGTCTCCGCGCACAGGGCTACGCGGGACAGCATCCCGTCCTCGGCCACCAGGCATTCCACACGTCCCATCGTCTCGCTCATCGCATGCCCCTCGGCTGATGGCGGGAACGTCTCGCACCACGCCAACCCTGTCATGTGGGACCTTCGCACATGAGCTTCGTGCTCACCCCCGAAGACGCCAAGCTGAAGCACCTCACCCGTGCCCTGAATGAGGATGCAGGCGGCACGGAGGCGGCAGCAGCCGCTCTTCGCGGCCGTGTGGGCGCCACGATGCTGGGCAATTACCAGAGCCTTAACCATGCGCAGATGATGCCGATCGATGTGCTGATCCGGCTGACGCTGGTGACCGGAAACGCCGAGCTGCTGGAGGAGGTGGCGCGGCGCGCTGGCTACCGGATCGAGAAGATCGGCGGCGCGTCGGTCGGGAACGCCATCGCGAAGGTCGCGGCGGTCGCCAGAGAGACCAACGAAGCGCTGCAGGCGCTCGCGGCAGGGCTATCCGATGGGCATCTCAGCGATCAGGACAACGCGGCGATCCAGGGCGAAATGCTGGATGTAGTTCGCGCTGCCACCGAGGCAGTGGCGGCGTTCACCCCTGCGCCGGGCGGTGAGGCATGAGCACCACCCTGCTTCCCGCCAGGACCCGCGACGGTGGGTTCAGCGTCGCCGCAGCTCTGCAGGCAGCCGAGGAAGGTGGCGAGCGCGTCCGGATCGACGTCGAGGGCGCCCGCGCCTGGGCGAAGGCCAATGGCGTGCACGCGGTGGATGGGCGGCTGGAGGTCGGCCGGGTCAACGCGCGCCGCGCGGAGCTGGGTCTGCCTCTCTTCCAGGTCGTGCGCGGCATGGCGGCGCTCCGCATGCCCCAGGACAGCCCCAGTCGGCAGGAGACGCCAATGCCCAGCCCGAGCACGGCCGCACTCGATCATGCTCGGCGGGAGGCTTTCGGGGCAGCCGCCGAGGGTAGTGCCGGGAAATCCGGCAATGAGGTTCCTGCTACGGCGACAGAAACCGCCCCGCATGCCGGTATCCCGCACGGCGCCGAAGACCTCGCGCCCATAGCTGCCACCGAGGACGAGTTCCTTGACCTCGTCCTGACCTTCAACGGCACGAAGACGGGCCTTGTGACACCCGCCCTCGCCGGGTGGGCACTGAAGATCAACACGGCGAACCGGCCGATGAACCACAAGGCCGTGGATGGCTTTGTGCGGATCCTGAAGGAGGGGCGTTGGCACCTCACGGGAGAGCCGGCCATCTGCAGCAGGGACGGCATCCTCTCGGATGGGCAGCACCGCCTGGAGGCCATCCGCCGAAGCGGCATCGCGGCTCCGCTCGATATCCGCTTCGGCATCGAGCGGGCCGCCTTCGTCGCCACGGGCCGCGGGATGCGGCGCACCGCAGGCGCCATCCTGTCTATGGCCGGCGAGCGCTTTGCCAGCTCTCAAGCCGGAATTGCGCGCCTCCTGGCCATGTACGACGCCGGGCAGATGGCTCGGTACAGCGGCCAGATTGAGCCGGACCGCCTGATGGAGATCGTCCAGGGCACGCCGGACATCCGCCGGGTGGCCGAGGTGATCCAGCGCCACCGCTTCGCGCCCGCGCGCACGGCGCCCTTCGGCATGGTGCTGGTGGTCGCGCTCCGGCACCACCCTGAGGAGAAGGTGTTCGAGTTCGCCGAGCTGGTGAACAGCGGACGCGCGCCGGAGGAAACCGATCCGGCTTACCAACTGCACCTGCGCCTCCGCGACGCCCTGGGCCGCAAGGAGCGGATCGCGCAGATCGACGCGGCGGCGCTGGCCGTCATCGCCTTCAACGCCAGGGTGAGGGGCAAGGCGCTGTCCAGGCTGCACCTGCCGGACGCATCGAGAACGAACGAGGGTTTCCCGCGGGTGGTGCTCGCATGAGCGCCACTCGAGAGCAGGGAGCCTCGCAGCCCCTGGTGACCTTCATGGCAGCGGTCCTGGAGGCCGGCGCCACCTACGCCGAGTTGGGCGAGCAATACGGCATCAGCCGTGACGCTGCCCGGATGCGCGCCGTCCGGGCCGGGCTGCGGTCGAAGCACTCCTGCCGGACGCCGCGGCCCATCACCGCGCGGCGCCTACGGATCGCCCGGGAGATGAAGGCCCAGGGCCATGATCACGCCGGGATCGGCGAACGGCTCGGGATGAGCCGCGACGCCGTGCGGATGATGCTGAAGCGGGCGGGGGATGCTTGAGCACCGCCGGCGAAATCGACTTTGGTCGCTACATCGGCCCGGTGGCGCGCAAGCTCTTCGGGGAGCCGAACGAGCACCTTTCCAGCAAGGACGAGCTGCGCTTCGGGTCTCATGGCAGCCTCTCGGTCTGCCTCAGCGGCGAGAAGCGCGGCACTTGGTTCGATCATGAGGCGAACGAGGGCGGGGGCGTCCTGAAACTGCTGGAGCGGGAGAGGCGGCTAAAGGGCGGAGACGCAATTGATTGGCTCCGGCGTGAGGTCGGGGCCGACATTCCCGATCGCGAGGAAGCGGAGCGCGGCGCCCGTTCAGGGGGCCTCGGTACGCTGGTGGCGACCTACGACTACACGGATGCCGACGGGAAGCTGCTGTTCCAGGTCTGCCGCTTTCGGACCCCGGATGGCGGCAAGACTTTCCGCCAGCGCAGGCCGGACCCGCAGGGTCGGGATGGCTGGAACTGGAGTGTCAAAGGTATCGCTCCCGTTCCCTACCGTCTGCCGAAGCTTATGGCGGCGGAGGGACTGATCTTCATCGTCGAAGGCGAGAAGGACGTCCACACACTGGAGCGGCTAGGCTTCGTCGCTACGTGCAATCCTGGCGGGGCCGGGAAGGAACCTGAGAGCGGACGCCCCTACAAGCCGAAGTGGCCGCATTCCTTTGCGCAGTTCTTCCGCGACAAAGACGTGGTGATCCTGCCGGACAACGATGCGGTGGGTCGGTCGCATGCCAAGGCGGCGGCGGCAAACGTCGGGGGCACCGCCCGGCGTGTCCGAATACTCAGTCTGCCGGCGCTCGCCCCCAAAGGTGACGTCTCGGATTGGGTGGAGGACGGCGGTACTGCTGAAGAGCTTCTCAAGCTTGTAGAGGACCAAGCTGAGGCGGAGGCGCCGAAATTCCGCCCTGCATCTAACCGCCCACCCGAGAGCGAGGGCGGCGCCCCGGCCATCTGGCTGAATATTGGCTCGGATGCGGAGATCGCTCAGCGCGTAGCCGACGACCTTGCCGCCACCCTAGGCGAGGTTGTCCATGACGAGGGGGAGTTCTGGCACCACAACGGCCGGCATTGGGCCAAGATCGAGCCTGACCGTCTCTGGCGCTCCGTCTTCATCTACGATGGCGCCCTCTTCAAGACGGCGAAAGGTGAGGTCTCCAACGTCAAAATCAGCAAGGCGAGAGTGGAGAGCGTGCTGGCTTGCATGCGGGCGTTGCTCGTCAGGACGCGCTTCTTCGCGCAGGCCGCGATCGGCATCAACTGTGCCACCGGGTTCATCACCTTCGATGAGGCGGGAGTGGCTTCCATCCGGGGGCATCATCCGGACCATCGGCAGCGCCACATGCTGGTCGGGGCATGGCCGCGGAAGTTCAGCCGCGAGGAGCGCGAGCGATCCCTGCTGAACAAGCTGCTGACCGGCTGCTTCATGGAGGAAGCTGAGGAGGAAGAGACGCCCGAGCAGATGGAGTTGCGACGGGAGGACCGGCGAAAGAAGATCGACCTACTGGCCGAAGTCGCCGGCATCGCGGCTCTGGGGTCTGCTACGCGGCTGATCCAGCCAAAAGCGCTCGTCATGCACGGGAAGA
The DNA here is from genome assembly GCF_049629625.1 of Roseomonas chloroacetimidivorans. Classification (NCBI taxonomy): domain Bacteria; kingdom Pseudomonadati; phylum Pseudomonadota; class Alphaproteobacteria; order Acetobacterales; family Roseomonadaceae; genus Roseomonas; species Roseomonas chloroacetimidivorans. The sequence goes on along the minus strand of NZ_JBNBZS010000035.1, from coordinate 31,300 downwards.
ACGCCGAGAACGGCAAATCCCAGATCCTTGCCCTGCTCCGCTCTCTGCTTCCGAAGGATGCGGTCGCTACAATCTCCCCCGCGAAGTTCGATGATCGGACTTTCCTGTGCCACCTGGCGGGGAAGCTGCTCAACGCTCCCGACGAGCTATCACTCTCAGACGCCATCGCGTCGGAGACCTTCAAGCAGGTGATCACCGGCGAGCCTATGACAGTCCGGGATGTCTACAAGAGCGCATTCGAGATGGAGCCCCGCGCCCAGCACGTCTACGCCACAAACAACCTGCCCGCCTTCAAGGGTGGCATGGACCGCGGTGTCCGGCGGCGGCTGATGATGTTGGTCTTCAACCGCGTGATCCCCCTCGAAGAGCGCGTCGAGCATATCGGGCAGAGGATCGGGGAAGAGGAGGCTGATCTCCTGCTGGATTGGGCCGTGCGCGGAGCCAGCCGCCTTATCGCGGCGCGCACCTTCACCACGCCTGCGTCTTCGGTCACAGCACTCACTGAGTGGATTTTCACGTCGGACCCGGTGCTTGGCTGGCTGGAGAGCGACGAGGTGGAATACGCGAAGGGCAACTATATTCCACAGGCCCGCACGCGCGACGCCTACGACAAGTTCTCCCGCTGGGCGCTGGACGAGGGCTTCAAGAACCTGCCTGGGATGAATTCCTTCACGCAGCGGGTTGAGGCAGCGGGCAAAGGCATCACCCGAAAGCGGCTGGCGGACGGTCCCCGCTTCTTTGGCCTGGGCTGCAAGGGCGCGGGGATGCGTCAGGAGCAGTCCGGCATGTGGCGGCAGTGAAGCAGGAGTGTATCACCGATGAACCAGTTTTCTTCGCAAGTCATTGATAGTGCAGCAAGTGCATCACTTCAGGCCGAAAACTTTCCCCATGTGCGCGTGCACAGACGTGCCAGCGCGTGCGTCTGCGCGCCTGCGCGCACGTATGGAAGTTTTGGGGCCAAAGTGATGCATAGCCAACACTATCAAAGGTTTACGGCCGAAAGTGATGCACTGGTGCTTCACTGGTGGTGCACTGGCAACGATCTTCGGAGGCGCTGATGTCCCGCGACCTAGAGCGTTCCCTGCCGGTCGGCACGCTGGTTCGCTGCAGCTGGTGGCGAGTGGGCAGACATGCCCGCGCTGCTCAGGTGGTCGAACACCTTGGCAATCTGATCCTACTGACCCACGCCTGCCGGGAGCTGGAGGCAACGCCTTCGGAAGTCCGGAAGATCACGCCGCAGCCGATCCCGGTCCCGTTCGTGTCGATGCGCCTGGCGCTCCCCTGTGGCGTCTACGTCAATGACGAGACCGGCAGGGAGGTCCTCTACAACCGCGATTACGAGCCGATCTGGGAACGGACGGGCGAGGTGGCGCCGCTGCGTTGCGACCCCGCGGAGCGGATCAGGCATAACCGTCAGGAGTGGTTCTACAACGACGGGAACCCGCCCTGGCGCGACATCAAGTCCATGCGCCGCTGCCTGGACGTGCTGGCATCCTGGGGAGCAGAGCGGCCGGCCCTGACGGGGGTGCCCCGGTGAGCGCCGAGATGATCGCGGCCTGCATGGCCGCCTATCGCCAGCACTGCATTGCCCAGGATGAGGAGGTGAAGCGGAAACGAGCGGCCGGGGAGCCGTTGCCGCCCTTCGAAGTCCTGACCATTGCCGACCTTTGTCGGGAGAGGAGCCCGGAAGAGCGGGTGGCCGGCCTGCTCAAGGATCCGGTCCGCTCCGCGCTCAAAGGCTACGTCCGCGAGCGTGGCCTGAAGCTCTGGATCAACGGCGGTACCGACCTGATGCAAACCGTGTCGGACAGGGTGGAAGACCTGTGTCCAGGCTTCTCCAATTTCGCCGGGGCCACCCTCGACAAATGGTGGGACGGCATCGGTGACCTGAACGATCCGAAAGGGATGTGGTGCGCATGACGATCGAGGCGTTGACCCTGGACCAGATCCAGGCGGACCCGCAGGTGGTGATCCAGGCGGCGCTCGACGCCGACCCGTTGCTCTGGTGGGGAGGCATCTTCGACTGGGCCTTCGAGCGGCGGCGGGGTGATCTGCATGGTCAGTCCCCTGAAGAGCGCTATGCCGTTCGCCGGGAGGGGACGCTCATCGAGAGCGGTGTTGGCCAGGTGCTGCGTGCCGCCGAGTTCATCGAGTGGGCGCCGCGGATCAAGAGCGTGAACCGCGCCCGCGGCACATACGGCTGGAAGCACGTCGCCGAGCGCTTCCATAAGGCGAGGGACCCCGAGGCGAACTACTATGTGGGCGAGGGTGCGTTCATCATCGCCGCGCGTGCCATGGGGCTGACCGTTGCGCCGGACAGCATCTGGCACTTCCGGGTGAACCTCAGCGAGAAGGCCGCCACCGAGGCACGCCGGCTTGATGATGAGAGGTTCCGGCGGCGCTGGGGCCGTGTTCCGGAGCGGATCGGCGCATGAGCCACATGCAGCGCCCCGCCCCTCCCGACATGTCCCCCGAAGGCTTGGCACGGCGGCAGGCTCGGCTGGCCCGTGCCGAGGCGGAATTCACCCGTGCCCGCGCGGTCGCCGTCGCTGACGCCCACCCGGGCAATCCGGACCCGTTGCTGGCCGGCGCGGACCTGGGGCCGGCACACCAGCGGCGCAGCCGACGCCTGATCGCAGTGGATGCGGTGGACCCAGCCCAGCCGAAAGGTCCGCGCATTCGTCGTGCCCGGCTGCGTGACCCCCTCCGGCGCATGGTGAAGACGGGTGCGATCGACTACCGCCTCTACGTCGCGGCTGACGAGTTCCGGGAGGACCTGGACCGGGCGGACGGCGTTAGGGATCAGGCCGAGGCGCTGGCCCGCGCCTTGTCTCGTATGGCGACCGGCCTGCCTGCCCCGCCGCCCCGTCACCCTCACACCCACTCCAACGAGGGCGCGCCGGGCCAGTGGGCGGCCCAGCAGCGCGTGCAGCGGGCGTGGCGGCAGGCCATTGGGCTGGTGGCCGCCGGCGTCTTCCATTGGGTGGTGATCAGCCGCGGCACGCTGAAGGACTACACGGCCTGCAGGGGCATCCGGAAAGGCGAGGCGGCTGTCACCCTGAAGGAGGCCTTGGCACGGCTGGCTGACTTCTACGCCGTAGGGGATGTCACCCCGCCTCCGGACTGGGACGCCGATCCAGCCGATGAAGGCGCTTGACGGCGGGGGACCAAACGGGGCAGAAATTGTCACGCTTCTCCGAAGCTGTGCCCCGGGGTACACTGGACTGCCGGGGCGCTTCGTTTCTGACCCCTGCAACATCGATGTGGACATCATCCGCTCACCATCCGCGGTGGTCGGCGTTATTGCCTCATACAGATCCTGGTGTCCCATGTCTGACCCAGCACTCGGCGCCTATCACGCTGCACATGAGCGCATGGAAGTTCGTGTGCTCAAGATGGGGCCTGGAAAGGCCTCATGGCACTGGATTGTTCAGCGCGGCAGCAAGGTGCTGGAGCGGTCCGCCGATGGTTACAAGGGAGCGGAAGAGGCCTTCGAGGCAGGACGCAAGGTTGTGCAGCAGAAGGAACGAGGCCGTCGCTGTCACAAATCTTTCTGAGCGCCCGGGGCCAGTTTATGGCCCGGGCGCTGCGCGTTTCAGGCCCGTGCAACACGGATGTGGACAGGCCTGTGGGCGCGATTTAATCGCCTCGGTCGATTGGCAGTTTGCCGGTATCTAACCAAAGGTCGATTGCCCTCACGGCTGCACCCAGATGGGTCAGGCCGCCCCATGATGCCTGTGGGGAGCCACTGTGACTGGTCAGGCTCACGACGAAGTTCGTGCCAGCGCCATTGGAATGGATGGTGGCGCCCCGGTATTCGTAGATGGGGCCGGATGTGCCAGATGCAGGGGTAATCAGGCGAGGCTGGGGCCTCGACGGGGGGTTGGTAGGCATCGCTGCTCCAGAAGGGGCTGAAGCGAGTGGTTTCTGCTTCGAGCGGCCCGCAGGTGGTGTGTGCTAATGGCCGTTGCTGGGCGAGAACAAGATATTTTGGCCATAGGTGTGGCGCGCTGCCACATTCGTGCCTCTGCCTTAGAAGGCTGGGGTTATGGCGACACGAAAGCACATCGACGCGCTTCCGCCGGACAGCAGGGTGGTGGTGGAGAGACGAGGCCGTGTTTCTGACCGCTGGCAATGACGCATCATGATGGACGGCAAGACGGTGGCCACGAGCCCGAGGTCATTCCAAGGCAGCGAGGAGGCGCTCGAGGCTGGGAGGGCGGAGCTGAAGCGCTTGCAGCCAAGCTCCAGTCCCTCTCAGGTCCCTTAGCGCTGCTTTCCGTATCACCGTTCGGGGTCGACAAGCCGAAGAGGTGGTAGCTTCCCGGTGTCCAGCCAAGCATCCACCAGCCGGATGATCTGCTCGATGTCGGCGATGTTGCCCCATCCTCTTGGGGGGAAGCCTCCCAAGGTGAACGAGTAAACCGCCCGCAGAGGGTTCACCTCAATGATAGCGCCCCGATACTCGTAGGTCGGCCCGCCCATCGGTCCCCAGCGAGAGAAGACACGTAGTCGGGGGTTACGGGGAGGGTCGTGGGACATCTGAGGAGCGTAGCATGGCGAAGCCAAGGCGCGCCCCCCGCTTCTCAGGTCCAACCGCCCAAAGATAGATCGTCCGCTGGTGGCTTGGACCGGCAAAACTGTTCTCGCATGCGTTCCAGGGTGTCCCGAAGTTCCTGCAGAACAGCGGCCGTCGCGGAAGCGTCCTCGGGCGAGATGTGGGTGTTGAAGCTGGCGAGCAGTCGTTCTTGCTCGGCGAGATGAGCCTCGACCGCCTGAAGGAAGCGCTCGGTCTGCGGCGCTGGCTCCTTACTGCTGTCGTCGTACTTTTTGCGCTCCGGCATCGGTCAGCGTTAACATCTGGGGCAGGGGAAAGCTGCGCCGTCTCGTTACCGTGATCAGGAAAGCGCGGTTGGTAAAGGCCAGGGAGGCGGGATGGTGAAGCCGGTCCTGACCGTCATCGCTGGCGGCCCCGACACCGGCAAGTCCCTGATTGCGGAGGCGCTGGTCGCTTACCGTGGCCAAGCCATGATTGCCCGGGACCATGTGCGTGACCTGCTGCGCCACCCGGTGGACGAGTGGCACATCACCCTCGCCACCTTCGGGATGGCCAGGGAGCTTCTCCGGGCCGGCGTCAGCGTCTGCGCCGTGGGTTGGAACCTGGAACCGGCGGACCGTGCCGGGTGGCTTGCGGTGGCCCGGGAGACCGGAGCGGATTGCCGCTGGGTGCAGGTGGAGGTGGCGGCATGATCAAGCTCGATATCCGCGCCGACATTCGGGAGGTGTCCCGAGGGCTGGATGCGTTGGCCAAGAAGCAGATCCCGTTCGCCACTCGATTGGCCCTCAATGCCTCGGCCCGGCAGGCGAAGGTGGACTTGCAGGCGAAGATGCGAAGCGTCTTCGATGAGCCTGTGCCCTTCACGCTCAACTCGGTTGCAATCCGTCCAGCTGGGCGGGACCGACTGACGGCCGAGGTTGGCTTTCGAGATTTTGCGCCCAAGGGCGTGCCGGCCGGGCGCTATCTCCGCCCAGAAGTCGAGGGTGGCGCCCGCGTGGCGAAGTCCACGGAACGGCGCCTGAGGGCGGCGGGCATCGTGCCGGGCAACGGCTTCCTTGTCCCGGGACCGGGCGCACAGATCGATCGCCACGGCAACGTGCGGACCGGGCAGATCGTGAAGATGCTGTCCTCTCTGCAAGCCTTGGGGGGATCGGGGTTCAACGGAAATGCTAACTCGCGTCGCCGCAGTCGAGGCTCGCGGCGCGGGCAGGAATACTTCGCCATCATTCCAGGCCAGAAGCAGGGCCTGGGTGGCCGGGGTGGAGGGCTCAAGCCCGGCATCTATCAGCGCTTCCGCTTCGGATTTGGGCAGGCGGTGAAGCCGGTCTTCCTGATCACGGAGGCCACGCCGACCTATGCAGCGCGCTTCCAGTTCTTCGCAGTTGCGACCCAGAGCATGAAGGCCAGCTTTCCGCGGGAGATGCGGGCAGCCCTTGCTAAGGCGATCAGGACGGCACGCTGATCCTTCGCTGCGCTGCCGAAGTGCGTATAGCCCGTGAATGGCGCATGAAAATGAATGCGTCGGGCGCAGGCTGACAGGGCTGGCTTAACACCTCACGCATGGCGGTCGAACTCAGGCCAGGGTTCAGGGGCTGAACTTTGGTCAGGGTAGGTGAGCAACAAAGTTACCCGATCAAGCAATATTATTGCGCGGGTCCTTCCCAGGGTTGCTCACCGCCACGGGCTGTTCGAACCCCGGCTCTCTCGTGCCTGGGACCGAAAATTGCTTGGACAACAACAATGAGGTGTCTGGATGAGCGCCGCGCTGGCGGCCGAGCCGAAGCGCACGCGCCGCGTTCCGCAGTCGCCGATCGCTCCGCCTAAGCCGAGGATCGTCAACAAGCGGGACCTCTGCCGAGAGGCCGGTATCTCGCGGACGACGCTGGATGAGCGCATCGCGCGGGACCCGCTCTTCCCGGTCCTTCGCCGGGGCAGCGGGAACGGCGATAGCTGGGAATTCGACGCTGAGGCGGCGCTGGCGCGTCTCGCGGAGGATCTGCCGAAGGACGACGGCGAGCTTTCGCCGAACCAGCAGTTCATGGCCCTCCGCGTGCTGCGGATGGAGCGGGAGATGGCGATCGAGGCTGGCGGCCTCCTGATCGCGGAGCAGATGCAGGGCGCTCTGGTGCGCGGCCTGACGGGTCTGAGGCGCGAGTTCACCGGCGCTTTCGTTGCGGATGTCGCGAAGGCGCTGGGCCTCACGAAGGAGCAGCAGCGGCTTCTGCGGGGAATGGTCGAGGATCGGCTCCGCACTTTCGTGGCGGGACTGGCGCAGACGGGTCTGCCTGATGCTGATGAATGACCCGGGTCCGTTCGCGGACGCGGACGCCCTGGTACTGGATGCTTTCCAGGCCCTGATCCCGCCGGAGCGGCTAGCGCTCTCGGAGTATGCGGCCCGGAACCGCTACCTCACGGACGGTATCGGCGAAGAGCCGGTGAAGTTCGATGCCTCGCGCGTACCTTATCTGGCAGGCCCTTCTGACGCCCTGACCTCGGGCTTGTACCGGACCGTTGCAGTGCCTGGTCCCGGGCAGTGCGCGAAGACGACGATCGCGGAGAACTGGTTCCAGTTGTCGGTGGAGACCGATCCGGCCTCCTTTCTCTGGTACATGCAGACCGATCCGGGCGTGAAGGCATACGTCAAGAAGCGGATCGAGCCCATGATCCGAGCCCATCCGCGGATGGCGGAGCGCCTCGGAACGGACCCTGCGGCGGACAGCATGGGGTTCAAGGACTTCGGCTCCATGCAGGCCGAGTTCCTGAGCTTCAACAAGAACAACCTCATCAATAAGAACGGCGTGCGGATCGTCGCTGATGAGGTGGACAACTACGACCTGTCCGAATTAGGCGAGGCCAAGCCTGTTCTTGACGTGCGGAAGCAGGTCTTCGGTGACGACGGCTGCCTCTTCATGCTGTCTCACCCGGACCTGGCCGTGGGACTGTCCCCGGCCGGTTGGAAGAAGGGCATCATGGCCGTGTACCGCGACAGTACGCGGTGCATGTGGTGGTGGCCCTGCCCGCGCTGTGGGGCGCACAGCAGCCCGAACCCGGGCGCGTCGCGCTTCATGGCGCTGCATTATGACGCCGATGCGCCGCTGGACGAGGTGCGGGACATGGCCCGCCTCCGCTGCCCGGTGTGCGAGGGCGACATCGAGGACGGCGAGCGCGAGGCGATGAACGCCGCCGGCCGCTGGGTCGGGATCGGCGAAGAGATCGGCCGGGACGGGCGGGTGACCGGCGCGCTGTTGCCGAACCCGACCTATGGCGCCTGGATCGTCGGGGTGATGAGCCCCTTCGCGGATGGGGGACTTGGTGGTCTGGCCCGTGCGCGGGTCTCGGCCGAGCGCGACGCGGAACAGTCGGGCGACGAGAAGACGGCCCGTCAGGTCGTGGTGAAGCAGTGGGGGTTCCCCTTCGTGCCGTCCCGCAAGATTGGCGCGGTCGAGGCGGAGGTGCTGGTGGAGCGGGCGGACCCTGCGCTGAAGCTGGGGGTAGTGCCGGCGTGGGTCCGGTTCGTCACGGTCTGGGCGGACGTGCAGGCCAATCGCTTCGAGCCGATGTGGCGCGGCTGGGGCGTGGGTGGCGAGAGCGTGGTGCTGCGGGTCGAGAGGCCAGAGGCGGAGAGCGCGACCGACCCAAAGGCCTGGGACGACCTGCTGGATCTGATGCAGACCCCGTTGCCGCTGGCCGACGGGTCCGGGCGGCTGTTGCGGCCGCGGGCCGTCGGCATGGACATGGGCGGCGCGGCCGGGGTCACGTCCCGCGCCTATGAGGCATGGCTGCGCTGGCAGCGTGCCGGGAAGGTTCGGAAGCTGGGTGTGGCGAGCGGGCGCGACGTCTGGGACGTGGTTCTGACCCAGGGCGCACCCACTCTGAACGCGCCCCGTCTGCAGGTGGTCTACCCGGATGAGGTTAGGAAGGACCGGGCAGCCAGCGCCGTGGCCAAGGGGCGTGTTCCGGTCGCACGGTTCAACGCGAACCTGTTCAAGGACGACCTGGCCCTCGCGCTGACCCGGGCGGAGCCCGGCCCCTGGTACGTGCACCTGCCCGAGGGGCTGAAGGATCGCTCTGGTCCGCCGCATCCCTGGTTCGAGCAACTCGTCGCTGAGCAGCGTCGGCCGAACGGCACCTGGCGCAAGGCAGTCACGGGTGGGCGGAACGAGGCTGCGGACCAGATGGTTGGGACGCACGTCCTGGCACGGCTGCACGGCATCGGTCGGATTAACTGGGACAGCCCGCCCCCCTGGGCGGCACCGCATGACGTGAACCCGCTGGTGGTCGCTGATGTTGCAGTCGTGCCTGCCCCGCCGACACTACGCGCCCCGCGCCCCGCGGCGGCACCTGCCGCTGCGGCGACAAGGAAGCCCGAGGGCTACCTGGGTCGGCCCGGCGGCCGTCCTGGTGGGGGCTATTTCAGGAGGTAAGCCATGGCTCGCAGCGTGGAGGAGATCGAGGCGGACCTCGCCGCCGTGCGCAAGCGGATGGTGGGCGGCGTGTCGCTGGTCAGCGTCGGCGACATGACAACTCGCTTCGACGGCTCCAACGACGCGAAGACGCTGGAGAACTTGCAGGCCGAGTTGGACGCTGTCCGCCGCGGAGCGCCGGTCACTACGCGGATGTCGTTCACCCGCATCAACATGCGCCGGTTCTGAGCCGCGCCGCATGAACTGGATCGACCGGGCCGTCGCGGCAGTCTCGCCGCACCGCGGCCTGGAACGGGCCCGTGCACGCGCACAGCTGCACCGGCAGATCCGGGCCTTCGAGGCCGGGCAGCCGGCGCCGCGAGGCCGAGACTGGCCAGCGTCGGCGCGGGGACCGAACGCCGAGCTCGGCCCGGCGCTACGTTACCTGCGGCGCCGGTCGCGCGAGGTGATCCGTGACGGCTCCTACGGCGCCCGGGCGGTGCAGATCCGCGTGGCCCACGAGATCGGCTACGGCATCGCGCCCCGGAGCAAGACGGGCGATGCCGCGACGGACAAGACCGTCCTGGCCCTCTGGGACCGCTTCGTCGCCCAGTCCGACATTTCGGGGCGGCTGAACCTCTACGGCCAGCAAGCCCTGGCTGCCCGGACCCGGCTGGAGGCCGGAGAGGCGCTGGTCCGGCTCATCCGCCTGCCCGGCGCCGAAGCGCGCCAGCTCGGGCTAGCCGTGCCGCTGCAGCTGGAGGTGCTGGAGCCGGACCTGCTGGACGATGCGACGCCACTCTTTGCGGAGCCGCCGGCGGACGGCTCGCGGGTGGTGGACGGAGTGGTGTTCGACCGCAGGGGGCGGCGGGCAGGCTACCGCCTGCTGCGTCGTCATCCGGGAGAGAGCGCCGCGGCGGCCGACCTGGCGGGAGGTGTCCGGCACGACACGATCCCGGCGGCCGACATGATCCACTTGGTCCGGGCCCACGCCCAGCGGGCCGGGCAGGTCCGCGGCGTGCCGGACGCAGCAACGGTGCTGCTAAGGCTCCGCCGGCTGGAGGAGTACGAGGAGACCGCCGTCGAGCAGGCGAAGGTGCAGGCGCTGGTTGGCGTCTTCACCACGACGCCGAACCCAATGGAAATGGACTTCGGCCAGGAGGCCGCGCCGGCGGAGCCGCAGGAGCGCGCCGTCCCGGCCGAAGTCTGGCCCGGCATGGTGGCGAACCTGCCGGTCGGCAGTGACGTGAAGTTCCTTGAGCCCTCGGGGCCGGGGCCGTTCGAGCCGTTCGCTCTTCATGAGCTGATGGCGATCGCGAGCGGCTTCCGGGTTACCTACGACCAGCTGACCGGCGATTTGCGCCAGGCGAATTACAGCAGCCTGCGGGCCGGCAAGATCGAGTTCCGCCGCGATGTCGAGCAGGACCAGTGGCTCATGCACATTCCCATGATGTGCCAGCCGATCTGGGACGCTTTCATTCAAGCGGCCATCCTGTTCGGAGCCCTGCCCGAGCGCGAGGGCGGCTATCCGGTCGAATGGTCGCCGCCACGTGCCGAGATGGTGGACCCGACCCGGGAGATCCCGGCGATGGTCGCCTCGGTCCGTGCTGGCTTCGAGACCTGGCCGCAGGCCGTCACCTCCATGGGCTACGACCCGCAGGCCCAGGCAGATGAGATCGCGGACGCGAACGCGATGCTGGATGACCGCGGCATCATCCTCGACAGCGATCCGCGGCGTATAACCAACGCCGGCGGGGCGCAGAACCCGGCTCAGAACGCCGCCGTCGAGATCGCGGCCACGGGCGCGGCGATCCCCCGGCCCGGCGCGGTTCCGCCAGAGGAGCGCGACGACGGCCCCGTGTCATGGGTCCGTCACTACCTTGCCCGCCGCGGCGACCGGCGAGCCGCCCGGAAGACAGCGGCCTGAACCAGCACGGTGCGGGAGCCCGCGCCCAGCAACAGACATGAGGCAACCATGACCCATTCCGGGCCCCGTTTGGGCATCGGCTCCTTGCTGCGTCCGCTGCGCGGCGGACCGCGCACCATTCTCGCGAGCGCGGTTCCCAACCCGCCCCAGCCCGCGTCTCCGGCGGCGCGCATCGCCGCATTTCTGCGGGAGCGCGGTGCTGAGCAGGACCGGACCGCCATCGTCGCGGCCTCACCCCTCTCCGAGCGGAGCGTGGCGCCGAACGTCCGGGCCGCCGACACCGGTCCGCTCGAGATCCTCATCATGGGGGAGATCGGCTGGGAGGTGACCGCGCAGGGCGTGCTGGAGACCATGCGCGACGCGGGCGACCGCGAGCTGCTGATCCGCATCAACTCGCCGGGCGGGAACGCCTTCGAGGGCTTCGCGATCTACAACATCCTGGCGCGCCATCCTGGTCGCAAGGTGGTCGTGGTGGAGAGTGTGGCGGCGTCCAGCGCCACCTTCGTCGCCATGGCGGGCGACGAGATCGTCATGGCGCCCGCCTCCTTCCTGATGATCCACAACAGCGCCGCCCTCACGATGGGTGATCGCGCGGCGCACGAGGCCACCATCGCCGTCCTGGAGAAGGTCGACGCGACGATGGCCGGGCTCTATGCGGCCCGCACTGGCAAGAGCCTGGAGGACATCCAGGCCCTGATGGCGGCAGAGACCTGGATGACCGCCGAGGAGGCGGTCACCGAGGGCTTCGCCGACCGCGTGGAAACGCTGGTCGAGCCGGTTCAGCCCTCAGGCCCGGCTGACCCGGCCGATCCGCCGCCCAGCACCGAGCCGGCACCGGCTGAGGACACGCCCGAGGCGCGCGGGCGCCGCGTCGCGGCCCGCTCCACCGCTGTGCTGCAGACCTTCAAGCATCCGCCGGCGGAGGCCTTTCGCGCGGTGGCGGCCCTGACGGCGCCGGCCGCCCCGCTGGCGTCCCGCCCCGCCGCACTCCCGCCGGCGCACAGCCGCGCCCCCTTCAGCCCCACGGCGCACAACCCCGCCCCTAGCAACCCGCCGGCTCCTCCGGCGCAGGAGGACCCCCGTATGAAGGCCACCCTCGCCCAGCTCCAGGCCATCGCGGCCCGGGCGAAGCTGTCGAACGACTGGGTGGTAGCCCAGCTCGTTGCCGGCGCCACCGAGGCGCAGGCCCGCGACGCCGCGCTCGACGCGCTGTCGGGCGATCACGCCGGCCGCCCGGCCATCATCGGGGCGACCACCGCCGCATCGCCGGCCGCCACCACGAAGGCCATCGTCGCCGCCATGGCGAAGAAGGGCGGCGTGAAGCGCCAGGAGATCGTCGCCGCGGCCGCGCCAATGCAGGGCCTGTCCATGCGCGATATGGCGGCCGAGTTCCACGAGATGCGGACGGGCCAGCGCGCCCGCCTCTCCACCGAGGCGCTGTACCGAGCGGTCTTCGCCTCGGCGACGGTTGGCATGCAGACGACCAGCGACTTCGGTCAGCTGCTCGGGCAGGCGATCGAGACAATCGTCATCGACACGGCGCAGCGGACCTCGCAGGAGTGGCGCAAGATCGCCCGCACCTACGACTTCGACAATTTCCGCCCGCGCGACGTGGCCGGCGCCTTCGACACGCCGGACCTGCAGGAAGTGCTGGAGCACGAGGAGGTCACCTACGGCCAGATCGCCCGCGCGCTGGGTCGTCTGGGCCTGAAGACCTTCGCCAAGGCCTTCGCCTTCTCTCGTCAGGCCATCATCAACAACGACCTGACCCAGTTCACCCAGGACGGGGTGACCTACGGCGCCATGGCGGCCCGCAGCCTCTCCAGCCGCGTGTGGCGGCCGTTCCTGCTCGGCACCACGTCCGAGTATGCCATGACGGACGGCCAGCCCTGGCTGAGCTCCGCGCACGGCAATCTCGCCGCCTCCGGCTCCGCCATCACGGAGGCTAGCCTGACGGCAGCGGAGCAGGCGCTGGCGAACCAGGCGCGTGTCGCGGGCAAGCCGCTGGGTCTCGGCGCCCGCTACCTGATCGTCGGCATCAATCGCCGCCGCGAGGCCATGAAGATCCTGAGCAGCGAGAAGTCGGCCGGGGACAACAGCAACAACACGTTCCAGGGCAACTACGAGCTGGTCTACGAGCCATCGTTCCCCGCGAACGCCTGGGCGCTGATGGCCGACCCCGATGTGCATCCGGTGATCGCGGTCTCCCTGCTGAACGGCGTCGAGGATCCGCAGGTCGCGACTGAGGCGAGCTTCGAGACCTTCGGCCTGAAGGTCCGCGTCAGCCTCGACTACGAGGCCGCGCCGATCGACTGGGTCGGTGTCTACTACAACCCCGGCCCGGCCTGATCGGCCACCGTCCTCTCCCTCCCGCAACCCTGATGGCGGTGCCGGTGCCTTGCGGGGCCCGGCCCGCGGAGCAGTGCCATGAACAACTTCGTCCAGGTCGGCGAGCAGCTTCGCTTCACGGCCGACGTCGACCGCGCTTCCGGCGAGGCCTTCGTCCTCGGCGCCTACTTCCTCGTCTCCACCACCGCCGTGAAGACCGGCGAAGATGGCGTTGGCCGCCGGGTCGGGGTGGTGCGGCTTCCAAAGGCCACCGGGGCCGTCACCCAATTCCAGAAGGTTTACTGGGACGCAACCAACAAGGTGGTCTCCACCACGGCCACCGGGAACCGCCTGATCGGCGCCGCGACCAAGGCCCAGGCCTCGGCGGACACGACCGTCGAGGTCTGCCTCGCCGGCCAGCCGGTTTAACCATGGAGTTCGGGGCGATGCTGGACGCGGTCATGGCCGTCTATGGCCAGCCGGTCCAGTATCTCTCGCCGGACGGGATGGTGAGCCTGCCCGGGCTGACCGGCGTCCTGCTTCGTGCCGGCGTGCCACTCTCGTCTGACGCCGAAGATACGGGCGGCATTGCGCAGTTCCGGGACGTGCTGCGCCTGCGCGCCGCGGATTTCCCTGAGTGGGTCGAGCCGGAGCAGGGCGGCTTCGTTGTCGTTGCCGGCGGGCGAAGCATCGTCACCGATGTTCTGAACGACCCGCGTGGCTGGTACGATCTGCCCCTGGCGGACGCACCCGAATGAGCGCGGCCCAGCCTGTCGGCCCCGGTTGGCGGGCCGACGTCCGGAATGTCGTCGCTCGCATCCTGAAGGAGCGCATCCCTGATGTCGGGGAGCGCGTCTACCGTGCCCGGGTCTGGCCGGTGGGCGGCAACGCCAAGCCGGCCCTGCTGGTCTATGGCTATGCCGAGAAGAAGCAGCTCGTGAACCAGGGCGGCTGGCAACACCAGTTCGATGTTGCCGCCAACATGGTCGTGCGCGTCCTCGTGGAGGGCACGGTGCCTGAGCAGGTCGAAGCGCGCTGCGAGGCGCTGGCCGGTCAGGTCGAGCGCGTGATCCTGCGCGCCCCGGAGCTCTTCGCGCCTCAGGGCGGCATCATTCGTCGTTGCGCCGCCGTCGATACGCAGATTGAGGCGGCGCAGAAAGAGGGCGCCGTCGAGGTGGAAGCGACCATGCAGTTCCAACTCGTCTGGGACGAGATCTTCACCTTGGCCGAGCCCGACGCGTCCGAATGCGAGACCGTGACGGTGCACCTCGGTGACCCCGCAATCGATCCATCCATTCCGACCGCGTAGGAGCCCGCCATGTTTGTGAAGCCCGCCAGGGGCCTGCAGGTGCCCGACCCGGAGCTGCGCGACTTCCTGCCGAAGGAAGGCCGCGAGGTGACACCCTCCGAATACTGGACCCGCCGCGTCCTCGATAAGGACGTGACGGAGACGCACCCGCCCTCCACCCCTGCTCCGCAGCGCGCGGCGGCCACCAACACCGCGAAGGAGTAAGGCCCGGTGGTTTCCTTCAACGAGATCCCGGGCGGCGGCCAGCTGCGCACGCCGCTCTTCTTCGCCGAGCTGGACGCGACCCGGGCAAACCGTGGCAGCGCCCTGCCGAAGGCCCTCATCATCGGCCAGCAGCTCGCCACCGGCACGCTGACTGCCGGCGTGCCGGTGCTCATGCAGGGTGTCGGCTGGGTGAAGCAGAAGGCCGGACAGGGCTCCATGCTGGCCCTCATGGCGGAGAAGTACCGCAATCGCGACGACTTCGGCCCGGTCTACCTCCTGCCCCTCGCCGACGATGGCGCGGGTGCGGTAGCGGCCGGCAGCATCGCCTTCACGGCCCCGGCCACCGCGGCGGGCACCTTCGTCCGGAAGGTCGCCGGCCAGCGTGTGGCGATCGCCGTCTCGGCCGCCATGACCACGGCCCAGGCCGCTACCGCCTTCGCCGCAGCGGTGAGCGCTCTGCCCGATCTACCGGTCACGGCCGCTGCCGATGGCACCACGGTCACGCTGACGGCCAAGAACAAAGGCCTGGGCGGGAACGAGATCACCGTTACCGGCACGGACGACGCGGTTCCGCATGGCCTTGCCTGGACGGTGACCCAGCCGGCTGGGGGCGCTGGCAACCCGGTGACGCCCCTGACGAACGCGCTGGCGCTCCTCGGTGACACCAACTTCGACTTCATCGCCATGCCCTACACGGATGCGGCGAGCCTGGATGCCCTCAAGGCGCATCTGGCCGCCCGGTGGTCGTGGTCGAAGATGCTCTATGGCGGGGCCTTCGCTGGCGCGGGCGGCACGCTCGGGACGGTCACGACGCTCGGCACCAGCCGGAACGACCCACACGTCTGCATCATGGGCGCCGACAGCGCGCCGGAGCCGGGCTGGATCTGGGCGGCGGACATCACGGCCGCTGCGGCGGTCAGCCTGCGCGCCGACCCCGGCTTGCCGCTGCAGACGGTGGCGCTGAACGTGCAGGCGCCTCCGCTGGAGAAGCAGTGGGGCCTCGCGGACAGGAACGCGCTGCTCTTTTCGGGCATCGGGACCTTCACGGTCGGTGACGACGGGCAGGTCCGGATCGAGCGCCTGATCACCACCTACCAGAAGAATGCCTTCGACCAGCCTGACGACAGCCTGCTCGACGTCGAGCGGAACTACCTGATCGCGGAGATACTGCGGCGCCAGCGGATCTATGTGGAAAGCACCTGGCCTCGCGCGAAGCTGGCCGATGACGGGACCAGTTTCATCCCGGGCAACCGCATCGTCACGCCCTCGATGATCAAGCGCGGCCTGATCGCCCATTATCGCAGCATGGAGGCGGACGGGCTGGTGCAGAACAGCGACGCCTACGCCGCCGCGCTGGTGGTGGAGCGCGATAGCCAGAACCGGTGCCGGGTGAACGGCATCGAGCCAATCGTGCCAATCGACCAGCTGCGGCAGGTGGCGATCCAGGCGCAACTCCGGGACGCCGTGGGCGTCGCCGGCGCGCTGTAAGGAGGAAGGACCATGTCCGACACCACGCGCCGCCTCGCCGGCGGCGCCTATCTCACCACCGACGGCATCGGCTGGGCGGTGGTGGGCGAACCGGGTTACCGGCTCAGCTCGGTCACCCGCGAGACCATGGCCAGCATGTCAGGGATCGACGGTTACAGTGAGAAGCCGCAGGCGCCCTACATCAAGGCCCAGGTGCGCGACATGCCCGGTCTCTCCATCGCTGATCTTGGCGACATGACCAATGTCACGGTGGAGCTGCAGCTGAACAACGGCAAGATCGTCACCGGCATCGGCATGTGGCTGGCGGGTGCCCCTGAGGTGAACTCGACCGATGCCACATGCTCCGTCCAGTTTGAGGGCGGCACCGTGGTGATCAGTGAATGAGCGAGACCGCCGTGGAAAAGGTGAAGACCATCACCTTCGATGAGCCGATCTCGTTCAACGGCACCTCCTACACGGAGGTAACCCTGCGCGAACCCACCTCGACCGAGTATGACGAGGCTTCGACCAAGCCCGGTTTCGGGCTGGTGCGGCACCTCATGACGGTGATTGGCAAGCTACCGCCCGGCGTCGCCGCGAAGGTGCCGCTCAGCAAGGCTCGGGAAGCGGATGAATTTGTCGGGCGCTTTCTCCGGCCGGCCTCACCGCCCACTGCGCCGCAGCCCGAGCCGCCCCAGGAAGGGGACGCGGCTATCTTCGACGCCATGCAGCTGCGCGAGCCGACGCTGGCGGAGCTGGAGGCAGCCGGGGTTGGGCCGATCGGCTGCGCCCGGCTGGTGCACTTCACCACTGGCATCCCGCTGGAGGTGGCGCTGCGCATGCCGATGTCTCTCTCGAAGCGCTGTGACGCCTACTTCGCGGGTTTCGCAAAGCCCGCCCAGGAAACTGGGAACAGCTGATCGCCGATCTGACGGCGATCTTCCCCGGCTGGGGTCCGGAGGATGGGTGGAACCTGACCGTCACCCGGCTCTGGTGGTGGGTGAACCAGGCGAACAGGATCTTTAAAAAGCGGGCGGAGGGAGGTGGCCATGGCTGAAGCGATCGGCAACCTCGCCGTCATCATCACGGCAACCGACAAGGCCACCGCGACGATTGGCCGGGTCCGGGACAGCTTGAGTACGACGCTGGAGCCAAGCAGGCAGCTGAGCGCCGCCTTTGGCCGTCTGGGAGAGGTGTCGGGCCTGGCGCGCGTCGGTGGGTGGCTGGGCGCCGCGCGAACCCAGGCTGCGGGCCTCGTCGGCACGCTGAGTTCTGCGGCATTCCCGCTCGCCGCCGGCGGCGTCGTGGCCAGCGCCGCAGCGATGGCGACGAACTTCGTCAGCACCAGCAAGGGGCTGCTGGAAGGCTCGCGCAGCCTCGGCATGTCGGTGGAGGACCTGGGCGCCTTTCGCAATGCTGCCCGGCTCGCCGGGTTGGGTGCGGATGAGGCGCAGGGCGGCCTTGAGCGTTTCGACGCGGTGCTGACGGACGCCTTCTTTGGGCGGAACCCCGCCGCAGTGGCGGCCTCGCAGATGCGGGTGATCGGCTTCTCGATCCGGGACGCGGAAGGCAGGGCCCGCTCCGGCGCGGATGCGCTGGGCGACCTGGCCGAAGCCTATGCCAAGCTGAACCACGATCCGAATGCGCAGGGGGAACTCGCCCGGATTTGGGGCGTGGAGGCGCTGGACAAGTTCCTGCGCCGGGGACGTGAGGGCGTGGCGGATCTGCTGCGCCAGGGCCGCGAACGCGGCGTCATCACGCGAGAGCAGGCTGAGCAGGCGAAGCGGATTGGGCAGGTGTGGGACAGTCTCGGGGTCAGTGCTGACCGCCTGACCCTGTCTGTCGGAATTGGGATGGCGCCCTCTCTGGACCGCGCGTCCGCGTCTCTCGATCGGTTCTCACGCGCGCGGGCCAACGCCTTCGGGGAGCAGATCGGCCGCGAGATCGATGATCTGCTCGGCACCCTGGAGCGGCTCGTCACGACTGGCCGTGATCTCTACACGGCCTATGACCGCCTGACCGATACGCCTTTCTGGCGTTGGTTCTTCGATCGCGACCCCGCAACCCCTGCGACCAGCCAGCCCTGGAGCCTCTCTGGCCCAATTGGTCGTCTCTCCACAGAGGAGACGATTGGAGGGCGGGAGCCCCGCACCGGGCTGGCGAACCGGGCCACGCGAGAGCGCGAGCACGACTGGGAAGCCGCAGGCGCCCCCCGCGGCATCCGGAACAACAACCCGCTGAACCTCACCTTCGCGGGCCAGGCCGGGGCCGTGCGGGAGCCCGGCGAAGGCCGGTTCGCCCGCTTCGGCACCATGGAGGAGGGCGTGGCCGCCAACGTGCGGCAGATGATGCGGCATGCGGAGCGGCGTGGCGCCGACACCCTGCAGAAGCTTATCGGCATCTGGGCACCACCCGGCGACGGGAATGACACGCAGAGCTACGTGGCCTCGGTGGCGTTCCGATCCGGCATCGGCCCCAACGAGCGGATCGACTTCTCCAATGCCTCGCAAGTCGGGCGCATCGTCGCTGCCATGGCGCAGCGCGAGAATGGGCAGGACATTGATCCGAATGCCATCGCGAGCGGCGTGGCGATGGCGCTTGGCCGCCCGGTTTCCGCCCCTGTGCCGCGGGCCAGCGCGGCCCCCAGCGCTCCGTCTCCTGCTTCCGGCCCGGCGACACCGGGTCAATCCGCCTCTGCTGCCACGCCGACGGCCGCATCAGCACCCCCGGCGTCCGTTCCCGCGCCTTTGAGCCTCAATGGCGCGGTCGCAGTGACGGTGCGCCTGCCCAATGCGCCAACCGGCACGACGGCATCGGCCAGCGCCGACGGGATCGCAAGCGTCGAGCCTCCGCGCATTGAGCGCGGGATGGGAGTGGGCGAGCCATGAGCGCCTGGCGCGAGAGCCTCCGGACGGCTACCTGGCGAGACCTGGCGTTCAAGGTCTCGACCAGCGACGGCATCGTGGGGCGCCGGGTCCATGTCCATGAGTACCCTTTCCGGGACGACCCATGGGCGGAGGATCTTGGCCGGCGCACTCGCGCCTTCACCGTCCGGGGCTATCTCATCGGCGACGATGTCGCCGACCAGTTGAAGGCCTTCGAGGAAGCCGCGGAGCAATCCGGCTCGGGCGAGTTGGTCCATCCGTTCCGTGAGACGAAGACCGTCACGCTGCTGGGCTGCACCTCCAGCGACAGCTGGGAGGAGGGCCGAATGGTCCGTCTCACCCTGGAGTTCGTGGAAACCGGTGAGCGACGCTACCCGAGCAGCGAGACCAATAGCCGGTCAGGTGTCGCTTCTGCCGCCACCCGCCTGGATCAGGTCTGCGCCGCCTCTGGGGTCCAGGGAGTGGCCACGACGCTGAAGAGCGGGGTGGCGGGCACGCAAAGCATCGTCCGGACGGCGCAGTCCTACGTTTCGCAGGCGCGCAGCCTTGTCAGCAGCGCCACTGGCGCCATTCGCAGCGTCTCGGCGTTCGCTGGGTTGGCAATCCCGGGCGTCTCCAGCCTGGGGCGCTATCTCAATGCGGCGACGAGCTCCACCAGCGTGCTGGGGCGGGTGACAAGCCTGTCCAGCGGCGTCACGGGCGCCCTGAGCCGCTTCAACAGCGCGCGCAGCGCGGTAACGACCCTGGGGAGCAAGGTCATGTTCCTGGCGAACAGCCTGTGAGCACCCCGGCGGAGCTGGTAGGCGCAGTCCAGGGCCTTGTGGCAGCCGTGGGCGAGACGGCCTCTGACCCGGCCGACCGCGTGCGCCTGATGGGCGCGCTCGCCACGACCCAGGCGCCGAAGGGCGGGCACGAGGCGCTGGCGGCTGTGGTGCGCCGTGCCGCCCTGGGCGCCTTAGCCCGCGCCTCGGCCGAGTACCGCCTCGGCAGCTATGACGAGGCCATGGCCCTTCGCAGCACCGTCTGCGGCTTGCTGGCGGATGAGGAGATCGCGGCGGCCGACGCCGGAGAGGACGTGGTGGCGGGCGCGCTGCGCGACCTGCGGGGTGCCGTGTATCGGGACTTGACGTCCCGCGGTGCCAGCCTGTCGCCCATGCGATCCCTTAGCGTGCCCGCACCAGTTCCGGCCCTGATCCTGGCCCAGCGGCTCTACGGGGACGCGACCCGGGCGGACGAGCTGGTCGCGGAGTGCGGGGACGCTCCGAACCCGGTCTTTATCGGCGGCGAGTTCAAGGTGCTGGCGAGATAGGGTCAGCGAAGGCCGGCTAGGCTCGGGATCTGCCCCGCGCCTCGTGCCCGCTCCATCTCGGCCAGGGCGGCCGGGTTGTAGCGCCGGGCACAGTTGCCGCGTAGGTCGCCATTCATGATCTCGCGGGCTGCAGCGTCCTTGGTGGAAATGACGAAGTCACTCGCCGCCCGAGCAATTCGTGTCTTACCAGCGACTTCCTGCACGATGAACAGCAAGTAGTCCTGCGCCCAGGCATTACTGCGCCACTCACAGAAGGCGGCGAAAGTCGCATTGCTCACTACAGCCCGGGCGTTCTCGGTTTCTTCGGCGTTGAAACCGGGTAGCGAGGGCTGCGCCATGGCGGGCGGGCTGAAGATAAGCGTGAGGAACAAGGCGGCGATCAGGCGCATAGCGCCACCATAACGCGCAATGACCACCAAGGCAGCAACCAACGGAGACCTTCATGTCGGACAGCACGGTGCAGGTGCCGGAAGTGAAGGTCACGGCCTCCGAACCAGATGACCTTCCGCTCCCCCCGCCGCCAGCCCCGGGCGCCGATGTCGATCCGGACGACCTGTCACTGATCGTCAACGGGCAGGTGTGGCGCGGATGGGACACCATCACTGTCGTCCGCAGCTGCGAGCGTCTGCCCTCGGTCTTCACCGTCACCCTAACGGAGCGCTTCCCTGGCGAAGCGGACCTATCCTTCATGCCGGGGGACCGCTGCCTCGTCCGGCTTGGGCGGGACACGGTCATCACCGGCCGGATCGACAAGCACGCGCCGGCCATCGACGCGAACAGCCATACGGTCACGGTGATCGGCCGGAGCAATTGCCGAGAACTGGTGGACTGTGCCGCCATGTTCCCGGGCTGGCAGATCAGCGCCAAGACCGTGAAGGGCATCGTGGAGGCGCTCGCGAGCTATTACGGGGTCCAGGTCTCGGCGCCACAGGGCGACGGCCCCCTGGTGCCCCAGATGAACCTGATCCCGGGTGAGACGGTTTGGTCCGTGATCGAGCGCCTGTGCCGCTTCGGCAAGCTGCTGGCCTATGACGACCCGGACGGAAATCTCGTCCTCTCCGGCGTCGGGACGGAGAAGCACGCCAGCGGTGTCAGAGAGGGTGTGAACGTCCAGGCGGCAGCGACGACCCTGGCGGCGGACCAGCGCTACAGCGAGTATTGGGTCTACCTGCAGAGCACCACTGCGCTGTTCTCGCAGCTCTCCCTTGCCACGGGCGGGGATGGCATGCAGCCGCCCGCCGGTCTCGCCAAGGACGAGGCGGTCCAGAACAAGCGCATCTTCATCATCATGATGGAGCATGCGGGGCCCTATGACACGCGCGAGATCGCACAGCAGCGTGCCGAGTGGGAAGCTGCCCGGCGCCGCGGACGCGCGGAAGCCATCCGCGTGCGGGTTGATAGCTGGCGGGACAGCACGGGCGAACTCTGGCAGCCAAATAAGCGCTTGGACGTGCATGTCCCGTCCTGCAAGGTCTCCAATGCCGAGTGGATCATCGCGGAGGTGACCTACCGACGCGGGCTGCGTGGGACGACGGCGGATCTGCTGCTGATGCCACCCACAGCGTTCGATCCGGCCTATCAGCCTTACCTGCCGTATAACGCGCAGCTTGAGGAGGCAGCGCGCCAGCGTGTGGAAATGGACCAGCGCCGGTCGGAACTCGGCCAGTGAGCGGTGCACGCGGCTGGATGGAGCGCCTGGGCACGACATTCGGGATGGGGCTGATTGCTGCGACGCGGGTTGACCGTGGTCGAGGCCGGAAGACGATCACAGCGCAGGTTCAGCTCGCCGAGACCGGCGAGACCCGTGACGACCTGCCGCTGTTGGGCGTGTATGGCTTCTTCGCGCGCCCGCGTGCCGGTGCCGATGCGGCGGTGGTGTTCCTCGGCGGGAACCGCGGCGCCGGCGTGGTCATCGCGACAGGGGATGGCCGCTACGGGCCGGATCTGGCGGAGGGCGAGTTCGGCTGGGCCCATCCAGACGGCGCCAGCATCATTTTCAGGAACGGCGGGGTGATCGAGCTGACGGCGCCAGGCGGCTTCACGCAGACTGGCGGACCGCTGACCCACAACGGGGTGAATGTTGGTGCCACCCACAAGCACTCCGGCGTTCAGCAGGGCGGCTCGCAGACGGGGGAGCCGCTTCCGTGAGCACGATCGCCATCGCCTGGGACAACCTGACCGGCCAGGGCGGCTGGGCGCGCGACGCCGCCGGCAATCTGGCACTCGGATCCGACCTGGAGGCGGCTGTCTGGATCAGCCTCTTCAGCGACCGCCGCGCGCTGCCGGACGATGTGATCCCGGACGGCACCGACGATCGGCGCGGCTGGTGGGGGAACACCTACGCCGACAAGCCGATCGGCTCCCGGCTGTGGCTGCTGGACCGCGCCAAGCGGATCCCGGAGACGCTGCGCCGCGCCGAGGATTATGCCCGCGAGGCGCTGGCCTGGCTGGTGGAGGACGGGGTGGCCGCACGGGTGGAGGTGGCCGCCATCTGGGCCACGAACATCGGCCCGAACGCCATGGCCATCCTGCCCGTGATCATCCACCGCGACGGGCGGCGCCTGGATTTCCGCTTCGACTGGGCCTGGCAGGGAGCCTGACCATATGCAGATTACGCGCCGCCCTCAGCCGTTCAGCGCGGCTTGGATGAACTCATGCGCAGCGTCGCTTCAGCGCGAGATCGAGCGTGGTCCACGGCCGCCTGCCCGTCGGGAGGCAACATCGCCCTCTGCCGCTCCAGGATCAGCATCAGGCCGTCCAGCAGCCTCTCGGTCTCCTCGTCTTTCAGGACGCCCTTCTTCGTGAGCAGGGTGACAAGGGAGCCCACGACCAGGCCTGCGAACATGGCTTCGCCCTGGGCTGTTATGAGCGCCTTCCGTAGCTCATCCTCTTCCATGATCTTCTCCGATGGTTGGGTGGCACCGTCCATCGTGGAGGCAGTCGGGGCGGCGCGCCAGCGCCGCCCTGGCCGAGCCATCGAGGTCTGACCCCGCATGCCTTTCGCGCGACCGACCCGCACGGAGCTGATCCGGGCGGCGCTGGCCGATCTTGCCCAATCCCTGGGCCTCACCGCCGTGCTGCGCTTCCGGCCCGAGTTCGCCATGGGCACCGCGCTGGCAGGGCTGGTGAACGGCCTCTACGGCTATCTGGACTGGATCGCGAAACAGGCGGTGCCTGCCACCTCCACGGGCGAGTTCCGTGCCGCCTGGGCGGCGCTCAAGGGCGTGTTTCCGAAGGAAGAGACCTACGCCACCGGCACGGGCACCTGGCCGGGGACGGCGGGCTTCGTCCTCCCCACCGGCACGGCCCTGTCGCTGGCCGATGGCAGCGCGGCCTATGTGACAACCGCCGACGCCACCGTGGACATCAACGGCACGGTCTCGGCGCCCATCACGGCCACGACGGCCGGGGCGCTGGCGAATGTGGCGGGGGGCGCGGCCCTCGTGATCTCCGGCTCCGTGCCGGGCGTCACCTCGACCGGCGTGGCTGACGGCCCGATCACCGGCGGTGCGCCTGCCGAGGACGTGGACAGCGACGGGTTCCTGACCCGCATGCTGTTGGCCTACGCCGAGCCGGCCCAGGGCGGCGCCGCTGGCGACTACCTCGACTGGGCCCTGGCCGTGCCGGGCGTCACGCGTGCCTGGGTCACGCCGAACGGCATGGGCGCAGGCACGGTGGTGGTGCGCTTCATGATGGATGAGGCGCAGGCCGCGAATGGCGGCTTCCCGCAGGGCAGCGATGGCGTGGCAGCGGCGGAGACGCGCGCCGCGCCCGCCACGGGAGACCAGCTGGCGGTTGCGAACGCCATCTTCCCCGTGCGGCCCGTGACTGCCCTGGTCTATGCCGTCGCGCCCTCGGACGAGCCGATCGACTTCGTCATTACAGACCTCGCGGAGAACACCGCGGCGAACCGCGCGGCGGTTGAGGCGGCGCTGGCCAAGATGCTGAAGGATCTGGGCGAGCCGGGCGGGACCATCTACCCGAACCAGAGCAACGCAGCGATCGATGCTGTGCCTGGGGTCACCCGGTTCACTCTCGTATCCCCAACCGCGCCGGTCACGGTGGCAGCCGGTGCGCTGCCTACTCTTGGCAACGTGGCCTTTACCTGATGGCCGCCATCGCGCGCACGGTCGCGGAATACTCGGTCGCGCTCCTGGCCCTTCTCCCTCGCGGGAGGATCTGGCCTCGCGATCCCGACGCGACGTTGGCCGCCGTTGCACGTGGCCTGGCGCCCTCGGCGCAGCGCCTGGACGGCCGGGCGGTGGCGCTACTGACCGACGCCTTTCCGGGCACCGCCTATGAGCTGCTGCCCGAGTGGGAGGCGTCGCTCGGCCTTCCTGATCCTTGCGCCGGCCCGTCACCTTCGCTGCAGCAGCGCCGCGCGCAGGTGGTGGCGCGGCTGACCGCGACGGGCGGGCAGAGCGTACCCTACTTCATCGAAGTGGCGGCAAATCTCGGATACGGCATCTCGGTCAAGGAGTACGCACCGGCGCGCGTCGGCCTGCTCCGGGCTGGAGATCGCCTCTACGGCGCGGCCTGGGCCCATGCCTGGGCGATCCAGGCACCCGAAACCACGGTGACGCCCTTCCGGGCGGGGCAAAGTGCCGCCGGAGAGCGGCTGCGTACCTTCGGCAACGATGTCCTGGAATGCCAGCTGCGTTCGTTGGCGCCAGCGCACACGGTTCTTCTTTTCCAATACGTTTGAGGAGCAGCCATGCGGCTTTTGGCTAATGGGACGCAGGTCACGAACCTGCCGACCCCGTCTGCTGCTGTCGGAACACCTGGGTACTTCACTGGAGGTGACCCAGGTGCCGGGCAGCAGGCGAGCATTGTCGACCAGGACTTTCTCAACATCCTGCTGGACGAGTTTCGTAACCTTATTGAGGGAGCCGGGCTCACTCTCGATGCCACCGGGCTCAACAGGGCGCAGATCCGCGCTGCGCTCGACATCACCATCATCCGCGCCGCCAACGCTGCCACCGATGTCGCGTACAACCCGGGTGCCGGCCAGGATAGCACCTCTAACGGCGGCACAGTCCTCGGCTCGGCGACGCTCCCCGCCGGCCACCGCCGCGCCAGCATATCCGCCAATGTCTACATCGGGGGCGCGACGACCGCCGACACGACTGTGCATCTCGGGATTTTCTACCGCCTCCAGGGCTCAAGTTCCTGGATCTTTCTGGAGGGGCAGAGCGACACCAAGCCTGCGGGCAAGCTGATGAGTATGAGCCGTTGGGCGCTGACCTCACTCGATCCGACCCAGGCCTACGACTTCGCCGCCTTCTTAATGAAGGATACGCAGACGGGCGTCGCCGCCGGCCCTTCCGGCACAATCAGCATTCAGGGGTTCCACTGATGGCGCGCTTCGGCCTTCCCGCGGACGGCATCGTGTCCCGCGTGCTAGAGATCGCAGACGGGCTGGACCTTGCCCTGGTGGCCGGTGGTAGCGCCGACGGCTGGGTCGAGATTGAGCCGAAAGTGCAGGCTGGGTGGCTCTACGACGGCAGCACCTTCAGCGCGCCGCCCGCCCCTGAGGCACCGCCCTCCGAGGCGATCGTCCGTACTCTCAAATCCGACATCTGGCGCCGCTGTACAGATGAGGAGGCCGAGGCCCTTGAGGCGGCACTGAACGCCGCTCCGGTGCGGCTGCGTCGGCTGTTCGATGACAGCACGATCCTCGAAAGCAACTGGCCTGAGTACGAGGCGCTGCGATCTGGCATTGTCCAGGCCGTAGGTGAAGAGCGCGCCGCCGAACTGCTGGCCGCGAGCCAAGTCTAACCACCCCTCTCACAACCTGTCCCTTCGAACCGCGCGCCTCCTGGCTGCGCGGCAATACCTGCTTGCGAGGTGCTGATGGACCAGACGTCCTATCCCGTGGACGTGGTGCTGACCGTCGAGGCTGGCCCCACGACCGGGGTCCGTCTCTCGGTGCCGCGGTTCCTTGTTGGCGAAGCGGTGGTGCTGCGCATCTCGGCGGCCGGTCAGGGCTCGGGGCAGGTCGTCAACCCGTCTGGGTGGTCGGTCGAGGTGCTCCGCCCAGACCTCCCTGACTGGTTGGAGATCGTCCTCCCCGTCGTTCACAAGGTGGCCGACGGGGAGTTTCGCTTTGTCCTCACCCTGGACGTGGCGGGGCCCTGGATCGTGCGCATCAGGTGCTCCGAGCCGAGTGCTTCCGTCGGCCTGGTGCGTATGCTGGCGGTGGATGCCGGCGCACCTCTCGGTCCCGCACTGCTCGCCAGTCCCGATACGCTGCTGACCACGCCGAGCGTTCAGCCCTTTCGGGCGTCGCTGGTCACCAGCCTAGCGCCAATGGCTCCCCTGGCCGGCGACGAGACTATGGTCGGCGTGCAGTTGGATGGAGAAGGCATTCCGCAGGCTCGCACGCTCACTGTCCAGACCGTGCGCAACGATGTGCTGGCCGTCGTCCAGCCCATCGCCACCGAGGTCACCGAGACCGGCAAAGCCGTGCAGGAGGCGCGGGTGGAGGTGGAGGGGAACAGGGAGGCGGTGGCGGGGGACCTGACCCTGTCGAACACGGCCCGCAACGCTTCCCTGGCGGCGCGGGATGCCGCGTCGGACTTCGCTGCCCAGGCCGCAGCGGCCGTCCTGCCCGTAAATCCGCAGCCGGACGACACCTCCAAGGGCTTTACGCTCACGGATCAGGATGGCTTTACGAGTGCCGAGGGATCGCTCGACGGCCTGACCCTGAAGTTGATGATGGCGACGCTGCAGGGGCTGGCTGATGGCACCCTGAACATCAGCCGACGCGACGGGGCGCAGCTTCTCCAGATCCTGGCCGATGGTGTGGGCCTGGGCGGGGCCGTCATCGGGGCGTCGACCGACGGCGCGCTGACGGCGCGGGATCAGGACGGCTTCATCGGCATGCAGCTCGAGGCGGCCGGGGCCGCCTTCGCCGCGGCTGGCTTCCGATGGGCTAACCTCGGCGGCAACGTTGCGGTGTTCTACGGCCCGGATGGGGCCGAGGTCATGCGGACCACTGGATCTGGCAGCTTGGCACTGGCTGCCCCTACGCTGGCGGGCGCCTCGTTTTCTTCCGACGCCCGCACCGACTACTCGGTTATCTTCCCGGACAGCGAGGGCTTCTTCAGCTTTGCGCTGGACAAGGATGGCAAGCCGCTAGGTAACGCAAGCGGCGGTGCCGCTACCTCGGACTTCTCCGTCGCGGAGGTGATGGGCTTCGACGCGGACGTGCTTGCGGCCGGGCAGCGGCTGGCCAGCACGCGCAAGATGCTGACCCAGCCTGTCATCGAGGGCACGCGGAACGCCATCAATGCCTATGGCCAGAGCCTCTCGGTCTCGGCCGGCAACACCAACCCGCTGAGCACGACGGCCTTCTCCACCACCTGGATGGTCGGCACGACCCCGCGCTTCGCCAGCAGCGGCGGCTCCCTTAGCCCGGTCGGGGACGGAGCCTTCCACCCGCTGGTGACGGTCGGGGGCGAGCTCTTCGTGGTCTCGGCCGTGAACGGCTTCCGGCGCTACGACGCCGCGCTGCATGGCCTACCACTCACCAGCAACCGGCGCCTGGTTGGCACGAACACGGCTGGCGTGCCTGGGCGCACCCTGGAGGCGCTGTCCTATGGCGCGGCCGCCGAGAG
Organism: Roseomonas chloroacetimidivorans; assembly: GCF_049629625.1. NCBI lineage: Bacteria > Pseudomonadati > Pseudomonadota > Alphaproteobacteria > Acetobacterales > Roseomonadaceae > Roseomonas > Roseomonas chloroacetimidivorans. The sequence goes on along the minus strand of NZ_JBNBZS010000035.1, from coordinate 3,291 downwards.
TGGGAACACCCAGAATTACTGGACCGGCCTCCAGCAGGTGTTCCAGGCCCAGAAGGCCGCCGCCCAGGCCGAAGGTGTGGCGCTGGTCTGCCCCGTCATGCTGTTCGACCAGGGGCAGGCAAATGCCGGCGGCAGCAGCTCGGACGGCCTGGCCCACACAGCGGAAGCCTGGTGCGCGAAGTTCCTGCAGCTTGTGGCGGATTTCGACACCTACATCACCGGCCCGATCCTAGGGCAGGACTACTCGCCCCTCTGGCTCATCAACCAGACCGGCGGCCGGTTCCAGTCGGACGCCTTCCAGCTTGGGGTGTCGCAGGGCCAGCTCCTGGCGGCGCAGCGCGACGCGCGGGTCGTGCTGGTGCAGGGCGCGGGCAACTTGCAGTCCAGCGGGACTGACGCGCACCCGACAGCGAACGCCTATCGCCAGCTTGGCGAGAAATTTGCGCAGGCCATGACCGGGGCGCTGCACCACGGGCGCGGCTGGGACTTCATGCGGCCGGTCTCGGTTGTCTACCGCGGCACCACGGTCCTGATTGGCGTGTTGCCCCGCAAAGGTCCGATCCATTGGGCAACCCCGTTCAGCGGCTATACCCAGGTTGATCCCACGGCCTACGCGAGCCGCGGCTTCGCGGCCAGGGACAGCCTGGGCGCAATCGACGTCATTGGCGTGACCCTGGCCGGCCAGGGCACGATCAAGCTGACCCTGGCCCGGGCGCCGGTTGATGCACCCTTTGTCTCGGCCGGCAGCGTGGCAGCGGGCGGCGGCATGACCTTCGTGGAGGACAGCGACGATCAGCGCCCCTTCAACAACTACGTCTTCGCCAGCGGCATGAACGACGCCGAGAACATCGCGGCCCTTGTCGGCAAGCCGCTCTCCATGGCGAACCAGCTAGCAACTTTCTACCAGCAAGCCACCGCGATCTGAGGAGACCGGCCGCATGGCCACGAATATCACCATTGTCGGCGCGGACTTCTCGGCCAACCCGGTCGGCTTCTCGCCTCCTGTGGCGCGCGGCCTGATCGGGTTCGGGCTTCCTGGTGTCGGCGCCTTGACTGGCGCCGCGGCACAGGTCAAGGCCGCGAAGAACCTGGCGCCGGGCGCGTCTCCGAGCGCTGGGAGCTTGGTCGGCTCGCCCACACTGGAAGCGCTGGATGCGATCTTTGTCGGGCAGAGCAAGTATCTCGACACGCTCCTGGCCGAGACGAAGAATGCCACGTTGATGGTGGTGGCAAGTACGGCGGCCACCTTGAGCGGGACGGACATTCCGGCGTTGATTGGGAACTTTCAGACAGCCTCCGTCTCGCACGCGTTCATGAACATCACGGCAGGCGCCGGAGCCCCGGCTGGAGTGCTGCGTATGGGCGCCGCGCTAACCGCGAATGGCACCACCAGCAGTGTGAATGCTCAGCGGCCGGTGCCAGATGTAACGGTGCCGCGCTTCTACGCTGGCAGGGTCGAGGACGGCGTCGGGATTACCGCCTATGATAAAACGGGCGGCACCAACACAGCGGTCGCTAACGTGAACCCGAGGCCAACGCCGTCGGCAAACACGATCCGGGTCGGCAGTCTCTTCAGCAACTCCTACGTAGGGACGCACAAGAATTACTTCTGGGCCGCGCACAACGTGGCGCTGACCGATGCCGAGATCGAGAAGACCTACCAGTGGGCGAAGGGGTACTTCTCACGGCGCGGTCTGACGATTTGACCCGCCCCGCCGCGCTGATCGGAGGGTGACGATGCCGGGAAGGGGGAGGAAGAAGATTGCGACGCCGGATACTGGCCGCACAACGACTGGACCCTACGTCGTTCGTGCTGGCCTTCGCCTTCTGGGCGGGCATCATGGGTGCGTCCATGGTCGCCTCGGAAGACGTCATGGCGCGGACCATCATCTACCAGTGGCTCCGCGATATTCCGCTCTCCGAGGACTGGTGGGGGGCGCTCATGGTGGCGGATGCTCTGGCGCTCCTCTGGGCGGCTGACCAGCCCCACCCGCTGCGGCGCGCCGCCACATGTCTCGTGTCCGGCTTGTTCTGGTTCTTCTGGGGCGGTGGGCAGATCATCGGTGGGCTGATCAGCGGCATCGTCTCAAGCAACGGCGTCTGGAACATGATCGCCGGCATTGGGCTGTGCGTGGCCGGCGTCCAATGGATAAACCGATCGGGGGCGCCGGCATGACATCCATCCCGGTCTGGCTGGCGATCCTCTTCCCCTCTGCCACCCTGATCCTGGGCGCCTTCATGGCAGCCTGGACGGTCTACGCCTGGGTACGGAGGCAGGGCGCCGACCGGGACGCTCAGTACGACGCCAAGCTGGTCGCGGTGAGCACCCGCATGGACAGCCTGGCCAAGGACATCGCGCAGACGCGCGAGACCTCTGATCTCAAGCTGACCTCCGCGATCGAGAAGGAAAGCAAGAGCCGCCACGACAGCGCCAATGCCATGGCGAATGCGCTGGCGGCCCTGCAGCAGCGGTTCGATGCGGGAATGCGTGAGACAGCCAGCCGCGAGGAAGTGCGGTCGGTGGAGACGCGCCTGACCACCGCGCTCGGCAAGGTCGAGATGAAGGTGGACCAGCTCTCCGCGCTGGTGCCCGAGATGAACGCCACCCTCAACGGCGTGGCGAAGCAGGTCGAGCGGATGGTGAGCCGCCTCGAAACTCGCCTCAGCGGCGACTGACCCGCCGGAGCGGCCCGCGGCACTAAGGCGTGGGCATCGGAACGGGCGTCTGGTCTCGAAAGGCCCGGATGAGATCGAGTTCTTTAACGCGCTCCGGGCTAAGCAGGATCGCGTTCTCCGTCGAGAGTGTGCGGTACGCCACCATAACCAAAGACCTACCGTCCCCATTCGGGTCGAGCAGGTAATTCAAGCCTTCGATCAGGACCTGGCCGGCTGGCGGAACGGCACTTGCCATGGGGGCGAATGTGCAGCCCCGACCGACCTCTGACGATCACTTAGGTTTACTGCCGCTGGGCTTGCCCCCGGCACCCCTAACAACCCGGAGAACGAAGATAGCACCCCTGGTGGCCATCGGTGCCTCGCTGCTGCCCAGCCTCATCGGCTAGGGCTTCGGGATGGGAATAGGCCGCCCAGTCAGAAGGGCATCCAGGACCCCGAGTTCTCTGAAGCGTCGCGGCGAGAGCCTGACCTGCCGCATGCCGTCATGTGCTTCGAACTCGACTATGAAGGGAGGCTTATTGAGGATGCTTGCGTCGCTGGCGATCCGGACATCAGCAATCAACGCGAAACCAGGCGGAACCGAGAAAAACACCAAGTCTTTCCTCGGCTGTGGAA
>NZ_JBNBZS010000034.1:0-63276 GCF_049629625.1 Roseomonas chloroacetimidivorans | reverse complement strand
TCCCCATCCGACACGAATCTGCTGCCCACCGGCCCCTTTTCCCTTCAGAAGCCCGAAGGGTATGCGGCGAATGCGGGTCTGCCCACAACTCGATGAGTGCGTAACGATAATTCATTGGGTGGCTACCGCCGGCTGCTGACCGCCCGAATTTGCGACCCCGGCAGCCGGGACGGAGTTGGCCTGGTTGCACCGCGGGAACAGGCGACCTCGGCGCAAGTGCTTCGCCAGTCGCTCCATTGACGCGTGGCACGCCGGGGCTGCAGTGGGACCGTCCGGGTTGGCCAAGCACAGCGCAACCTCGCACCCCCACAAGTCCTCCGACCGAGCGGCCCCGCCTGGGATGAGCACAACAGAGACCACCAAGCCCACCAGAAGTGCTTTTGTCATTTCACAAAACCGCTGTGGTGCTTCTGCCCATGACGGTATTGAACCTGCGAGAACTAGGCAACCGGTTTCACGGAGCGCTACCGAAACAAGGACTAAACGCCGGATATCCTAACAGGAACAAAAGAGGATTTTATATTTCACTTATTGAGACGAGGATTGGAACAACGAGAAGTTGGCTTGCGAAGTAGAGAAGCGACATGCTGGCGGGCTTCCTGGCCTCGGGGATATTCCGCCAGGGAGGAGTTGTCGTGTTGTGGCTCGCCAGACCTCAGGGGCGCCGAAGCACGCCGTTGCGCAGCCGAGCGGTTCGGGTTTCCCCGGGCCCAGGGCGACCTGCTTGTGGGACGGGGCGATGGCTGGGATCTGGACACGACAGCTGCAATCAGGACCTGCACGAGGCATCCTGGCACCAGCACGCGGCTCTCCCGCAGGCGCAGGGACAAGCCTGGGCTTCTCTAGGGATGAATCGGCCGCAGCAGCCGTTAACGGCGGGGCGGCTACGCGCCCTCTAGCTGGCCCTGCTCCCGGGAAGATGCCTTTGAGCCTGCGCGATTGCGCGCCTGGGCCGGACGCGCAGCCATCTTCGCACCCGCGCTGAGAGGCAGCTGCAGGAAGTTACGGCTGTTCCGGCGCTCATCCGGGCCGTCACTCAGCGGAGCGGGCCAGAAGCACTCCACCCGCCCCGCCTCGCCGCGGAGCGCAAGAAAGACAATGCGCTTGACCGTCCCGTCTAGCTCTGTCTCTACCGCAAAGCGGAACATCAGCCCCTCTGAGCCGTCGCTTCCAAGGGCTAGAGCGAGCTGCTCGGCCTCGTTCTCCTGCTGGCGCAGGGTCCGCTTGGATGGGTCCTCGGCGTCACCTCGATAGAAGCGAACCGGTACGCCCTCGATCAAGAAGACGAAGTGGTGGGTCTCATCGAGCACCCCGAGCCAAGCGTACCGCCCGCTTTCGGCGGCTCGCGCGAGCTGGTGTTTAGAAAAGGCGTAGGCTCGGCACCCGATCGACCACGCATCGTCGCCGGCCCAGTAGTCCGCTGAGGCGATTGCGTCAGACCGGCCACGCGCCAGGAGGCGGGCTGCAGCCGTCAGGCGCTCCTCAGTCAAGGAGGGGTGAAGCTCCCAGGGCAGGCGGCGCCTGGAAGGGGCCTGAGAAGGCGGGCTCTCATCCGTCATGACGTGATCATAACGGAAAACGGCAGGTATGCCGACAGATCCATCTGCTCCCGACCCGGAAAGCCGGCTTGGCCATGTAAGGTGGGTTGGGCTGAGGTAGCATCAGACCGACCGCCTAGTGACGCGCAGCGCCCTCGAACGAGCGCGCGCGACGATGGCATCGCGTAGACGCACGAACAGGGCGGCCGGTAGCGGGCCGTAGCTCCAGCTCGATCCCGCACCCGTGGCCACAGGCCGCAAGTCAGGGCCGGGCCAAACGAACTGGTTCACCTCCGTCAGCACCGCCCAGCACTGCTCGTCCTGCAAGCCCAAGCGTCGGCGGGTCGAAGCGGGAATCTCCATCCCCTCATCGGGTGCGGCCGGTACGCGCGACGTGATGGGCACGACGATGACGGACGAGACGCCTGCGGCGTCCGTCGTCGTGATCACGACCGCGCACGGACGGTCCTTACGCGCCTCATCGCGGCCTTCACCGACCTCGTGTGTCCAAAGGTAGGCGTAGCGGATGACTTCGCCCGGGACCGGCAGGGCGAGACGATGCGACTCAGGCAATTTCGTCGTCGAAGCGGCGCGACTCTTCGGAGGGCTGAGCGGCAGCGATCGCCTCGATCAGATCGGGCGGCAGTTCCTCCACCATCATCGCCTGGCGGTCGCGGCGGCGCAGCCGCTCGTACTCCTCGACCGAGATCATCACCACGCGCGGACGGCCGCGGCTGGTGACGGCCACGGGCTGGGTGAGCGCCTTGTCCTGGTAGAGCGCGAAGCGGCGCTGCACCTCGGCCGCGGGCACGGCGAGCGGCTCGACCATGGAAATGCTCCTGCTGCTGTCAATCCTGTATAAAGCGCATTACGCAGTAAACTCAAGTTTAGCATGTAATGCACATAACACGAGCTAAAGGAGAGGAGTCGCAAAGCGTCAAACGTCGGTCACGGGGCGCTCAAGGCGACGATAAGCAGTGAGAACAGTCTCACCTAAAGGCGTGAGCTGTGCGCCACCCCCTTTGGCGCCTCCCTTGGCTGCTGCGGCCACGGGCGATGTCGTAGCCGTACGCCGGACCGTCGTGCAGCACCTGCAGGACGAAGAAGCGGGACAGTGCCATCTTGATCGTGCCCGCCTAGTAGGTCTGGTCCGTGAAGTCCGGAGCGGGACGCTGGGCTGCTACAAGGTTCGGCTTGCTGGGCATATCGAGAGACTATACATCGGTGTGCGAGGCATCAAAGGGATCATCCGACTTTGGTGATGGGGGGCGGCCTTGGGTGTGTTGGACCGGCTGGTGTTGAGCGACGCGGCGTGGGAGCGGATGGCGCCGTTGGTCATTGGGCGACCGGATCAGCAAGGGTCTACCGGCCGAGACAACCGCCTGTTCGTCGAGGGCGTGTTGTGGATCGTGCGCACGGGCGCGCCCTGGCGCGATCTTCCCGAGGTCTTCGGCGATTGGAACAGCACCTTCCGCCGCTTCAGCCGCTGGAGCGAGAAGGGCGTCTGGCGGCGCATCTTCGAGGCCATGTCCGACGATGCCGACTTTGAGTATCTGATCGTGGACAGCACCATCATTCGCGCCCATCAGCACGCCGCTGGCGCCAAAAAGGGGGGCCTGAAGATCAGGCCCTGGGACGCTCCCGCGGAGGCCTGAGCACCAAGATCCACCTCGCGGTGCGCGGCCTCGGTGCACCGGTGCGCTTCCTCCTGACGGGCGGGCAGCGAGGCGACTGCCCGCAGGCCTACACACTGATCGACGGCCTGCCCGCAGAGGTCGTCATGGCCGATGCCGCTTACGACGCCGATCCCCTACGAAACGCGATCGCTGCCAAAGGGGCCGTGGCCGTCATCCCGAACAACCCGTCCCGCGCCCGCAAGTACCCGCTTGATCGGCACCTCTACGCCCAGCGCCACCTGATCGAGTGCTGCTTCGCCAAGCTCAAGCAGTTCCGCCGCGTCGCCACGCGATACGAAAAGACCGCAAGAAACTACCTCGCCGTCGTGACCCTCGCAGCCATCGTCCTCTGGTTGAGGTAAGTGTCCACAGAACCTAGCGGACGTCCTGGGGCCAAGGCTGTTCCGAAGCCGACCGTTCTCGGAACAGCCCTGTGTTGGAATCGGGGATTTCGGTCAGGGCTCCGAGCAGTAAACTGTCGCGGAAGGGATTACCCTTCAGACTTGGCCGGTGCGCAGCAGCTGAGTTTGCCGTCGACCTGAACGGGCGGGCAGGGCACCGTCCCATAGGAGCAGAACACGCAGCAGTCGCCCGATTTCGGCCGGAGCAGCGTCCCGCAACTGGTGCAGTCGTAGAAGAACTGGCAGGCGTCGGTCGGCATCGTCTCCGCCTTGGCGGCGCCGCAAGCGGGGCAGGTTATGGTCGATTCCAGAAGCACCGGGCACCTCGTGCGATGTGTAGTTAAGGACGAGCAGGGTGAGCCTGAACGCTAGTCCTGCCAAGGTAAGGCGCCGGCCGGCCGGCCGGAAGCACTCCGCCCCCGGCGCGTAAAGCACGACCACCTGTCATTGCCACCAGAGGCGGAACGCACCGAAAAAATGCTATGTGCGTTTCATGGTATGAAAATATCGCGGCGGCTGTTGGCAGCCATCTCCTTTCAGCCAGCCGCTTCCGGGTGATGCTGTTAGTGGCGTGCCCAGACCCGATCGCCGCCAGGCACGCCGAACAGAACGACCTCGTAGGGTGTGCCGGGTATGTCCATGCCCGGCGAAGAGGGTGGCATCCCCGGAGCGGACAGCCCTTTGGCCCGTGGGCGTTCTGCAAGCAGGCGGTGCACGTCGGCGGCGGGTACATGTCCCTCGACGATATAGCCGCCCACGACGGCCGTGTGACAGGACTGGAGGGTGTCCGGCACGTTGTTGGTCGCCTTGATGCTTTGGAGGTCAGCCACTTCGTGCACGGTGGCCTCAAAGCCTGCTGCGCGCATGTGCTTGACCCAGCCTTCGCAACAGCCGCAGCTCGGATCCTTCCAGACCTCGATCCGGACGGGCTGGACGGCATGGGCGATGCCAACCGGCAGCGCAGCCACAGCGAAGCCCATGCGGAGAATGGACCGCCTGCTGGCAAGGGCGGGAAGGGTGTTGTCGCTCATTGATGGCTCCTCGAGTGGCGTGATCTGTTCCGGCGCTCGGCGCCTCGCGTCTCGTCTTCCCGCTTTCGGGCCACCGGGCTTTGCGGCCTGCCCGATGTTCATGTCCACCGTCCATTCAGAGCTGATCGGGGCCTGTGATCTCTCCGGAGATGGGATTTTCCCTTGTGGGGAGGTCAAGACGGAGGTCGTGGAGATGACCGCGACCAGCCTGCCATCGCTTGACCCTGTAGCGGCTACAGGGTCCATGTAAGAAGCCTAGATGCGCTGACCAAGCGACCGGGAAGGTAGGGAGGCGTCGATGGGAGATGCCGAATCGCAGGACGAAGGCGCCGAGGAGCACGTCTTGGTGCTCCAGCCGGACGACGCCGCCACGCCCCACTCGGCCCCTAAAGAGCACGGTGTCGGCTTTGTACGAATTGCCGCATGCGCCACCCAATGCTGCCTCGCCGACCCGTTAGAGAACGCCAATGCCGTTATGCGGGTCGCAAGCACATGCAGCGAACAGTCAGTAGCGCTTGCTGCTTTCCCTGAACTTGGTCTCACGGGTTACTCAATCGACGACCTCTTCTATCAGGACGTCGTGTTGGATGCCGTTGAGCAGGGCATCGGCCGTATCATCGAAGCTTCGCGCGAGTTAATGCCGGTAATCGTTGTCGGGGCTCCACTCCGGTACAAGGGAAGGCTCTACAACACCGCCGTCATCCTGCATCGCGGCAGGATGCTTGGGGTGGTACCGAAGATACATCTCCCGAATTACCGCGAGTTTTACGAGCGGCGTTACTTCGCGTCCGGAGTTGGGATGGAGGGCTCCACCATTGGTTTTGGAGATCACATTGCGCCCTTTGGTCCGGATCTCCTCTTTGTGGCGGAGGATAGGCCGGGGTTCGTGTTCCATGTTGAGATCTGTGAGGACATGTGGATCCCGGTTCAGCCGAGTGCGGCCGCGGCCCTGGCTGGGGCCACGACGCTTGTGAATCTTTCCGCCAGCAACATCACAGTTGGAAAGGCGGATACCCGGCGGATGCTGTGCCAAGCGCAATCCGCTCGGTGCCGGGCAGCCTACATCTACACCGCGGCCGGTATGGGCGAGTCCACGACCGATCTGGCCTGGGATGGCCAGACGTCAATATTCGAGAATGGGACCTTGCTCGCTGAGACACCGCGTTTTGAAGCCGGAAACCGGATGGCGATGGCGGACATCAATCTCAGCCTCCTGCAGCAGGAGCGTGAGCAGCAGCGGCTCTTTGAGCAGAATCGCATGCGGCATGCGACCGCTGTTTCCAAGTTCCGTCACATCTCGTTTCGTCTCGGCTGAGCCGTTGAACACGGCTGCGCCGGACTCTCGACCGGATTCCGCACATAGGAGCATTGAACTGCGGCCAGTGGCCTGCATCAGGACAAGCGCAGATCCGATTTGGAGGGGGCGAGCGCCTCGATGATACGGCAATCCGCCACGTTGCCGTGACGGCACTGCCCGATGATCGAACCCAGCTCTCGGCGCAGGGCCTGGAGGTCGGCAATCTTCCGGTCCACCTCGCCTAAGTGCTCGCGGGCGATGACGTCCACCGCATCGCAGGAGCGCTCGCGGTCCTCGGCCAAGTCGAGCAGGGCGCGGATCTGTTCCAGCGAGAAGCCGAGGTCCCGGGCCCGCCGGATAAAGCTCAGGCGGCCGAGATGATCCTCGCCGTAGGTCCGGTAGTTTCCGGCGCTGCGGGCGGGCATCGGGAGCAGGCCGACCCGCTCGTACCAGCGGATGGTCTCTACCTTCGTGCCGGTCGCCTTCGCAAGGGCGCCGATGTTCAACGAATTTTCCGAAGCCATTCCCTTGACCCTGTAGCGACTACAGGGTCCATGTAGGGAGCCTTCCGTCCCTGCGCCAACCAGCGGGGGCATGCCTGGAAAGGGAAGGCGATCGATGGCCAACAGCGAAACCACGTCGCCCGGAACGCGGGTGGACCTGCACTACCGGGTCGAGGGCATGGATTGCTCCAGCTGCGCCCTGAAGATCGAGGACGCGGTGGAGCAGCTCGGCGGCGCCGAGGACATCCAGGTCAACTACAAGGCGCAGACCCTGGAGTTCCGGCTGGACGAGGCGACCACGCCGCGGTCGGTCGTCGAGGAGAAGATCCGCAAGCTCGGCTACGGCGTCGCGCCCTTGGCGTGACTGGCAAGGACGGGGTGAAGGCGATGGCTGATGGTGGAACGGCTCAACTGACCCCCGGGTCCAGGTCGGCCCTGCGGTACCACGTGGAGGGTATGGACTGCCCGTCCTGCGCCTCCAAGATCGAGACGGCCGTCGGCCGCTTCGGCGGTGCCGAGGATATCCGGGTCAACTACCACAGCCAGGTCCTGGCCTTCCGGCTGGACGAGGCGGCCACGCCGCGCTCGGCCGTCGAGGAGCAGATCCGCAAGCTCGGCTACGGCGTCGCCCCGGTCGAGGCGCCGCGGGTGGTCGCGGGCGAGCCTGGCGCGGCCGACGACAAACTGGCGCTCGTTCGCCCACGCCAGTCCTGGTGGAAGGGGAAGAAGGCGCGGCTCGCCGCGGCGATCGGCGCCCTTATGGTGGCCGGGTTCGGCGTCTCGCTCGCCGTTCCGGCCCTGGACCACTGGGTCTACCTGCCCGCCGCCTTGCTCGGCCTCGTCTATTTCGGCCGCAAGGCCATCGCCGCGGCGCGCGCTGGGTCGCCCTTCAGCATCGAGATGCTGATGTCGATCGCGACCGTCGGCGCCATCGCCATCGGCGCGACCTCCGAGGCGGCCGTGGTGGTGTTCCTCTTCACCATAGGCGAGCTGCTTGAGAACGTCGCGGCCGGGCGCGCCCGCGCGGGCATCGAGGCGCTCGGCGCCTTGGTGCCGAGGACCGCGCTGCGCATCGAGGACGGCGCGGCACGGGAGGTGCCCGCCGCCAGCCTCAAGGTCGGCGACCTCGTCCTGGTCCGTCCGGGAGACCGTGTTTCGGCCGACGGCGAGGTGGCCGAGGGGGAATCCGAGGTGGACGAGAGCCCGGTGACCGGCGAGTCCGTCCCTGTTCCCAAGGCCGAGGGCGCCCCCGTCTTCGCGGGCAGCATCAACGCCTCCGGCGCGCTGCAGGTCCGCGTGACCCGGCCCGCCTCGGACAACACCATCGCCCGCATCATTCGCCTAGTGGAGGAGGCGCAGGACGCCAAGGCGCCGACCGCCCGCTTCATCGAGCGGTTCTCGGCCATCTACACGCCAATCGCGGTCGCCGTGGCGGCCCTGGTCGCCGTCGCGCCGCCGCTTGTTGTCGGCGCGGACTGGGACACCTGGATCTACCGCGGCCTGGCGCTGCTGCTGGTCGCCTGCCCCTGCGCCCTCGTCCTCTCGACGCCCGCGGCCATTGCCTCCGGCCTCGCCGTCGGCACCCGGCGGGGCCTGCTGGTGAAGGGGGGCGGTGCCCTAGAGACCATCGGCCGGATCCGCACTGTCGCTTTCGACAAGACCGGTACCCTGACCGAGGGCCGCCCGCGCGTCACCGATGTCCTCGCCCTTTCTGGCTCGGAGCGGACCATGCTCGGCCTCGCCGCCGCCGTGGAGAATGGCTCCAGCCATCCCCTTGGCCGCGCCATCCTGGAGCGGGCGGAGGCAGACGGTATCCCGCTGCGCCCGGCCAAGGATGCCCGGGCTATCCCGGGCAAAGCCGTGGAGGCCGTCGTCACCGGTAAGCGCGTGACGGTCGGATCACCCTCTTATTCGGCCGAGCAGGCGTCACTCCCAGGAGACGCAGAAAGGTCGATTGCGGAATGGGAAGGTCAAGGGAAGACGGTGGTCATCGTCTCCGTGGACGGCGCCCATACCGGCCTGATCGCGGTGCGTGACCAGCCGCGGGCTGACGCCGCGGCGGGCATCCGGGCGCTGGACGCCCTGGGCGTCCAATCTGTCATGCTGACGGGCGATAACATTCGGACGGGACAGGCCATAGCCGGGACCCTCGGCCTCAGGGTGCAGGCGGGCCTGCTACCCGAGGATAAGCTGCGCGAGATCGGCGCCCTCAAGGCGCAGGCACCCGTGGCCATGGTAGGCGACGGCATCAACGACGCGCCCGCGCTCGCCGCCGCCTCGGTCGGCATCGCCATGGGCGGCGGGACCGACGTGGCCCTGGAGACTGCTGACGCCGCGCTGCTGAACAGCCGCGTCATGGACGTGGCCGCCCTGGTCGGGCTGTCGCGCGCCACCCTGGCCAACATCCACCAGAACGTGGCCATCGCCCTCGGCCTGAAGGCGGTCTTCCTGGTGACGACGGTGGTCGGCATCACCGGCCTCTGGCCCGCCGTGCTGGCCGACACCGGCGCCACGGTGCTGGTGACCCTCAACGCCCTGCGTCTGCTCGGATACCGCTTCAAGGGCGTGGCCCATGGCTGAGGGGCTGCCCAGAGCGCGTCTCGCCTGGACCTGGAGCGCGGCGACGGCCGCGCTGGCCTTCGCGATGGATCAGGCGACGAAGTGGTGGGTGCTGACCCATCTCATGGATCCGCCCCGCGTCATCCCTGTCACCCCCTTCTTCAACCTCGTGCTGGGATGGAACCGGGGCGTCAGCTTCGGCCTGCTGTCGGCAGACCACCCCGCGACGCCCTGGCTCCTGTCCTGCCTCGCGCTCGCTGTCATCGCGGGCCTCGTCGTCTGGACGACGCGCGACCGGCGCACGGAGATGGCGGCCTCGGTCGGCCTCATCGCCGGAGGCGCCCTGGGCAACGTCGTCGACCGGCTGCGGCACGGCGCCGTGACGGACTTCCTGGACTTCCACGTGGCTGGCTACCACTGGCCGGCCTTCAACCTCGCCGACACCGCGATCTTCGTCGGCGTCGCGTTCCTGCTCCTCGTCGGCGGGCGGAGCGAACCTGCGGGCGCGCCGACTTCCGCGGCGCGACCCTGAGGACGGGACAGCCGTGAACCCGCTCCTCCAGATGTCCGGCCTCCTGACCGCCTTCCTGGCGGGGATGGTCTCGTTCCTCTCGCCCTGTGTGCTGCCGCTGGTGCCCGGCTACGTCTCCTATGTCGCCGGTCGCTCGGTCGCCGCCGATCGCGCTACGCCCGGTCGCCTCGCCACGGTCGGCCTCGGCCTTTGCTTCGTCCTGGGCTTCGCGACTGTCTTCGTGGCGATGGGCGCGGGCGCCTCGGCGCTCAGCCAGGCCCTGCTGCGCTACCGCTACGAGGCCGGGATCGTGGGCGGGGTGGTGGTCATCCTGTTCGGCCTGATGACTGCGGGCGTCCTGCGGCTGATGCCGCTGCAGCGCGACCTTCGCTTCATGCCGACGCTCAGCGGCGGCACGCCGCTCTCCGCCTACGTGCTCGGGCTGGCCTTCGCCTTCGGCTGGACGCCCTGCATTGGGCCGGTTCTCGGCGCCATCCTGGCGCTGACCGCCACCAGCGAGATCAGCCACCTCGGAATTGCGCTCCTGGCCACCTACGCGGCCGGGCTGGGCGTGCCCTTCCTGCTGGTGGCCGCCTTCGCCGACGCCTTCCTGCGCGGCCCGTTCCGAAGCCTGCGGCGCCTCGGCCGCGTTCTTCAGATCGTGGCGGGCGGCGTCATGGTGGCGATGGGGGTGGCGATGATTACCGGCCACCTGACCGACTTCGCCATCCTGATGCTCCAACTCTTCCCCTGGCTCGGGAGCATTGGATGAGCGGCGCAGTGGTTTTCTAAGAAGCGCGCCTAATGCGCTGTCAGCCACACCGCGAAGGATACCACTCCGCCCGGCTGGGTTCAGCGCTTCTCGGCCCTCGTCGGGGGCGCCATTGGCCGAAAGACATCGTGCTCGGTGTCCCAAGGTTGGCTGCTATCGCGGCTTCGGCGACAGCGCGCAACAACAGGGAGAACAGAATGCCGTCTCAGGCGATCGTACAAGGCTTTTACGACGATCAGACCGGAAGCGTCTCCTACGTCGTGGCGGATCCGCAAACAAGGAAATGCGCGGTTATCGACCCCTTGTTGGGCTTCGACCGCAATTCATGCAGCCTTGCGACCCAGCCAGCCGACGAGATTGCTAACTATATCCAGGAGCGCGGATTGATCCCGGAATGGGCGCTCGACACCCACCCACATGCTGACCACCTTTCTGCCGTTGCCTACCTGGGCGAGCGCCTTGGCGTGCCAACAGGTATTGGCGAACAGACCCTCGCAGTTCAGGCGATCTGGTCGGACATCTATAACATCCCCGATCTCCAAGCTCGTGAGCGCGACTATTGGGACCACATGTTTGCAGATGGTCACCGCTTCAATCTTGGCGCCTTGGAAGTGAGGGTGATGTTCTCCCCAGGCCACACCGCGGCCTCGGTCACCTACGTCGTTGGCGACGCCGCATTCGTGCATGACACCCTCTTCATGCCGGATGCGGGCACGGCACGAGCCGACTTCCCTGGCGGTGACGCGCGGGCCTTGTACCGCAGCATCCAGAGCATCCTCGCATTGCCACCGACGACACGCCTCTTCACCGGCCACGATTACCGTCCGGGCGGGCGCGAACCGCGTTGGGAGTCCACCGTAGCGGAGCAGCAGGCAACCAACATTCACCTACGGGACAGCGGTGGAGAGGACGGGTTCGTTCGGCTGCGGGAGGAGCGCGATCGAACGCTTCCTCTGCCAGCGATGATGCTCTTCGCATTGCAAGTGAACCTCCGCGGCGGACGTCTGCCGAAGCCCGAAGCGAATGGCACCTCATACCTGAAGCTGCCGATTGACCGCTTTCGGACGAGCGCTGCCAGGACAGTGGACGCAGAATGACCGGGCGGTTTTGGACGGCCACTCGGAAGCGGCCAGCGATCCCGGCATTGAGCTCACGGTCATCTTGGGCCGTGCATCTGGGTGGCGGTGCTGAGGTCCTTCCAATGTACGGAAGGCGCCCGCCACCTCGTAGCAAGCGACATCTTGATGGCCATGGGCGCCGCGAAGGTCCGCTATTTCAGATCCAGCACCCCATAAACGCATCGGTCCGTTCTTGGCTCGGGAGCACCGGATGAGCGACGACGATGACGACCTGCCCAAGAACCTCGCCCATATCACGCCCGCCTATTGCCGGGCGCTCTGGATCGTGGTCGGCCTCAACGTCGGCTACGGCCTGGTTGAGATGGTTGGCGGCTTCATCTCCGGCAGCCAGGCGCTCAAGGCGGACGCCCTCGACTTCCTCGGCGACGGCCTGATCAGCTTCCTCGGCCTGCTGGCCATCGGCTGGAGCCTCGCCTGGCGCGCCCGCTCCGCCCTCATCCAGGGCCTGTTCCTCGCCGTGCTCGGCTTGGGCGTGCTCGCCACCACCGGCTACCGGGTGCTGGTGCTGAACCAGCCCGAAGCCGGGCTGATGGGCCTCTTCGCCATCGTCGCCCTGGTGGTCAACGTCGCCGCCGCGGCGGTGCTCATCCCGCACCGGGAGGGCGACGCCAACGTCCGGGCCGTCTGGCTGTTCAGCCGCAACGACGCCATCGGCAATCTGGCCGTGGTGGTCGCAGCGGGCCTCGTCTGGTGGACCGGTACGGCCTGGCCGGACCTTGTGGTGGCATTCGTCATTGCCGGCCTCTTCCTGCAATCGGCATGGTCGATCATTCGCGATGCTCAGGCTGACCTAGGTTCAGCGGCCCATGGTGGATAGGATTGCCTTGGCGAGATCTTCCTGTGTGAGATGGGCATGCGGGCCCAGTCTCTCTGATCGATGAGGACAACCCGCGCAGTTACATCAGGATATGCTGCAACGCGTGACAGCCGATTCCGGATCTAGTAGAGCCCCGGGCTGAATGTATGCCGGGCTGACATCGCCAGTTGCTGCTGCCTGCCGTCGCGGGATGGCGGCGCTGTTGTGCGTGTTCATGCTCCTGACGACGATGTGCCCGATGGGCTGCCCGGCTGACCTGTCCCTGGAGACAGGGCTTGGCCGTGCCGGCCAGATTGAGGTGCTGGCATTGAGCGACGGTTCCAACGATCCCCCATTGGAGCCGGACACGCTTCCCTGCCATGCTGCGCACCACGTTTGCAGCAAGGTAACCCCACTGTC
The DNA here is from genome assembly GCF_049629625.1 of Roseomonas chloroacetimidivorans. Taxonomy (NCBI): domain Bacteria; kingdom Pseudomonadati; phylum Pseudomonadota; class Alphaproteobacteria; order Acetobacterales; family Roseomonadaceae; genus Roseomonas; species Roseomonas chloroacetimidivorans. The sequence goes on along the minus strand of NZ_JBNBZS010000034.1, from coordinate 50,633 downwards.
GCCTGAGGTCGTCGCTGGTTTTCCAGATGAGACCGGGCGCCAAATCATGCCCACGCCGTTGCCGACACGCGTCCTGCTGTCTGGCGTGTTGGAATTCCCAACAAAGCCACCTCGCGCCTAGCGACCCGTCTCTTTCGTTGGCCGGTTCGGCTGCCCTGAAGGGGCCTGCCACCGGTCCGTAAGCGGTCCGCAACGCTAGGTACTTCCATGAGATTCAAAACTTTCTGGCTGATGGCGTCTCTGGCCGCCATCCCGGCCATGGCACTTGGGCAGGATGCCCGCGCGCCTGCCGGGTCGGTCACGCTCATCTCCCCCCGGCAAGCCGTTGAGGCGGCGCTGACCTTCTCGCCCGCGCTCCGCGGCGCCGGGGCGACCCAGCAAGCAGTGCGCTCCGACGCCCTCCAGGCGCGCCTGCGCCCGAATCCAGAACTTCGCAGCACCTTCGAGAACTTCGGCGGCGTCGGTGGCCGCGGCGAATACCGCGGCGGGCGCGCCCTGGAGACGACGATCGGCATCGCCCAAAGGATCGAGCTCGGCGGCAAGCGGTCGGCGCGGATGGACCTCGCGGCCCGCAGCGGTGAGCTCGCCGACGTCGACTTCGCGGGGGCGAGAATGGATCTGGCGCGGGAGGTGGTGAGCGCGCTCGCCACCGCCGAGGCCGCCTCCCGCCTCGTCGGCGTTGAGCGGGAGCGTGCGCGACTGGCCTCGGAGACGCTTCGGGCCGCCAGGGGGCGGGTCGAGGCAGGGCGGGACGCGCCGCTGCAGGCGGAGAGGGCGGAGGTCGTCCGGGCCACTGCCGAAATCGCGGCTGAGCGGGCGCAGCGGGACCTCGAGATCGCCCTTGCCGACCTCGCCGTGTTCATCGGGGTGCCCCGGGTCGAACTCGCGCCGCGCCAGCCCTGGTTCGACGACGTCGGCCCGGCGCCCGGGCGCCCGACCCCGGCCGACCCGCTCGCCCGCCTTGCCGGAAACCCTGACCTGGCACGCCTCGACGGTGCCGTTGCGCAGCAGCGCTCCAACCTCACCCTCCAGCGTGCCACGGCCGTGCCGGACGTGACCGTCTCGGGAGACGTGCGCCGTTTCGGGGACACCGGGGAGACCGCCTTCGTGGCGGGCGCCTCCATCCCGCTGCCGATCTACGACCGCAACCAGGGCGGAATCGCCAGGGCGCAGGCCGAGCTCCTCCGGGCCGAAGCGGAAGCCGAACGGGGCCGGTCGGCCCTTGCAGCGGCCCTGGTCTCGGCCGAGCAGCGCACAGCCCTGGCCTGGCGGACCGCCCAGAGCCTCCGGCGCACGGCCCTTCCGGCGGCCGAGCAGGCCGCGCGCTCCGCGTCGGGCGGCTTCGCCGAGGGCAAGTTCTCCTTCCTGGAGGTCCTCGACGCCCAGCGCGCCCTCTCCGACGCCCGCGCCCAGCTCGTCGATGCCTACCGCGAATTCCACACCCGCCGCGCCGCCGTCGAGCGCCTGCGCGGCCAGCTCCCTTCCAGCCCGTCCAACGGGAGTGCCCGGTGATGCTCCGCATGACCCTCATGGCCGGTGCCGCCCTCGGCGGTCTGGCTCTTGCCACCGCCTTCCCGGTCATTCCCCAAACCGCCCGGAGCCTCGTTGGCCTGCCGGTGTCATCGGCCGTCGGCGCTGGTCCCACGGGGCCCGCCGCAGCCCCCAAGGGTGGCGGCCATGGCCACGGGCACGGTCACGCCGAGGGGGAGGAGCACGGCGAGGAAGGCCACATCGCCATGACGGCCGAGCAGGTCGAGGCGGCTGGCATCCTGGTTGCCCCGATCCGCGGCGGCGCCCTGGTGAGCCGCACCTCGGTGCCCGGCATCCTCGCCGCGAGCCAGGACCGGCAGGCGCGGGTCACTGCTCGTCTAGGCGGCATCGTGGCCGAGGTCCGGAAGAGCCTGGGCGAGGAAGTCCAGAAGGGTGACGTGATGGCGGTGTTGGAGAGCCGCGAGGTGGCGGACGCCAAGGGTGAGTTCCTCGCCGCCACGCGGAGCGCCGCGCTCGCGGAGACCACCCTCGCTCGCGAGACCCGCCTCTGGCGGCAAAAGATCTCGGCCGAGCAGGAGTTCCTCCAGGCCCGGGCGGCGGCAGAGGAGGCTCGCATCAAGGTCGACCTCGGCCGCGCCAGGCTGGCGGCCTTTGGTCTGTCCGAGGAGGAGATCGCCGCCCTGGCGCGCCAGCCAGCCGCCGCGCTGCGGCGCCTGGAGCTCCGGGCACCCATTGCGGGCCGGGTGACCGCCCGGAACGCGGTCCTGGGGGCGTCAGTTGCCGCCGATGCCGAGGTCTTCTCTGTGGCCGACCTCTCGGTGCTCTGGGTCGAGATGTCCGTCCCGCCACGCGACCTGCCCATGGTTCGCCAGGGCCAGACGGTCATGGTCTCCGGCGAGGGTGACGCGCGCACGGAAGGAAAGGTGGTCTTCCTGAGCCCGGTCCTCGACCAGGAGACGCGTTCCGCCCGCGCCGTGGCGGAGATCCCCAACACCGACGGCAAATGGCAGGCGGGGGGCTTCGTCACCGCCCACCTCGCGACCGCCGAGCAGCCGGTGGACGTGCTGGTGCCCCGCGATGCCGTGCAGGAGGTTGAGGGCAGGAAGGTCGTCTTCGTGCGGAACGATGAGGGGTTCGAGCTGCGCGAGGTCGAGGTCGGGCGCGAGGACGCCACTTCCTATGAGGTCATTTTCGGCCTCGACGAGGGCACCGAGGTCGCGGTGGGCAACGCCTTCGTGCTCCGGGCCGAACTCAGCAAGTCCGAAGCCGGGCACGCGCACTGAGGAGCACCCGGACATGATCGGACCCATCCTCGACTTCTCCGTCCGCAACCGCTGGACCGTGGTGCTGCTGGCGCTCATCGCGGCCGTTATCGGGGCCTGGTCGCTGACCCGGCTGCCCATCGACGCGACCCCGGACATCACCAACAACCAGGCGCAGATCAACACCCTCGCGCCCTCGCTCTCGCCTTACGAGATCGAGAAGCAGGTCACCTTCCCGATCGAGACCGCCCTGGCAGGCATCCCGGGGCTGGAAAGCACGCGCTCCATCTCCCGCAACGGCTTCAGCCAGGTCACCGCGGTGTTCACCGAGAGCACCGACATCTACTTCGCCCGCCAGCAGGTCCTCGAGCGGCTCATCGAGGCCCGGGAAGCCATGCCGGAGGGTGTCGAACCGCGCCTGGGCCCGGTGTCGACCGGCCTGGGCGAGGTCACGATGTGGACGGTCCGCTTCGCCGAGCGGAAGCAGGGTGACATCGTCCCCGATGGCACGCCGGGCTGGCAGGCGGACGGAACCTACCTGACGCCCGAGCGCGAGCGCCTGACCACCGAGGCCGAGCGCGCCACCTACCTTCGCACCGTCCAGGACTGGATCATCCGCCCGCAGCTCCGGAACGTGCCGGGCATCGCGGGGGTGGACGCCATCGGCGGCTACACCAAGCAGTACGTGGTCCAGCCCGACACCGCGCGGCTCATCGGCCTCGGCCTGAGCTTCAGCGACCTGACTTCGGCCGTCGAGCGCAACAACGTCAGCACCGGTGCGGGCTACGTCGAGCGCGGCGGCGAGGGCCTGGTGGTCCGCTCGGGAGGGCGGGTGACCAGCGTCGCCGAATTGGAGCAGGTGGTTGTCGCGACCCGCGAGGGCGTACCGATCCTGCTGCGCGACGTGGCGCGCGTGACGACTGGCCAGGCGCCGCGCACCGGAAGCGCGAGCGGCAATGGCCAGGAGATGGTGGTCGGCACCGCCTTGATGTTGGTCGGCGAGAACAGCCGGACCGTCGCGGCCGCCGTCCACAAGAGGGTGGACGATCTCAAACGCATCCTGCCTCGGGGCATCGAGGCGGCTGTTGTGCTGGACCGCGGCATCCTCGTGGACTCCACCATCCACACGGTGGCCAAGAACCTCGGCGAGGGCGCGCTCCTCGTCGTGGCCATCCTGTTCCTGATGCTGGGCAACATCCGGGCGGCCGTCATCACCGCCCTGGCTATCCCGGTGACCATGCTGCTCACCGCCTTCGGCATGGTCCGGGGCGGCATCTCGGCCAACCTGATGAGCCTGGGCGCCCTCGACTTCGGCCTCATCGTGGACGGCGCCGTCATCATCACCGAGAACAGCCTGCGGCACCTGGCCGAGCGCCAGCACGAGAAGGGCCGCGGCCTCACGCTGGAGGAGCGGCTCCGGACCGTCGCCGAGAGCGCGAAGGAGATGATCCGGCCCTCGCTCTACGGCCAGGCCATCATCATCCTCGTCTACGCTCCGCTCCTCACCTTCACAGGCGTCGAGGGCAAGATGTTCATGCCCATGGCGCTGACCGTCATCATCGCCCTGGCCTTCGCCTTCGTGCTCTCCCTGACCCTGGTGCCTGCGCTGATTGCCATCTGGATCACGGGCCGAGTGCAGGAGAAGGACGTCTGGATCGTCCGGGGCATGAAGCGGCTCTATGCGCCCGCCATCGGCTGGGCGCTGCGCGCGCCGGTCCTCGTCATCACGGTGGGTGCCCTGCTGTTCGTGGGCTCCCTCAGCCTGTTCTCGCGGCTCGGGCAGGAGTTCATCCCGACACTGGACGAGGGCAATGTCGCCATGCATGCCATGCGCATCCCCAGCACCTCGCTGCAGCAGTCGCAGGCCATGCAGTCCGTGTTGGAGCGTCGCATCTCGCGGCTGCCGGAGGTGCAGGTCATCTACTCCAAGACCGGTACGGCCGACGTGGCGTCGGACCCGATGCCGCCCAACGTCTCGGACACCTTCATCATCCTCAAGCCCCGCGCCGAGTGGCCGGATCCGTCCCTGCCGAAGGACGAGGTGGTCCGCCGCATCGAGCGGTCGGTCGCGGGCATCCCCGGCAACGCATTTGAGTTCACCCAGCCCATCCAGATGCGCTTCAACGAGCTGCTGGCGGGCGTGCGCGGTGACCTGGCCGTGAAGGTGTTCGGTGACGAGTACGGCCCGATGCTTCAGGCCGCCGGGCAGATTTCTCAGATCCTGAACGGCATAGAGGGCGCGGAGGACGTGAAGGTGGAGCAGGCGACCGGCCTGCCCTTCCTGGAGATCACGGTGAACCGGGCCGAGGTCGCCCGGCGCGGGCTCAGCGTCGCCGACGTGCAGGCCGTGATTTCGACCGCGGTCGGGGGCCGCGAGGCCGGGATGGTCTACGAGGGCGACCGGCGCTTCGCCATCGTGGTTCGCCTGCCTGAAGCCCAACGCGGCAACTTCGAAACCCTCCGAAGCCTGCCGGTGCCGCTGCCGCCCGTGGCGGGGCGTCCCGCGGCGTCGGTGCCCCTGCAGCAGCTGGCGACGCTCCGGGTGGTTGAGGGCCCGAACCAGATCAGCCGCGAGCAGGGGCGGCGCCGCGTCGTGGTCCAGGCGAACGCCCGCGGGCGGGATATCGGCTCCATTGTCGCCGAGGCGCAGGCGCGGGTGGAGCGCGAGGTGCAGCTGCCGCCCGGTTATACCATCACCTGGGGCGGCCAGTTCGAGAACCTGGCCAAGGCCCGGGAACGGCTGAGTGTCGTGGTGCCCGCCTGCTTCCTGCTGATCATCGTCCTGCTCTACGCGGCCCTCGGTTCCGTGCGGGACGCCATCCTGGTGTTCACCGGCGTGCCGCTCGCCCTCTCAGGTGGGCTGCTGGCCCTCTGGCTTCGCGACATGCCCTTCTCGGTTCCGGCCGCAGTCGGCTTCATCGCCCTGTCCGGCGTCGCGGTGCTGAACGGGTTGGTGATGGCGACGTCCATCCGGGGCCTGATGGAGCAGGGTCATCTGTCCCTGCGGGACGCGGTGTTCCAGGGCGCCATGACCCGGCTCCGGCCGGTGGCCATGACGGCGCTCGTCGCGTCGCTGGGCTTCGTCCCCATGGCTATCGCGACTGGCGCCGGTGCCGAGGTCCAGAAGCCGTTGGCGACCGTCGTCATCGGCGGGCTGATCAGCGCGACGCTGCTCACCCTGCTGGTGCTGCCCGCCCTCTACGTCCGCTTCGGCCGCGTCCACGCGCCCGCGGCGAGCGAAGGAATCCCGGCCGGGGCACGACCCGCCCCAGCCGAGTGACCGAAACCCCGGGGAGCGGCCGCATGCAGGACGTCGTCGGAATTCACGCCGAACTCCTGTCCGCGGAGCGCACGCTCACCGTCCACCTCTATGACGAGGCTGGGAAGCCGGTTCCTGCGGCCGGGTACACGGCCTCGGCCCTGGTCGGGTCCGGCCAGTCACGCCAGGTCGTCCAGCTCACCCCGGGAGCGGAGAACACGCTGACCGGCACGGCGTCGAGCCCTGTCACCCGGGGGACGCCGATCACGCTGCAGATCAAGAACCCGGGCGGCCGTAGCGGGCAGGCGAGGTTCTGAGACGTTCCCCCGCGGTCGTCGGTGCCCCGTGCGGGCATCGGCGGCCGCAGGGGCACGCGCCGGTGCGGGCGGCTAGCCGTCCCCCTTAACCCGATGAGGTGGTCCCATGACCCTGAAATCCTTTCTCGCCGTCGGCGCCTTGTGGATCGCTTCGGTCCAGGGTGCCTCGGCCCAGGCGCCTGCGGCCCCGCAGGAATACGACGTCCCGTTCGCGCCGGTGCACAGCGTACCGCTCACCCAGTCGCTTCCGCGCTTGGTCGCCGAGGGCTGGCAGATTGCGGCGGTGTCCTACAGCACCCGGACCTTCGCCTACCACCTGGTCAAGGATGGTGCGTTGGCCCTCTGCCTTTCGGAACTGGGAAGGCAGCCTCCTGGGAGCGAGTGCATCCAAATCCATCCAAATCCTTGATGGAGCGGCACCGGGCGTCAGCCCACCGCCTCGTTAATGCTGAATAGGCCGGACCACCATTTATGAGCCGCTACGGCATTGTTGACGTGCTTCAGGCAGCCACAAGGGGCTGATCCGAACCATTCTTCGTTCGCGGCTCCATGGCGGACGCCACGGCGCAAGCCAAGTCCGCGCCGCTGCTCTCCCGTCTCTCCACGGAGGGCGCCGGAATGTCCCGGCACCCGGTTCGCCCATGTCACGGGCTCCTCGTTCGTTGATCAGCCGCTCAATTCAGCGCGCCGCGGCGTGGTCGCGGTCAGGCCCCCGACCGCAGCCACGCTAATACCAGTCGCCTTGGTTGCTGACTCGGATGTGATCCCACCCGTGCTGCGGATGTGATTCGCTCCTTCCGGCGGTTGGTTCGGGAGGTTGGGATGGCCTTGGCGATCACGCGGCAGGATCTATCGGCTGCCGAACTCCGGAGGTCAGCGGCCCGGAGCCGTGATGCAGACGCGGCGCGCCGGATGCTGGCGATCGCGCTGGTGCTGGAGGGGCACTCGCGCGAAGAAGCGGCCAAGAGTTGTGGCATGGACCGTCAGACGCTTCGCGACTGGGTGCACCGCTACAACGCCGAGGGGACAGCCGGGCTGATGAACCGCCGTGCTCCGGGCCCGGCTCCACGGCTCTCAAGCGAGCAGGAGGCTCTGGTCGCCCGCTGGGTCGAGGAAGGGCCGGAACTGGAGCGCGATGGCGTCGTGCGCTGGCGCTGCCGCGATCTGCAGGAGCGGATCAGGAGCGAGTTCCGGGTCAGCCTGCATGAGCGCACGGTTGGCAAGCTCCTGACCAGGCTGCGCTTCCGCCGCCTGTCGGTCCGGCCACAGCACCCGCAGAGCGACCCGGCCGCGCAAGCGGCCTTTAGGGGGGCTTCACTGATCGGGTGAAGGAGGCCGTCAGCGAGGTCGCCCCCGGCACACCCCTTGAGGTCTGGTTCATGGACGAGGCCCGTGTCGGCCAGCAGGGCACGCTGACACGGATATGGGCGAAGCGGGGCACGCGCCCACGTGCCGTGCGCGATCACCGCTATACCTGGGCCTGGCTCTTCGGTGCAGTCTGTCCCGAGCGCGCCGTCGGGGCCGCTGTCGTGCTGCCGGACGTCAATGTGGAGGCCATGAACATCCACCTGGCCGAGATCAGCCGCTGCGTGAGCAAGGGCGCGCACGCCGTTCTCGTGCTCGACGGCGCAGGCTGGCACACCTCACCCAGGCTGCACCTGCCCGAGAACATCAGCCTGCTGCCGCTGCCGCGCTACGCACCGGAGTTGAACCCGTTGGAGAACGTCTGGGAGTTCCTACGCCAGAACCTGCTCAGCCATCGCGTGTGGGAAAGCTACGACGCCATTGTCGACGCATGCTGTCACGCCTGGTCCACGCTGATGAGCACGCCCGAGCAGATCGCCTCCATCACACGCCGCCCCTGGGCGCAGGTCAAAACCTGAGGCGGTTGGTATAAGGTGTTTTATGATACCGCAACATGAAAGTAGTTTGGGGCTAGCATCAAAGCTCGAGGTTTGGCACTGGCGAGATGCTGGCCACCTTGGTGAGTGTGTTGGTGCTAGCTCGGCGCTTATCTCCTCGCCGCCCGCGATGTGGCACCTGCATGGACAGTCTGAGTTACGAGCGCCTTCAATTCGCACTGATTCGAGGCTAAGGTGTTGTGATGTCCTCCCGCCTCGCCAGGCTGGTTATTGCTGTCATCACGATTTGCGCCCTGCTCGGCGCAGGTCTGGTGCAGAACCTGCCGTCCGCGAAGGCGGACGGTATGCGTATGGCCATGATGACTGACCAAGGCGGCGGGAATGATGCCGCGACGCCGTGTCACGACACTTCAGCGCCTCCTTGCAACGACCAGGTCCCTGGCTGCGTGGTTGATCTAGGTTGTATCTTTACGGTCGCTCTTCCTGCGCTGCCTATGCGCATGGCCGAGCGTCTTGTCTGGGACCGGATTTCATACTGGAGTGCGTCCGGCCTTCCTGAGGGCATCACGCCCGAGCCCTTCATCGGCCCTCCCATCCACTTCGTCTGAGCCGCATGCCCCTCGGGGCAATCGCGATTCACTCTCGCTCTTCCGCGCGTCCGTTTGCCTGTGGCCAATGCCTCAGCGTTCTGGTTGCCATCGGAAGCGAGCGGGATTCCTCCAGACGAACTCAGCCGCTCGCCAATAGGTGCGGGCGGCCCATGGAATGGGATTCAACGGTGTTTTCCACGTTCTTGCGCGCCGTCGTGCTCGGCACCGGCACTGCCCTCGCGGCCACTTTCCTCGCCCCCGGCGCCTTCGCCGCCGCTAACGATTACCGCTTCGAGCTCGCCAACGCCCGGGCCGCTGGCCCTGGCAAGACGGATGTCACTGTCCGCCTCGTCCGAGTGTCGGACGGTAGGCCGGTGCCGGACGCTGTCATCTTCCAGACCAAGGCTGACATGGCGCCCGCGGGCATGCCCACCATGACGGGCAACGTCGCCCCGCAGGCGGGCCAGCAGCCGGGCACCTACCGGTTCCAGGTCGACACAGGCATGGCCGGAAATTGGGCGCTCACATTGAGCGCCAAGGTCCAGGGCGAGCCGGAAACGGTGCGCGCCACGGTCACCTTCAGCGCGGCTCGATGAGATGCCGCGCCAGATATGGGGGGCCTCAACGGCCCCATGGCGTGCCGGGCGTAAGCCCGGTACGGCCCTCGCGCTTGGTCTGACGCTCGCGCTCCTGGCGGGGCCTGGCCATAGCCAGTCCACATCGGCACAGCGGGCCTCGGGAGGATCACTCCCCGGCGCCACGCTGGAGAGCGTCCTTGGTGCTGCGCGCCAACTCAGTCCCGAACTCGCCGCCCGCGCACTCGACACCGCGGCTGCCCAAGCTCGCGTGCAGATCGCCGGGTCGTTTCCCGACCCGACGGTCCGCGTGATGTCGGACGAGATGCCCCGGAACTCCGGGCCCCGGCAGAACATGATGATCTACAGCTTCGAGCAGGAGTTCCCGCTCTGGGGAAGGCGCGACTTGCGGCGGCAGGTTGCCCGTGCCGAGGCCGGGCAGATGGCGGCGCAGGCCCAGGCCGCGGAGGCCGAGCTGCTCGAACGGGTCAAGGTCGCCTTCGCCCGCTATTACACGTCTCATCAGGCCGTTCGGCGGGCGGCTGATCAGCGCCGGACGGTTCAAAGTATCGCCCAGGTCGCCCGGGAACGTTACGCTCAGGGCCGCAGCGAGCAGCAGGAGGTGTTTCGGGCCGAGGTCGAGACCACCCGTGTGGCCGCCGAGATCCTGCGGCTCGAGGCTTCTCTCAGGAGTGCGCAAGGGCAGCTAAACGCGCTCCTGAACCGTCCGGCCGATGCGCCTCTTGCGCCGCCCGAGCGGCTCCCGCCACTGCCTGATGCCCGCACGCTGGAGGTCGGCCGGTTGGTAGACCGTGCGCGGCGCGCCAACCCGGCGCTGGCCGCGGATGCCGCCGCTGTCCAGGGGGCCGAGACCAACCGGACCCTGACCGAGAGGAACTGGTATCCCGACGTGGCCGTGGGCGCCGCAGCCATTGACCGCGGAAGCTATGGGCCGACCGGCTACCAAGCATGGATCGGGATGAAGGTCCCGCTCCAATGGGGTCTGCGAGAGGCGCAGACGCGGGAAGCAGGAGCACAGGCCGGAGCCGCCCGAGCACGGCTTGAGGCCCGCGAGCAGCAGATCAGGGGGGACTTGGCGGATGCCGCGGCAGGAGCCGAGGGAAGCCGCCGGACCGTAGATCTGATTCGGCGCCAGCTCCTGCCGCAGGCCGAGGCGCTTGTGCGCTCCGGGACGGCTGGGTACGGCTTCGGCAAGGTGGACTTGGCAACCGTCCTGCGGGCGCAGAACGACCTGACCGAGTTCCGCCTGCAGCTCCTTTCCGCCGAATTCGACGGGCAGCGTCAACGGGCGACGATCGAGCGCTTGGTCGGGGGTGAACTGTGACCGGGCGCCGCATCCTCCTCACTTCGGGGGCTGTCCTTGCGGTGGCCACGGCCACGGCCGGGGCCGGCGGCCATTGGCTAGCTGGTCATCTACCTGTCGCCGTCGTCGGGTTAGCCACGGCGCAGACCGCATCTCCCGCGCGTCAGCCGCTCTACTACAGGGATCCCTCGGGCGGGCCGGACTTCTCGCCGACCCCGAAAAAGGACGCGCAGGGCCGCGACTACGTTCCGGTCTATGAGGAGGACGAGCAGGCGCCATCTGCGCCCGCACCAGCCGCCGCACCAGAACCAGCGCGCCAGCCGCTCTATTACCAGGACCCATCCGGCAAGCCCGCGTACTCCCCTGCACCAAGGAAAACCGCCGAGGGACGCGACTTCTTCCCTGTCTACGAGGATGCGGGCGGGGCGCCCCAACCGGTATCAGCACCCGCGTCGACGGCACCGGCGGGTCGCGGCCGGATTGTCTACTACCGCAACCCGATGGGTCTGCCGGACACCTCGCCAGTGCCCAAGAAGGATTCGATGGGCATGGACTACATCCCCGTCTACGAGGACGAGGCCAACCAGCCCGCCGGGACCGTCACTGTCAGCCCTGAACGCGTTCAGATGCTCGGCGTCCGCACCGAGCCGGCGATCGAGCGCGCGCTGACCCGCTCCATCCGCGCAGTCGGCGCCATCGCCGTCGACGAGCGCCGTCTCGTGGTCGTTGCCCCGCGCTTCGAGGGCTGGATCCAGCGGCTGCTGGTCAACGAGACCGGGCAACCGGTGCGCCGCGGCCAGCCGTTATTCGAAGTTTACAGCCCCGACCTGGCGCTCGCCGAGCAGGAGTACGTCATCGCCCGCCGGATGGGCGGGGGCGTCGCCGCGGCCGCCCTGGAGCGGCTGCGCAACTTCGACCTGCCTGCGGATGAGATTGCCCGTCTCCAGCGCACCGGCACAGTTGGTCGCGCGCTGACGCTGACCTCGCCCATGGATGGCGTGGTCCTGGAGAAGGCCGCGCTGCAGGGCATGCGCTTCGCGCCCGGCGAGACGCTCTTCCGCATCGGTGACCTCTCGACCGTCTGGCTGCTTGCCGACGTCTTCGAGCAGGACCTGGGCCTTATCGGCCCTGGGCAGGAGGCCAGCATCGCCTTGACGGCCTATCCGGACCGCCGGTTCACGGGGAAGGTCACCTTCGTCTACCCGACACTGAACGCGGCCACGCGCACGGCCCGGGTGCGGATCGAGATCCCCAACCCGGAGAGTCTGCTCAAGCCCGACATGTACGCGACCGTGGAGATCGCGGCGCCCCTGGGCACCGCGCCTGTGGTCGCCGTGCCGGACTCCGCAGTGCTCGACAGCGGCACCCGGCAGGTCGTTCTCGTGGAGCGCACCCCTGGGCGCTATGAGCCCCGCACAGTGGCGACCGGCCGCAGGGCCGATGGCCGGGTCGAAATCCGGCAAGGGGTCGGGGCAGGGGAGCGGGTTGTGGTCGGCGCCAACTTCCTGATCGACGCCGAGAGCAATCTGCGGGCGGCACTGCAGGCCTTCGCCGCGCCCCCGGCTCCCACTCCTGGGCAGGAACAGCCGCGATGATCGCCCGCGTCATCCGCTGGTCGGCTGCGAACCCTTTCCTGGTGCTACTCGCCACGCTGTTCGTCATCGGAACCGGGGTCTGGGCGGTGCGCAACACCCCGCTCGACGCCGTCCCGGACCTCTCCGACGTCCAGGTCATCGTCTACACCGACTACCCCGGACAGGCGCCGCAGGTGGTCGAGGACCAGGTGACCTATCCCTTGACCACGGCCCTCCTGACGGTTCCGCGGTCGAAGACGGTCCGCGGCTTCTCCTTCTTCGGCTCATCCTTCGTCTACGTGGTTTTCGAGGACGGCACCGACCTGTACTGGGCCCGCTCCCGGGTGCTCGAGTATCTCAGCCAGGCCGCGCGGCGCCTCCCTGAGGGGGTGACGCCCTCGCTGGGACCAGACGCCACCGGCGTGGGCTGGGTCTACCAGTATGTTGTTACGGGGGCGCAGCGCACCTTGGCCGAGCTGCGGTCCATCCAGGACTGGTTCCTCCGCTACCAGCTTGCCCGGGCAAACGGCGTCGCCGAGGTCGCCAGCGTCGGCGGCTTCGTCCAGCAGTACCAGGTCGTCGTGGACCCCCAGCGCCTCCAGGCCTACCGCATCCCGCTCTCGCGAGTTACCGAGGCCATCCGCGCCAGTAACCGCGACGTCGGCGGCCGCTCGGTCGAAATGTCAGAGACGGAGTACCTGGTCCGTGGGCGCGGCTATCTGCGGGGCACCTCAGACATCGAGCAAATTGCCCTCACCATGCAGAACGGGGTCCCCGTCCTGTTGCGGGACGTTGCCCGGGTCGAGCTCGGTCCCGAGGAACGTCGCGGCATCGCCGAGCTGAATGGCGAGGGCGAGGTGGTCAGCGGCATCGCGCTCCAGCGCGAGGGCCAGAACGCGCTCACAGTCATCGACAGCGTCAAGCGGCGGTTGGCGGAGGTCGCGGGCAGCCTGCCTGAGGGGGTGACCGTTTCCTCTGTCTACGACCGCTCCGACCTCATCGGCCGCGCCATCGAGACCCTGAAGCACACGCTCGTGGAGGAAAGCCTCATCGTCGCGGTGGTCTGCGTCGTTTTCCTTTTGCACGTCCGCAGCGCCCTCGTGGCCATCCTGATGCTGCCGGTCGGCGTACTCATCGCCATGGCCCTGCTGCACCTGCTCGGCTTGAGTTCAAACATCATGTCCTTGGGCGGCATCGCTATCGCCCTCGGCGCCATGGTGGATGCAGCCATCGTGATGATTGAAAACGCCCATAAGCGGCTTGAGCAGGCGGAGCCGGGGGCGCCCCGCGTCCAGGTGCTGACGGAAGCGGCCGTCGAGGTGGGCCCGGCGCTGTTCTTCAGCCTGGCCATCATCACCGTGTCCTTCCTGCCGGTCTTCACACTGGAGGACCAGGAGGGCCGCATGTTCCGGCCGCTCGCCTTCACCAAGACCTTCGCCATGGCGGGCGGTGCCCTGCTGTCGGTGACCCTGGTGCCGGTGTTGATGCTGCTGTTCATCCGCGGTCGGATTATGCCCGAGCGCCGGAACCCGGTGAACCGGCTGCTCATCTGGCTCTACCGCCCCCTGATCGCGGGCGTCCTCCGGGCCAAGACGCTGACCATCCTGGTTGCGATCATCGCGATCGGCGCGACCGCTTGGCCCCTGGCCCGGCTCGGCAGTGAGTTCATGCCGACGCTGAACGAGGGGACGCTGATGTATATGCCGGTCAGCCTGCCCGGCCTGTCTGTCACCAAGGCGGCCGAGCTCCTGCAGACCCAAAACCGGGTCATCCGGAGCTTCCCTGAGGTGGCGAGCGTCTACGGCAAGGCGGGCCGCGCGGCGACGGCAACTGACCCGGCACCGACGGAGATGTTCGAGACCATCATCAATCTCAAGCCGGAAGCCGAATGGCGTCCGGGCGTCTCAGTCGATTCCTTGATCGCGGAGATGGACGCGGCGCTCCGGATGCCGGGGGTCAGCAACGCCTGGACCATGCCCATTAAGGCCCGCACCGACATGCTCTCGACCGGGATCCGCACCCCGGTCGGTGTGAAGGTCTACGGCCCGGACCTCGCGGGCATCGACCGCCTCTCGCGCGAGGTGGAGGCCGCAGTGCGGGCGGTGCCCGGCACGACCAGCGCCTTCGCGGAGCGCGTCGAGGGCGGCTACTACCTTGAGGTCGAGCCGGATCGGTCGGCATTGGCCCGCTACGGCCTGACCGTCGGCGACCTCCAGGAGACCATTGCCACGGCGCTCGGCGGAGAGCCGGTCACCACCACAGTCGAGGGCCGCGCCCGCTACACGGTCAACGTCCGCTACCCGCGCGGCCTGCGCAACGACCCACAAGGAATCGCGACCCAGGTCCTCGTGCAGAACATGCAGGGCGCCGCCGTCCCACTCGGGCAGCTGGCCACCGTCAACCTGAAACGCGGCCCACCGACGATCCGGACCGAGAACGCGCAGCTGGTGAACTACGTCTATGTCGACATGCACGGCCGCGACATTGGCGGCTACGTGGCTGACGCGCAGCGGGCGGTCGCCGAAAAGGTGCGAATGCCCCCTGGATACCACGTCGAGTGGAGCGGCCAGTTCGAGTACATGCAGCGCGCCAAGGCGAAGTTGGCCATCGTCGTGCCGGTCACCCTGCTCATCATCTTCGTGCTGCTCTATCTGAACTTCGGACGGCTCACTGAGACCCTCATTGTCATGCTTTCGGTGCCCTTCGCCCTCGTTGGCGGCGTCTGGCTCATGTTCTTGATGCAATTCAACATGTCCGTTGCCGTCGCGGTCGGGTTCATCGCGCTGGCCGGAGTGGCGGCGGAAACCGGCGTCATCATGCTGATCTATCTGGACCATGCGCTGGTCCAGGCGCGTGAACGCTGCCGCATCCATGGGAGGCCGCTGACGCGGGAGGACTTGCGGCTTGCCATCATGGAAGGTGCTGTCGAGCGCGTGCGGCCGAAGATGATGACGGTGACGGCCATCATGGCGGGGCTGCTGCCGATCCTCTGGAGCACCGGCACCGGCTCGGAGCTCATGCAGCGTATCGCCGTCCCGATGGTCGGCGGCATGGTCTCCTCAACCGTGCTGACCCTTCTCGTGATCCCGGCCATCTACGGCCTGCTCAAGGGTTGGCCGCTGCCGCGGGCCGAGCGAGCGGCAGCGCGGACTCCGGCAGCCCTTGGCGCGGCAGACGGGGGCCATCGCGCGATGACGGCGCCCATAATGTTGGGCAGTGGCGCCGCCCCTGGCCGGGCGGAGGGCAAGCGGTGAGGGAGCCGAGCCGAAGTCCATGGCGGCGAAAGTGGCTGACTGCCGGGGCCGCCAGCCTGTTCGCGGCGATGGTGATCGCTGCCGCGCTATTGCTTTGGCGCGATCGGGCGGTCTCTGACCCGGCCGCAATCGACCCCGGTGATCCGGTTCAGGTCGCCCTGGGGCATCGCATCTATGGCGAACAGTGTGCGCAGTGCCATGGGGGCAACCTGGAAGGCCAGCCAGCTTGGCAATCGCGCAGGGCTGATGGCAGGCTCCCGGCGCCCCCGCACGACGCATCGGGCCATACTTGGCACCATCCCGATGCCGTTTTGCTCCGCATCACCCGGGACGGCACGTCGGCGGTCGTGGGGGGCGGCTATGAAAGCGACATGCCGGGCTTCGGCGGTGTTCTGACGGACATCGAAATCCGAGCGGTCTTGGCGTTCATCAAGAGCACCTGGCCGGATCGCGAGCGTGCCTTGCAGGAGCGCCAGAGCCGTTCCTGGAAGGAGAACTCTGGGTGACGGGCCGGGGACCAAGCCGCGCCTTGGTCCCCGGCCCGCATGGCTGTCTTCGCCGACCTCCGAGAATTAAGGCCGGGAGAGGACTAGGAGAGTAGGTAGTCTTGCTGTGCGTCAGCGGTCGTGCTTCCGTCCCGGAAGAGGTACAGCGAGCCCTCATCCGTTATGGCGGGATCGTTCACGAAAGCCCCGCTTGCGCCCGCATCCGCATTGAACATGAAGTCGTCCTGCGCCATTTCGCTCTTCGTCAGGCCTTCGAGCAACAGGGATCCGGCCCCCTGGTCCGTGGTCCAGCTGACCAGCACTCCGGCAGTCGTGTCAGCCACCGTGACCTCATCGGGCGTGATGTCTCGGAAGGCGATGTGGTCGAATGCCCCGGGGCCGGCATCGAAGCCACCTGTGACCACGTCGTTGCCGCTGTCGGGCGACACAATGAACGCGTCGGCCCCGTCACCGCCGTTCAGGACATCGTCACCGCCACCGCCCTCAAGCATGTCGTGGCCGGCGCCGGCGTACAGGGTGTCCTTCCCGTCCTCGCCCATGAGGTTGTCGGCCTGGTCACCCCCGAGGAGTTCATCATCCCCGGCACCGCCCACCAGGTGGTCCTGGCCCATACCACCGTCGAGGGTGTCGTTCCCGGCGTCGCCGGTCAGGTTGTCGTCCTCAGCGGCGCCTGAAAGCCGGTCATCTCCCTCGAGCCCGAAGTAGAAGTCGCGCGCGTCCGTGCCTGCGAAGGCATCCGCCTGCGCGGATCCGATCTGCACATTGAATTCGTCGAAGTGGATGGTGGTGGTGGGCGTCGTGCCGTCAGTGATGTCCGGCGCGGAGAGGTTGAAGCCCTCATCCTTGGCGAAGCTGGTCGCAGAGACATGGTTTGCATCAGCGCTGGTCGGCTGAAGCAGGTAACGGTCGTCCGCGAACATGAAATCGTCCTGGGCGAGATCGGCCTTCTCGATACCGGCCAGCAGCACTGAGCCGTCACCATTGTTCCAGCTGATTTTCACGCCAGCAGCCGTGTCCTGGAATGTCAGTTCCTCGGGCGTGATGTCGCGGAACGCGATGTGGTCGAGCATGCCAGGCCCAGCCTGGAAGTCGACAACGATGTCGTGGCCGCTGGTGGGGTCAACGATGAACGCGTCGCCGCCCAGCCCACCAGAGAGCATGTCGTTGCCGGCACCGCCCTCGAGATCGCCGTGGCCTACCCCTTCGCTGAGGTAGTCACGGCCGTCCGAGCCGTGGAGCCCGTCGGCGTCGTCTCCGCCGATCAGGAGGTCGTTGCCCTTGCCCCCATCCATATGATCCATACCCGCATCACCGACGAGGATGTCACTTCCACGTCCTCCGAGCAGGTCATCGTTCTGGGTATTCCCGAGAAGCACATCCGTGTTCGCCCGGCCGAATTGAACGTCCATGGCGTCCGACCCGGAGAAGAAGTCGAAGTGTGCCTGTCCAATGCGCAGGTCGTAGTCACCGAACGCCTTCTGGAAGTCGCGGCCGCTGCTCAGCCCGTAGTGCTGCGGATTATGCGCCATGACGGTTTTCCTGTGCGATGGAAACGCGCCGGCCTGAAAGGCAGAATCCCAAGTTCTCGCCACGGCGGCCGGCCACGGAAAACGGGCCAGGAAAGTCGCAGATTGGCTTGAAACAAAATGATGTAGATGCGGAGCGTCTGGCGCGTTCCCATTCCGTATGAACAATGAATAGGCTTAGAGCCGATCTTAGTACGCCATCAGGAAGAGCGATCGAGGAAACGCTCCGCGTACTGCTGCAGAAGCTGCGCATCAGCAACAACAACGAAGAAGTTCTCCATTGCCTCAATCTGGGGCCGCTTGATCTGTGTTTGGCGATGAGGACTGCGATGTCTGGGACACCCAATAAAGCGGGCCATGCAGTGGAGGACCTTCAAGAACAAAGGGGAGGGCCTAATGACCATCCGAGTAATTGAAACAGTTAGCGAGTTCGAGTCCCAGCAGAGTGAGTGGAACCAGCTCGCAGCGTGCTCGCGTTCTCCTCTGCTCCGCCACGAGTTCTTCTCTGCCTGCCTCGGGATGGATCTACGAGACCGAACGCCGATGATCTTCGTGGCATCCGAGCAGGGGAAGATCACTGCGATTGCGCCGCTTGAGCGTGTCCACCACGCTGGAGTTCATCGATTACAGGCCATAGGCCGCGATCTGCACGAGCCCTATGGCTTCTTGTTCAGAAGCCAAGATGCGCTGCGTGAAGTGATGCACGCCGTTCGCGAAAGTCGGCATCCTCTACTTCTATCGCGGGTTGCTGCAGGTCAAGCAGAAGAGCAGACCCTGCGGGATGTCTCGCGTCTGGGCGACGTGCTGATTGGCCGAGACGGCGGGACGAGCCCCTATATCTCTCTCAGCGACGGATTCGGAGCCTTCAACCAGCGTCTTTCCAGCACGCGGCGGGCCGACCTACGGCGGAAGCGGCGCCGCGCTGAACGTATGGGTCCAGTGGTGGTGGAGGCAGCAAGTCCGGCGTTGGACGACGTTGACGCCTATATGGGCCGGTTTCTTCAACTCGAGGCATCGGGTTGGAAGGGCAGCGCAGGATCAGCGATCCTTTTATCCGGGAAAGAGAGCTTCTTCCGGCCATATGCACGCACTCTCGCCGCCCAAGGCAAGCTAAGGATGTTCTTTCTCTCGATCGCGGGTGTGGATGCCGCTGCTCGCATGGCGATCCAGCACGACAATTGGCTGTGGGAACTGAAGATCGCCTACAACGAGAGCCTGCATCAGTGCTCTCCCGGTATGCTTCTGACTTACGAAACCATCCAACATGCCTGCAAGGAAGGTCTCGCTGGTCTCGAGTTCCTGGGCCTCGTCGCCGCCTGGAATGATTTCTGGGGAATCCAGAAGCGGCCCCACAGCACGATACGATACTACCCGCGTGGTTTCAGAAGCAGTCGGTGCATCATGTCCGACGCCTGGATGGCTGCCCAACGGTTCCGAGCCGGCTGGAAGGCGAGGGGGGCTAAAGTACCTGCTTTAGCGGGTGCATGATGATGGTGGCGAGGAGAGTAGGGCGATCGCTCCGTGAGAATGGCGTAGCGGAAACCGCCCGCCTCATCGTGTCGATCAGCGTGCACAAAGCGGTCACGTCAGTCGCGGACAAGCGCCTCGATAAACTGTTAGGCGCCAACACGTTCGGAGTGATCCTGGGCGAGAAGCTGGGCTTGCCGGACTCCCGGTTCCGCTATGAGCCGACAGCCGGCCATGTCCTAATGTTGAGTTTAAGGGCGCTGAGGCTGGATTTTGCCGAGTACAGCTTCGTCGACCTCGGCGTCGGCAAAGGCAGAACACTGTTCTACGCCTCTCGGCATCCATTCAGGCAGGTGGTCGGCGTTGAGTTCTCACCGATGCTTCACGAGGAAGCGCAGAACAACATCAACACCATGCTGCGCCACTCGCAGCCGCCGTGTCCAAAAATCTCGGTCCACAACGCGGACGCAGCTCAGTTTGAGCTGCCCATGTCCAACCTCGTGATTTTTATGTATAATCCCTTTGGTCCGCCTGTCCTGGAGGCTGTTCTAGAACAGGCCCGACAGCGATTTCGGGCGGGATTCAAAATCTACTTCGTTTACTACAACCCTAAATACAGAGAAGTGTTCGACGCGGCCGGTTGGGTTGAGTCGTTTCAGCTAGCTCAGCCCTATCATTTAGCGTGCCGCCTGAGCACTCCGATCCACATTGCCTTCTACCGGCCCAGTGCCGCTTCCGACGAGAGCGGAACTTGTGGATCGCAGTGACTGTCGGATATGCGATGCGGTGAGACCGACTAGCCCTCGCCCTGGGGACTAGTCGAGGTCATCTCCGCTACGGCCCAGAACACCAGCATCATGACGGCGATCTCCCAATAGATGGAGACGGCGAGGCGTCGGCCCGCCCCAGGGGTGTTCGTGGCGAGGGCGGGCGTCAGCCGGAACCGGTGCCAGGCAGCAAAGCCGAGCAGGATGCCCACCAGTGCCACCTTGGTCATGAGGGCCCATCCATAGGCCGTGGTCACCAGAGCATCCAGGCGCCCGACAAGAAGCCACGCCAGCAGTGCCCCCGCCAGGATCAGGCCACTCACGATCCATGCGGCGGCCCGCGCCCAACCCTCCACCAGCCGGGCCGCTTCCGGCCCGCCACGCCTGGAGGCCAGCGCAAGCGGCCACAGGCTTCCCGCCCAAAAGGCGACCGCCAGGAGATGAACCACAAGGACCGCTGCCAGCAGCCATCGAGGCTGGTGCTGCGTCGTATGACCGATCGCGGTGAAGCTGGCAGCGACCGCCAGGATGCCCGCGGCACCCACTGGTATGCTCCCAGGTCCCATCCAGGCTGCCAAGGCCACAGCGATCAGGCCTGCCCAGGCAATGGCGACGGAGATGCCGGGGCGCGAGGTCAGCATCATGCTCCAGACCTCGGTATCGAGCGGAGCTCCATCCGACGCCAAGGTGACCTGTGTAGCCAGCCAGATAAGGCTGGAGACCAACCCTAGCGTTACCATAACCAGGGTCAGCCTGCGGCAGTCGGCGGCATCCCGGGGCTGCTGTGACTTCCCGAAGCCCATGGCAAACAAGGCCAACCCGGCCGCCCCGAGGCAGGACGCGTAATAAAAGATGCGCCATGCCGCGGAGACACCCCGGAGCAGATCCGGCTCCGGCCCGAACCACTCCAGGATCACCGGGCGGCGTTCACGGCGAAGCGCACCGCCCCACTCATGACGTGCCCATCATCACCCATGGCACGCCACTCGACCCGGTAGGCACCGGGCGGTAGGGGCGCGGCCACTGTGGCGGTCGCCTTGCTCGATGCCGCACGTCCGCCTTCACGGCGAACCTGGTGCTCTTTGCCGGCTTCATCGAGCAGGCGCAGTGTCGTGACGCGGCAATCCTCGGTGAACATCAGGTGCAGTGCGCGCGGCGACGCGTTCAGGGTCGCACCGTCGGCAGGGTCGGAGGAATGAAGCATCGCGTGGGCGGACACCGCCCCAGGGGCCAGCAGGACGGCTATGGCGGCGGCAAACACACCGCGCCGGACAAGGGCGGATCGTGAAAGCATGGTCTCTCCAGTGCAGGGCCTTCCGAAGGCTGTGAGCGCCGCGGAAGCCATGCAGGATAAATACGCGGGGGGCCGGTTCGGGGCAGCGGCAATTACGCACCAATTTGTTGCCGCAGCCCGCATCAGGCGGCGCTGGCCTTCCAGCCCGCGGCCTGCAGAGTGCTCCGAAGAGCCTCGCTTCCGAGGCGGCCGCCGCTGACCAAGATCTCCTTCTTGTCGATCTGGACCTCGACCTGTGCCGACGGGTCGGCCTCTTTGACGGTTGCAGTCACGCCCTTGGCGCAGCCCCCGCAATGCATGTTCTCGACGACGAAGCGCATGGTTGCTTCCATCTCCTCAACGAAGTCGAGGAGATGGGGCTTCCCATTGTGGTAAGGTCAAGGGCGGGAGCGGACGGTCTGACGCGGGCGAAAAGGACGCCAGGGTAGGGCGCATGCTCACCGCGCCTGGACGTCGGTGCCCGCCACGCGCGGTGCCAGGTCAGGGGCGTCAGACGCGGTTGGGCTTCGCTCGAGTTCTAAGATCAGCTGCTTCATTTCGGATATCTCGCGGACTTGCGCTTCGATGATCTGGTTGGCCAGGTGTCGGACGCGCGGGTCGCGGATGTGGGCTCGCTCGCTCGTCATGATCGCGATGGAATGGTGAGGGATCATCGCCTTCATATAGGCGACGTCGCCGACGGTCGCCTGGCTACGCACCAGGAAGAGGGAGGCCGCGAACACCACCATGCTGCCGATGATGATCGCCAGGTTCACACGCTTGTCGTGGTACATCTTGAGCATAAACAGCATCATGATGACGGCCATCGTGGCGCCCATGAGGAGCGCCATCCAGGTCCGCGTCTGACTGTAGAACACATGCTCGAAGGCGTAGGTGTTGAGGTACATGAGCCCGAACATGACGACTGTCGATGTCAGGATCATTGCGCCGAAGCGGGCATAGCTCATTGCGGCTTCCTTGCATGGGCGATCGGCCCGCCGTGCGGCCGAGGATCCGAGGTGTCCCGGCCCGATATCCTCACCTAGCGGGCAGGGTGCCGTGACATCCAGGCTCTCAGATCGGCAATCTCCTTCTGCTGCTTCTCGATGATTTCCTGAGCAGTCCGCCGCATTTCCGCGTCGCGCCCATGTTCGAGCTCCACTCGCGCCATGTCGATGGCAGCCTGATGATGCTTCGCCATCATGCTCGCGAAATCCCGGTCCGCGTTGCCGGACGGAGTCTCGGCGGCCATGTCCCGATTCATCTTCTCCATCGCTGCGTGGTATCCCGCCGCGGCGCCTTGATGCGCCGACGAGTGGCTGGTGCCCTGGGCGGCCGCTGGCCCGCCCCACAGGAATGGAGCGGCCAGGGCAATGGCTGCGGCGATCTTGGCGAGACGGGCTATCGTCAGCATCGGGTGCTTATCCTTCATCACCAGCCCAAGCTTCTCCGGCCGTTGGTGCGGCGGTGATCCGGACAGAGACGGGCTTTCGCGGCATTTTCATGGATGGCTTCCAGCCACCCGTCCTCCAACGTCTCAGACCAACAGTCCGGTCACGAGGCAATTACATCGTTTTGTTTCCGGCGGCGCCGCTTTCCATCACCAGCGGCTTTCCGCGGAAGCCGAAGGGTGACCACCACACCATCGCCCGGTACGCTATGGA
This sequence comes from Roseomonas chloroacetimidivorans, assembly GCF_049629625.1. Taxonomy (NCBI): domain Bacteria; kingdom Pseudomonadati; phylum Pseudomonadota; class Alphaproteobacteria; order Acetobacterales; family Roseomonadaceae; genus Roseomonas; species Roseomonas chloroacetimidivorans. Next base: position 27,922 of record NZ_JBNBZS010000034.1, on the reverse strand, counting down.
TTGTGAGGCTGCCGCCATGGCCTTCAGCAATGGCCCGTGCGGTTGATAGGCCAAGGCCGCTGCCACCTCCTGCCGTTCGCGCCCTGTCGCCCCGGAAGAACGGCTCTGTCACCCTCGGCAGGTCCTCTGCAGGGATGCCGGGCCCGTGATCGCCGACGCGCACCAGAACCCAATCACCCCGGGCTTCGACATCGACCCAGGGATCATGCCCATGCCGAAGAGCGTTCGTGATGAGGTTCGTCAGGGCACGTTTGATCGCCACCCGGCGGCCAGAAACAACCGCATCCTCGTCTATCCACCCCTCCTTGATGGGTGTTCCCGCGTCAGTGAACTCGTCCGCCACGGTGCGCACCAGCGCGGCAACGTCGAACGGCTGGATGGCCTCGCCAGCATGGCCTCCCCGGAGGTAGGCGAGGACATCAGAGACCATCGTCTCCATCTCCGCCAAGTCCCGGCGAATTGACGCCCGAGCCTCATACGGGAGGTCCTCCGCCCGCAGTCGTAGCCGGGCAATGGGAGACATCAGGTCATGCGAGAGCGCCCCAAGGGCCAAGGTCCGCTGGCGAAAGGCGTCCCGGGTACGGGCGGCCATATCATTCAGCGCCTCCGCCAACTGCCGTACTTCTCGGGGCCCGGAAGCCGGCAGGACTGGAAGATCCTGCTCGAGGTCCATTCGGGAGACGGTTCTCGCCAGGGCCGAGACTGGCGCTGAAACCGAGCGGGCGGCAAAGCCCACCGCCAGGAGAAGAGCCAAGCCGATCGCTGCTGCGTAGGCGTGAAGCATACCCTGATCGGCCGACAGCACGTTGAAGGAGGCCAACTCGACATCGAGCCATGAGCCGTCTGCCAGGCGCGCCATGGCGCCGATGTTCACGATGCGATCGGAGGTACTGTCGTGGCGGCCGGGGCGCACCCGTACCTCGCTCGCGAGACCGCTCAACGCCCTCGTCCGGGCGGCAACGGACGTCCACTCCTCCTCGGAGGGGTGCTCAGGCGTGGGCGCCGGATCCTGCCGCCAGTGCACCTCCAGGTCCGGCCGCGACAGAGCATGGGCAACCCGGTCCCGGTCAGCCGGAGGCGCCGCTGCAACGGCATCCATCAAGGTCGCCAGTCTTTGGGCCAGCAGTTCTTCCGTCCCGCGCTCTACCGCCTGCCGCAAGAGGATATCGTGGACGCCCACCATGGCCGCGAAGAGGATGGCGAACCCGATCGTGAGGGCCGCCAGGGTACGAGCGGCGAGCGACTGGGGCAGGAGACGGGTCATGCTGACCACCCCACCGGGCTCGATAGCATATAGCCCACGCTCCGTACCGTTTTGATCAGGCCGGGTTCCCCATCCTCATGGGGCCGCGAGCCGAGCTTGGCGCGAAGCCGGCTGATTTGAACATCCATCGACCGGTCTAGCCCCCCGTAGGGGCGGTTGCGGGCGAGATCCAGAAGCTGGTCGCGCGTCAGGATGCGCTGCGGTCGTTCAACAAAGGCCAGAAGGAGATCATACTCGCCACTGGTCAGCTCGACGACCACACCGTCAGGCCGCAGCAACTCGCGCCGCCGAGTGTCCAAGGACCACCCGGCAAAGCGCGCCACCTCATGACCGTCGCTCCCGGGGCCTTCCTCAGGCCCGCCAACACGTCGAAGGACAGCGCGGATACGGGCAACCAGCTCCCTCGGATCGGCCGGCTTCACGACGAAGTCGTCCGCCCCGAGCTCCAGCCCCACCACGCGGTCCGACGCCTCGGCGAGGGCGGTAAGAAGGATGACCGGAACACGACCCTCGGCCCGCAGATCCCGGCAAAGCTCGAACCCGGACCGGCCAGGCAGCATGACGTCGAGCAAGACGAGATCGACCGGCGCAGAACCCAGGAGCCGGCGCATCTCGGTGCCGTCGCGGGCGCCGCTCGCGCGGAAGCCGCTCCGGCGGAGCAGAGTGAGAAGGAGCTTGCGCAGTTCCTCGTCGTCCTCGACGACCAGAACATGCCGCCCCTCACCGGACATCGGAGGCAGGGCGGCGGGCGCGGGGGGCCGCTCGATCAAGGTGCCGCTCCGGAGCGGGATCGGCAGGACCGGCCGGCTTTCATGCTTGGCCTCCGCTCAGAAGTAGAGCCGGATACCGGAGACGAACTCGACCGACTCTGCCCTTCCCCCTTCAGCTCGGGCGTACTTGGCCGCTTCGCCAAAGCGGCGGGTGTAGTTCACGCCGATATAGGGCGCGATCTCGCGGGTGAACTCGTAGCGGAGGCGCAGGCCCGCCTCGATGTCGTTCAGGCCGCTGTTGACCCCGAGCTCCGGCACCCGCTGCGCCGCGACGTTGATCTCCGCATTGGGCTGCAGGACCAGCCGCTGGGTGATGTAGAGGTCGTAGGACACCTCGAGACGCGCGGAGACGTCGCCCTTCTCGCTGACAAAGCCCTGCAGATCGATCTCGAAGAGGCCGGGTGCGAGACCCTGGATCCCGATCACCCCATAGGTGCGGTCAGGGCGCGGGCGCGGGTCATAGCGCACGCCCGCCTGGAAGTCCCAGTAGTAGCCGAGGAGGCGAGAGTAGAGCAGCTGGATCTCGGCATTCTCCGCCCGTCGCCCGCGTTCCAGCTCGCCCTGGGATTTCAGCCAGATCTTGTCGTAGTCCGTGCCGTACCAGGCCTGCCCGTCCCAGCGAGCGACATTCGGTGAGCCGTCCAGGCCGACGCCCCACTCCAGCTTCTCGAAGAGAACTGCACCGTAATACAGCTCGTGGGACGAGGCGGCGTGCGCACCGGGATCATGGGCCGCATTCTGCGAGGCGGCCTGCTGCGCGACGGCCTCGCCGGCTCCGAACAAGCCGAGGAGGACCGGGACAGCGAACTGGGACGAGCGGCGCACTGATGTGAACTCCATGATCATCAACCGGCCGACGCGACGCGCGGCTGCCGCCGGATCTCGACCTTCCGCATCATCCCCGTCTCCATGTGCATCAGCATGTGGCAGTGGAAGGCCCAGCCGCCCTCGGCATCCGCCTCCACGTCCACGTCGAGCGTGCTGCCGGGCCTGACGCTGACGGTGTGCAGCAGCGGATTCTGGGCGCCGTTGCCGACCTGCGGCTGCATCCAGACGCCATGCAGGTGCATCGGGTGGCTCATCATCGTCTCGTTGATGAAGCGCATCCGCACGCGCTCGCCGAGGTTCAGGACGATCGGCTGGGCCTCGCTGAAGCGGTTGCCGTTGATGGCCCAGAAGTAGCGCTCCATGTTGCCGGTGAGGCGCACCTCGATGATCCGGTTCGGCTCGCGCACCGGATAGGGATTCGAGAGTGCCCGAAGGTGCCGATAGGTGAGCACGCGGGTGCCCGGAGGAGCTCCGGTATTCACCGCGAAAGGATCGGGCGGCGCCATTCCGCCATGGCCTGCATGGGCGTTGGCCGCCGAGGTGTCCACTTGGCCGACCTGGCCCGTGCCCGGCGCGCCGTGACCCATCGCCGAGTGGTCCGGCGTGGCCGGAGCTGCCCCGCGCTGGTCGCGCCTGGGGGAAGGCTGCTGGTTTTGGCGACCCTGGGGCCTCTGCGGCTGCGCCGGCTGCCCACGCTGTGGCTGGCCCATTCCCGGCATGGTCGAGTGATCCATGGTCGAGTGATCCATGCCCGGCATGTTCGAGTGGTCCATGGCGGGCGGAACGCTCGGCCGGGCGGTAGGAGCCCGGCTGCCACCTGCCCTCGGCGCCGAGGGGGGTGCAGTGCGGTTCATCCCGGGCATGTTGGAGTGATCCATCCCCGGCATGTTCGAATGGTCCATGCCGGGCATGCTGCCTTGAGCGCCACCGTGGTTCATGCCGGACATCCCGGACATGCCTGAGTGGTCCATGCCGCCCATGGAATCCATGGGGGCGATCTGGCCAGGCCGGTCCACCTCGGGTCGAAGGGTGCCACGGTCGAGGCCCTTGGGGCCGTAGTTGCCGCCCATGTCCGCCATGGTCAGAAGCGGCCGCTCCCGGTGCGGCGGCAGGGCCAGCATCGGCAGTCCGTCCTGCGTCGCGAGGCTGGCGCTGGCAAAGCCCTGGCGCCCCATGGACTCAGCGAGGATCTGGAACTGACGTCCGGCGGTGGGCCGCACGAGCACGTCGAAGGTCTCCGCGGGCGCGATACGGAACTCGTCGATGGCCACGGGCTGGACGTTGTTCCCATGCGCCTGCACCACCGTCATCTCGAGGCCAGGGATGCGGACGTCGAAGTGGCTCATGGCGCCGGAGTTGATGAAGCGCAGCCGGACGGTCTCCCCCGGTCGGTACACGGCGGTGAAGTTCTGCTGCGGCGTCCGGCCGTTGACCAGGAAGGTATAGCCCGTGACATCCTCGATGTCGGTCGGGTCCATCCGCATGTCGCCCCACATCATCCGGTCGCGGATGATCGCGGTGCGAGCCTCACCGTTCGGGGCGCGGGCCAGCTCACCTGCGAGGCTCGCCGCGGTCCGCTTGTTGTAGTTGTAGTAGCCGGGGTCGCGCTTGAGGTTCTGGATGACACGATGCGGGTTCTCATCGGTCCAGTCGGAGAGCTGGATGATGTAGTCGCGGTCGTAGCCGAAGGGGTCAGGACGGGCCGGGTCGATGATCAGCGGGCCGTAAAAGCCCGCCTGCTCCTGCGTCCCCGAGTGGCTGTGGTACCAGTAGGTGCCGGACTGCACGAGCGGGAATCGGTACTGGTGCGTCTGCCCTGCCGCGATGCCTTGGAAGCCATCGCTGATGCCTGGCACGCCATCCTGGCCGCTGGGCAGGATGAGGCCGTGCCAATGGATCGAGGTCTCCTCCCGCAGTCGGTTGGCGACGTTGATCACCACCTCCTCGCCTTCGCGGAAGCGAAGGACGGGAGCCGGAACCGTGCGATTGACCGCAATGGCCGGACGGGCTCGTCCGGTGATGTTCAGCGAGACATGCTCGACGGCAAGGTTGAACTCGCGAGGCATCGCGCGCCCGATGCTTGGCTGAGCCAGAGCGCCGCCTGAAAGGGCGGGAGCTGCGACCGCGGCGATGCCAGCGGTCAGCATCCTGCGCCGCGACAACGAGACCTCAGCCATGATCGGTTGCTCCCCTTAATGCAAAGTTGCCCGGGCATCTGGAGCGCATTGGTTCGCGCAAACCTGAGCCGGGATGACGCAGCCTGCAGGCGTCGTGAATGGCAACTCGATATCGACCGTCACGCCCGCTTCATCAATCATGGAGTGCTCGCGGCAATAAAACGTAAGAATTGAACTGGCCCTCCGGCAACGACGGTCCGGGGCGAAGCTTGTAGGTTGCGTCTGCACCCTGCCGCCGGCAGGGGCGTCCCGCCGGACACGGGAATTCCACTCTATCCGCCAGCCCGGTTCGGGGTGGCGTGGCAACAAGGAGGAAGCATGAACCCCGCTTCTCATCGCAGCTGGACCGCTCGTCTCGTGGTTGGACTAGGTCTCGCGCTCACTGCTGCAGCATGCGCGCCTCAGGCCGCTACGCCGCAGGCTTCGGCGCCCACCTCCGCCGAACTTCCCGTGCAGCCCGCGGGCCGCTCGACGACGCAGCCCAGCTCCGCCACACAGCGTCCGGACAGCGCGAGCATGCAGGGGATGAGCCACTCCGGCATGCAGGGACACAACATGTCCGGCATGAACATGCAGCAGATGATGGAGCACTGCAGGCAGATGCAGGCCGACGCGAGCCGCGGGACGCGGATGTCGCCGGACATGCAGGCCATGATGGCGCACTGCAACCAGATGCAGTCGCAAGGCGGCACCTCGTCCGGCGGCGCCCACCGGCACTGATAAACGCGGGAATGGGGGCGCTAGACCGCCCCCATTCCCATGTCCAAGCCGCATCAAAGCTTGACAGCCCGCAGCCGCAAGGCGTTGCCGATGACGGAGACGGAGCTCAACGCCATCGCCAGCGCGGCAACGATGGGGCTGAGCAGGATGCCGAGGAACGGGTAGAGCACGCCCGCCGCCAGCGGTACGCCGAGAACATTATAGACGAAGGCTAGGAACAGGTTCTGCCGGATGTTGCGCATGGTGGCCCGGCTCAAGGTCCTGGCGCGCGCGATCCCCGCGAGGTCACCTTTGACCAGCGTCACGCCCGCGCTCTGCATGGCGACATCCGTGCCCGTGCCCATGGCGATGCCGACATCGGCCTCGGCCAGTGCCGGGGCGTCGTTCACCCCGTCGCCCGCCATCGCGACGACCTTCCCCTGCGCCCGGAGTTCCCGGACGATGCGGTGCTTGTCTTCGGGCAGGACGTCGCCCTGGAACTCATCGATACCGAGCTTCCGGGCTACGGCCCCGGCGGTCGTCTGGTTGTCGCCCGTCAGCATGACGATTTTGATCCCAGCGCTCCGTAGGCTTTGCAGGGCGGAAGGCGTGGTCTGCTTGATGGGATCGGCCACAGCGATGACGCCGCCCGGCTTGCCGTCCACGGCAAGGAAAAGTGCGGTGCCGCCCTCGCGCCGTAGCTCGTCTGCCTTGGCCGCCAGGTCGCCCAGGTTCACCCGGAGCTCCTGCATCAGTCGCGCGCTGCCCAGCGCTACCCAGCGCCCGCTGACCGTGCCGGTGACACCCTTGCCCGTGATCGAGGCGAAGTCGGCGGGTTCCTGTATCTCGACGCCGCGTTCGCGCGCCGCGGCGACGATGGCCGCGGCCAGCGGGTGCTCGCTCGAGCGCTCCAGGCTGGCCGCCAGGGGCAGCACCTCGGCCTCGGTCAGCCCCGGTCCCGGGACCACCGCCACCACCTTGGGCTTGCCCTCGGTCAGGGTGCCGGTCTTGTCCACGACAAGCGTGTCGACCTTCTCCATGTGCTCCAGCGCCTCGGCGGACTTGATGAGCACCCCGGCCCCCGCGCCCTTACCGACACCGACCATGATGCTCATGGGCGTCGCCAGGCCCAGCGCGCAGGGGCAGGCGATGATCAGCACCGAGACGGCGGCGATCAGCCCATAGGAGAGCGCGGGAGAGGGGCCCCAGACGGCCCAGGCGATGAAGGCCAACACCGCAATGGCAATGACGGCCGGGACGAAATAGCCGGACACCTGGTCGGCCATGCGCTGGATGGGCGCCCGGCTGCGCTGGGCCTCGGCGACCATCGCCACGATGCGCGAGAGCATGGTGTCGGAGCCGACCTTGTCGGCCCGCATCACCAGGGAGCCGGTGCCGTTGACCGTGCCACCAATGACCTTGGAGCCGGTCTGCTTCTCGACCGGGAGGGATTCGCCGGTGACCATGGACTCGTCCACGGCGCCGCCGCCCTCGAGCACCTCGCCATCCACCGGCACGCTTTCACCCGGCCGGACGCGCAGGCGGTCGCCGACCTGAACGTCAGCCAGCGGGATCTCCTCATCTTCGCCGGTTTCCTTGAGGCGGCGGGCGGCCTTGGGGGCCATGTTGAGCAGGGCGCGGATGGCGCCGCCCGTCTGCTCGCGGGCGCGCAACTCCAGCACCTGCCCGAGCAGGACAAGGACAGTGATGACGGCCGCCGCTTCGAAGTAGACGGCCACCGTGCCGTCCATGCCCCGGAAGCCCTCTGGGAATGCCCCAGGCGCGAAGGTCGCGACCAGGCTGTAAAGGTAGGCGGCGCCAGTCCCGAGGGCGATGAGGGTGAACATGTTGAGGCTGCGGTTCACCACCGACTGCCAGCCGCGCACGAAGAACGGCCAGCCCGCCCAGAGCACCACCGGTGTTCCCAGCAGGAACTGGATCCAGACCGAGGTTCTGGGCGACACCAGTTGATGGAGACCGAGACCGGGGATGTGGGCGCCCATCTCCAGGATGACGATGGGGATGGTCAGGGCCAGGCCGATCCAGAACCGCCGGGTCATGTCCGCCAACTCGTGGTTCGGGGCGGCCTCGGCCGTCACCTCCAGCGGCTCCAGAGCCATTCCGCAGATGGGGCAGTTGCCCGGACCCTGCTGGCGGATCTCCGGGTGCATGGGGCAGGTGTAAATGGCCCCCTTTGGCACCGCCGTCGGTGCGGCTGCCTTCTCCGGCTTCAGGTATTTGTCAGGATCCGCCTCGAATTTCGTCCGGCATCCGGCTGAGCAGAAGTGGAAGGTCGTTCCGCCATGCTCCAGGCGGTGCTTGGAGGTGGCCGGATCCACCTTCATTCCGCAGACCGGGTCGGTGACGCGCCCGTCGTCCGCCGCCATGGCGCCGTGGCTGTGGTCGTGGTGGCAACCAGGTCCGTGCTGGTGGCCGTGGCCGTGACTGGAGTGCTGACCGCTCATCATTGCCGCCCCGGTTCGGGCCGCGTCAGACGGGCCCGTGTTGCACAGGAGCCCGGGAACTTAGGGTTTCCCATTATGGCAAGGTCAAGGGCTTTCCCTCGGTCGGAAGGTTCAAGCCTTACCGCTTAGGGGCGCCGTGGATGGAGCTTGACCTTCCCATAGTGGGAAGGCGGACAATTGCGGTTAGCATCGGGGCTGGTCCCCGGGATGGAGGCCATCATGAACATCGGACAGGCGTCCAAGGCGTCCGGCGTCTCCGCCAAGATGCTCAGATATTACGAGAGCATCGGCATCCTTCCAGCGGCGGGCCGGACGGAAGCGGGCTACCGCACCTATTCGGAGCAGGACGTCAGGACATTACGCTTTGTCCGAAGGGCGCGTGACCTCGGGCTCCCGCTTGAACGCATCAAGCAGCTCATCGGCCTTTGGCAGGACGAGGGCAGGGCGAGTGCGGACGTGAAGCGGATTGCGACCGAGCACACGGCGGAGCTCAGGGCCAAGATCGCCGAGATGACCCGGATGTGCGAGGCGCTCGAGGGGATGGTTGAGGCATGCCACGGCGATCACCGGCCGGAGTGCCCTATTCTCGATGAGATAGCGGAGGGCGGTCAGGGTCACGCCGCCCCATACCACGCGGCCGGACAGTCCAAGATGCGGCGCCAGGCGCCAAGCACCAGAACACTTCGAACCATTCAGGGACTCATGTAATGGGCGATCAAACCATTCAGAACCGAGCGGACAGGCGCTCGGTACTTCGGCTGGGGCTGGCAGCGATATTCGTGCCCGTCGGCATGGCTCAGGCAGCTCAGGGCCCGGCGATCGAGGTCTGGAAGGATCCGACGTGCGGCTGCTGCGAGGGCTGGGTCCGGCACATGCGTGAGGCGGGCTTCGAGGCCACCGCGCACGACGTGACCGACCTCCAGGCGGTCAAGACCGCCAATGGAGTGCCGGACGCCCTCCAGTCCTGCCATACAGCCATCATTGGCGGCTACGTGATCGAGGGGCATGTCCCAGCTGCCGATGTGCGCCGCCTGCTCGCCGAACGGCCGCGCGCCAAGGGGCTGGCAGCCCCGGGGATGCCGCCGTCCTCGCCAGGCATGGACATCCCCGGCACGCCTTACGAGGTCGTCCTGTTCGGCGCATCCGGGGGCGACCGGCTATGGGCGCGGCATTAGCCATTGGGGCCGGGCGGCAGCCGCCACCGAACCCCATGGGTTGGGCCTCAGCACGACGGGCCGTAGGTCTGCCGGAGATTAAGAGAACCTGATGGCCGCAGCCGCGGCGGTGTGCTGGCAGCCGTGTTCAGGCCAGCCTGCTACGCCGCCGAGGCTCTGGTATAGGGTGTCCCCCTATACTATCTGAGCTGGCATGACTCATACAGTCCGTGAGAAACAGAAGCTGCTGGGCCGTGTGCGGCGCATCCGGGGACAGGTCGAGGCGATCGAGCGTGCCCTTGAGACTGAGGCGGGATGCGAGCGGGTGATGCACCTGCTCGCGGCCGTCCGCGGCGCCACGGCCGGACTGATGGCCGAGGTGGTCGAGGACCACGTCCGGCATCACCTGGTCGACCCGGAGAAGCATCCGGGCGCCCTCGACGAGGAGGCCACCGAGCAACTGCTCGAGGTCGTCCGCACCTACCTCAAGTAAGCACCTCGACATGACCTCCTTCTCAGACCTGCTGCAGCAGGGCGCGGCCCACGCCTGGCTGTTCATTCCCTCCGCCATCTTGCTCGGTGCTCTGCACGGGCTTGAGCCGGGTCACTCCAAGACGATGATGGCGGCCTTTATCGTCGCCATCCGGGGCAGCGTGTCCCAGGCTGTCCTGCTCGGTCTGTCGGCGGCGCTGTCCCACACGCTCGTCGTCTGGGTAGTCGCCCTTACCGGACTGCACTACGCCAGCAGCTTCGACGTCGAGACTTCCGAGCCCTACTTCCAGCTCGCCTCGGCCGTGATTGTCGTGGGCGTGGCGGCCTGGATGCTGTGGCGAACCTGGCGCGATCAGCACCACGAGCACGACCACGATCATCACCACCATGGCGACGAGGTCCGGCGCATCGACACCGGCCACGGCGTGATGGCGCTGGAGGTGTTCGAGGACGGCGTACCGCCCCGCTGGCGCGTCCGTTTCGAGGGCAGCCACAGCTGGCGGGCCAGCGAAGTCACGGTCGAGACCATCCGCCCGGACGGCGCCCGGCAGCCTTTCGCCTTCGCAGACCGCGGCGGCTATCTCGAATCTCTCGAGGAGATCCCCGAGCCGCACGAATTCGACGCGCGGGTGCGCCTCGCCCATGGCGGCCATGCGCATGAGTACGACGTCGCGTTCCGGGAGCACGCCCACGGCCACCACCACGACCATAGTCACGAAGGGCTGGACGTGTCGGGATCAGGCTTTCAGGACGCCCATGAGCGGGCGCATGCCGAGGACATCCGGCGCCGTTTCGCCAGCCGTCAGGTCACCACCTGGCAGATCATCCTCTTCGGCCTAACCGGCGGCCTCATTCCTTGCCCCGCGGCCATCACCGTCCTGCTGCTCTGCCTGCAGCTACAGCAGTTCAGCCTCGGCGCCACCCTGGTGCTCTGCTTCTCGGTCGGCCTCGCCGTCGTGATGGTCTCGGTCGGCGTTGCGGCAGCCATCGGGATGCGCCATGCGGAGCGGCGCTGGTCGGGCCTCTTCGATCGCGTCGCCCGCCGGGCGCCCTATGTATCGGCCGCCCTCATCATGCTCGTCGGCCTCTACATCGGCTGGAGTGGCTGGTCGGCCTTGCCGCCCGGCAGCCTGTAAGGCGCCCGACGTGAGCCGTACCGTGAAGGCTGCCTGGGGCAGTCTCGCCGTCGCCCTGGCGGCCCTGGGGTTGAAGCTCGGGGCTTGGTGGGTGACGGGCAGCGTCGCCCTCTACTCGGATGCCCTGGAGACCATCATCAACGTGGTGGCGGCCTGCACGGCGCTGGTGGCGCTGCGCATCAGCGCCGTGCCTGCCGACGCAGATCACCCTTACGGGCATCAGAAGGCGGAATACTTCTCGGCCGTGTTCGAAGGCGTGATGGTGCTCGCTGCGGCGGCCGCCATCCTGCACGAGGTTTACGGCGCCTGGGCGCATCCCGCCCCGCCGGACGCGCCTCTCCTGGGCATGGCGATCAACGGCGCGGCCAGCGTGCTCAACGGGATCTGGGCGGCCTACCTCATCCGCTCCGGCCGGGCTTGGCGCTCCCCCGCCATCCTGGCGAGCGGCAAGCACGTGATGACCGATGTCTGGACGTCGGCCGGGGTGCTGGCGGGCTTCGCGCTGGTGCCGGTTACCGGCTGGCTTTGGCTGGATCCCGCCCTGGCGGGGATTGTCGCCCTGAACATCATCTGGGCCGGGTTTGGGATGGTCCGGGAGTCGGTGGGCGCCCTCATGGACAAGGCCGTGGACCCGAAGGTGCTGGGTGGCATCCGCCGGATCATCTCCACCACCGCAGAGGGTGCACTGGAGGCGCATGACCTGCGCACCCGGACTTCGGGGCACGTGACCTTCATCGAGTTCCACCTGGTCGTCCCGGCCCGCATGGCCGTCGCGGACGCCCATGATATCTGCGACCGCCTGGAGCAGGCGCTGCGAGAGGAGGTCGGCGAGGCGGTGATCACCGTCCACGTCGAACCGGAGGGCAAAGCCAAGCACAACGGTGTGCTGGTGCTTTGAGGCACGGGTACGCCCGCCTCAAGCTTTCTGCGGATACATCCCGCAGTATGGCTCGCCGCCGGCCACCTGCGGCTGCTTTCGCGACGCTTCAGACAAGCTCCGGAGCAATGGCCCGGATTGGCTTGCATGCCTTGGCCGAAGCGGGCGATGGTCGGGCGGAGAGCATGGCTGAGGGAGCGCCAGCTACCAGCTGACGCCACAGGACAGTCCGGTCCGGAAGCATCGGCACCGGCTTCTTCGAGAGGTCGACCGCGTTCAGCGTTTTCTTCGGTATTCAGCACCCTCTGAGCTGGCCGCTGTTGTTTCAGTGAGAGACGGGCTGGTGCCAGCCGCCTTCCCAGCCGCGGGAGGCCAGGTATCGGCTGCGGACAGCGGAATCGCCCGGCGCCGCCTTCGCTGTCTCATGAGGCGTCATCACCATGGGAGAAATGCCATGCACCAGATGTCCCCCGAGATGCAGGCCTGCATTGAGGAGTGCCTGCGCTGCCACAGCACCTGTCTGGGAATGGCCATGAGCCATTGCTTGGAGCAGGGCGGCAAGCATGTAGAGCCCGCGCACTTCAAGCTGATGATGGCTTGCGCCGAGATCTGCCAGACCTCGGCGAACATGATGCTGATTGGCACCCATCACCATAAGCACACGTGTGCCGAGTGCGCGGAGATCTGCGAGGAGTGCGCCAGGAGTTGCGACCAAGTCGGCGGCATGGAGGCGTGTGCGGAGCAGTGCCGGAAGTGCGCCGCGTCCTGCCGCGCGATGGCCGCCTGAAGTCGATGCGGCGACGGCCCCGCTCACCGCGGGGCTGCCGCCGCAGTAACGGGGCGCCGGATATGACCGGCACCCACGAAATATCTTGTCGCCTTCTGGGAAGGCTCCTGCAATGCACGTCCCCTATCTTGGCTGCATCGGCGAGCAACGCTGGCCGCTCAACCAAGGAGGTTCAAATGCCTGTCCACACCACGCATCCGTCTTTCCGTTCCACACGCACTTGGTCCTTCGGAGGCGTCGCCGCCCTCATGCTCGCGGCTATTATGGCGTCCGGGACCGCATCTGCGCAGCAGGCCGGCTACGTCAACACGGCGCCGAGCGCACGAGCGCCGAACGGCCTGACCATCGACCAGGGTGCTGGCTCGCCCGGCATGTCCGCCTTCGCGGCCGCCCCGCATCCGACCAAGCCCCATCAGCATGGCCCGGATGACCCTCAGGCTGGTGTCCCGGGGATCCAGGACCCGTCCATGCAGGGCGGCTCCGGCAGCTGAGCTTAGCGGAACTCTAAAAGGGGCGCCTGGAAATACGGGCCGGGTGCTCCCCACAGGGCAGGCCATCGCTGGCGCGCTCGGTCTCAAGGTGAAAACGGGGTTGTTACCTGAGGACAGGATGCGCGAGATCGGCACTCCCTAGGCGCGGGTGGACGTTACAGGACGTTCTGCAGGCCGGATTGTGGTAGATCCTGATGGCCACTTCAGGTCTCTTGGAGGGTGACGGGCGCGGTTATGCCGCCGCCCGGCGCGCCTCCGCCTCGGGAGGCAGTAGGAAGGTCAGCGCCATGCAGGCGACCAGCATCGCGGCCGAACCCCAGAGGCAAGCCTCCAGCCCACCATGCTGGGCCAGTATGCCGGACAGCAGGATGCCGAACAGGCGCCCGGCGGCGTTGGCCGCGTAGTAGAAACCGACGTCCTCGGCCGCCTTCTCCGAGCCCGCGTAGGCGAGGATGAGGTAGGAGTGCAGGGACGAGTTCACGGCAAAGGCGAAGCCGAACACCGCCAGCCCCACCACAACGACTAGGTCGGGGCGCCCGATACCAGGCACGGCCAGCAGGATACCGAGGGCGATAGGGATGGCGGCTAGCGCCGCGGCCCAGAGCCGCGCCTCCGGAACTTCGCGGGACAGCCCGTCCGGGCTGCGCCGGATCACCGACGGTGCCAACGCCTGCACGCCGCCGTATCCGATGGTCCAGGCGGCCAGGAAGGTCGCCACGCCCACGAAGTGCCAACCCTGGCTGTAGAGAAAGACCGGCAGGCCGACGACGAACCAGACGTCGCGGGAGCCGAACATGAAGATGCGGGCGCCTGCCAGCAGGTTCACGCCCCGGCTCTTGGCCATGAGCTCCTTGAAGCTCTTTGATGCCTTGGCCTTGCCCAGCGCCTGCGGCAGGCCGAGCGTGACGCCCGCCAGGATGACGGCTAGCAGGCCCGCCAACAGCCAGAGAGCCGGTTGGAACCCGGCCACCTGCAGCAGGAAGCCCCCCAGGAAGAAGCCGAAGCCCTTCATGGCGTTCTTGGAGCCGGTGAACCAGGCCACCCAGCGGAACAGCTGCCCGGCGCCCTGCTGCGAGGTCGCCTTGATGGCGGACTTCGACGCGGTCTTGGTCAGGTCCTTGGCCACGCCGGAGATGCCCTGGGCCGCCACGACCCAGGCCACCGAGGTGGCGGCACCCCAGTCCGGATCGAGGGCAGAGAGCATGAGTAGCCCGCAGATCTGCAGGCCGAGGCCGATCGAGAGCATGCGCGGGATGCCGAAGCGCGTGGCGAGCCAGCCTCCGCCGAAGTTCGCAAAGATGCCCGCCGCCTCGTAGAGAAGGAACAGGAAGGCGAGCATGAAGGGCGTGTAGCCGAGTTGGTAGAAGTGCAGCAGCACCAGCATCCGCAGCGCACCGTCCGTGAGCGTGAAGCCCCAGTAGGCGCCGGTCACGGTGAGGTAGTTGCGGGCGGCGGACATCAGGCGCCGCGCTCGATGACGATGTTGGCCAGGTCCACCATCCGGCAGGCGTAGCCCATCTCGTTGTCGTACCAGGCGTAGACCTTCAGCAGCGTCTCGTCGGTCACCATGGTGCTCGGCCCGTCCACGATCGCGCTGCGGGTGTCGTTGGCATAGTCGGCCGACACCAGGGGCCGCGTCTCGAAGCCGAGGATGCCGGCGAGCGGCCCGGCGGCGGCCGCGCGGAACAGCTCGTTCACCTCGGCCTCGGTCGTCGGGCGCTGGAGTTCGAAGACGGCGTCCGTCAGCGAGGCATTCAGGACCGGCGCCCGGACGGCGTGGCCGTTCAGGCGGCCCTTCAGCTCAGGGTAGATGAGCGAGATGGCGGTCGCGCTGCCCGTCGTCGTTGGCTGGAGGGATAGCATCGCCGAGCGCGCCCGCCGAAGGTCCTTGTGTGGAGCGTCCACCACGACGTTGGTGTTCGTCGGGTCGTGGATGGTGGTGATCTGCCCATGGCGGATTCCGAGGGCCTCGTGGACGACCTTCACCACCGGCGCCAGGCAATTCGTGGTGCAGGAAGCGGCCGTCAGCAGACGATGCTGGTCCGGGTCGTAGCTGTCGTGGTTGACGCCGACGACCACGTTCATGGCCGACCCGTCCTTCACGGGGGCTGCGACGATGACCCGCTTCACGCCCCGGTCGAAATAGCCCTGGAGCTGTTCCTGCTTGAGGAACTTGCCGGTGCACTCCAGGACGATGTCGCAGCCGAGGTCGCCCCAGGGCACGTCCGCCGGCGCGGCCTCGGTGGTGAAGCCGATGCGGCGGTTGCCGATGGTGATGGCCCGGTCGTCCTCCGCCCCGATCCGCTCGCGCCAGCGGCCATGGATGCTGTCGAACTCGAGGAGGTGGGCGGTCGCCTCGGCGCCGCCCTTGAGTTCGTTCAGGTGGACGATATCGAGCCGATTGCCCGCGCGAGGGTCGTCGTCTTCCCGGAACACGCCGCCCAGGGCCGCGCGAAGCGCCAGGCGTCCGATGCGGCCCATGCCGTTGATGCCGACCCGCATCTCAGCGGTTCCCCTCGAGGGAGATGGGAGCCTCGCCGAGGTCGTCCAGCCGGTGCCGGAGAGACATTCGGTCCAGCGAGGCGATGGGAAGGCTGGTGAAGATGCCGATGCGCCGGTGCAGCCCGGCATAGAGCTCGTTGAGCAGCAGCGCCCGCTCGGTGGTGCCCCCAGCGAACTGGGCCGGGCCGGGCAGTGGCCAGGAGGCGGTGATGGCTTGGTCGCCAAAGTCGGGGCAGTGCTGGCCGCGCAGGGTGTCGCAGAGAGCGATGACGAAATCCATGCGGGGCGCGTCGTCATGCGTGAACTCGTTCCAGGACTTGCAGCGAAGTCCGGAGACGTCATGCCCGAGCGCCTGCAGCTTCTCGATGACCTCAGGCATGGGTTGCGGCGCCGGGTCTGACCCGGCGGAGTAGGCCCTGAACCGATCGTCGCCCAGCTTGTCCAGGATGGCCTCGGCCATGAGCGAGCGCGCGGAGTTCCGCGTGCACAGGAACAGGACGTTGTAGGCCGGGGTCATTTGGCTGCTCTCCTTGGGATTGCCGGGCGTTGGGCATGCGAGGTCACCGCAGAGTTCCGGGTGTCCGGAGCAGCAGGTTTCGGTGAGGAATGCGATGAGGTCGCGGAGAGCGACCATCCGGACGGCGTGGATGACCTGTCGGCTTTGGCGCGTGGACTGTGTCAGGCCCGCGCGCTCCAGGGCGCTGAGGTGGAAGGAAGCCGTCGAGGCTGGAATGCTCGTCCGCTCGGCAACCTCGCCCGCAGGAAGGCCGCTTGGTCCGGCGGACAACAGCAGCCGTAAGACCGCGAGGCGGGTTTCCTGGGAAAGTGCTGAGAGTGCCTGTGCCGCTGATCGTTCATCCATGTTTCCAGTTAAATGGAAATGTGCTCGATGACGAGTTACAGTTGGGTGTCAGGGCACGGAATTCGTTGCGGTCATGTTGAGAAGACATCCCGCTTGACGCCTCGATGGTCGATGCATAGTCTTTCGATATGTCATCGAAAGCAGCTCTCACGGCGGTTTCCCGTCCTTCTCCGGACTTCACGAACCGGGCCTACTGGGCAGGGACGATCAAGATGGCGCTTAGCCGGTTCTTCGTCCTGCAGGTGCTGCATGACGGCCCAACTCATGGCTACGACATCGCGCGGGCGGTGGAGCGCACCACCAATGGCTGCTGCTCGCCATCCGAGGGCGCCCTCTATCCGACGCTCAGGGAGTTTGAGCAGGGGGGTTACGTGACCTCGGAGGCCGAGGTGGTCTCCGGCCGCGAGCGCAAGGTTTACACGCTGACCGACAAGGGCCGGGAAGCCTTTAAGGTCGGCCTGGGCGCCTGGATGGACGCCACCAAGGCTCTGACCGAGACCGGTCTGGCCGCGGAGGCCCGCAGGAAGTCGCAGGACAGCTGCAAATGTTGAAGCGCCATTTGTCCCGATACATCTCCCGCCTAGGCATTAAGGAGGAAGTTGCGAGATGAGCTTCTGCTGCTCCACCAACCGACGCTCCGCGGCAGCGGAAGGCGCCACCCCAAACCTCGCGTCGCTTCCGATTGCTGTGATCGGCGGCGGTCCCGTCGGCCTCGCCGCCGCGGCGCAGTTGCTCGAGCGTGGCCAGGAGCCAGTCGTCCTCGAGGCTGGAGCCTCCGTCGGCACGGCGCCGCTCGCCTGGGGGCACGTCCACATGTTCTCGCCCTGGCGGTACAACATCGACAAATCCGCGCGCGCCCTGCTGGAACGACACGGATGGGTGGCGCCGGACGCCGACGCCTTCCCGACCGGCCGCGACCTCGTTGAGGGCTACCTCGCACCACTCGCCGCCGTGCCCGAGATTGCCGCTCGTCTGCGGCTGAGTACGCGCGTCACCGGCATCGCCCGCCTTCGTGCGGGCAAGGTCCGGAACGCTGGGCGAGAGGAACAGCCCTTCGAGGTGCGGTTCGAGGATGCGCAAGGAAGGGAGGGCCGCATCCTTGCCCGCGCCGTCGTCGTCGCGTCCGGAACATGGGGCAAGCCGAGCCCGGCAGGCGCCTCCGGCCTGCCTGCAATCGGCGAGGGCGAGGCAGTCGATCGGATCCGCTACGGCATGCCCGACATCCTTGGCGCCAATCGTGCTCGATATGCGGGTAAGCGGGTCCTGGTTGTCGGCTCCGGCCATTCGGCCATCGGAACCCTCATCGACCTCGCCACCCTTGCCGACCAAGCGCCTGGCACCTCCGTCCTTTGGGCGGCGCGGAGCGCAGAACTGACGAGGGCCTATGGCGGCGGCGCGGCCGACCAGCTCCCTGAACGCGGCGCCCTCGGCCAGCGCCTGCGCCGCCTCGTCGAGATTGGCGCGGTGGAGCTGCTCGCCCCCTTCTCCGTCGACGAGGTTCAGCGCGAGCCCAACGGCGCCCTGCGGGTGATGAGCGCCGAAGGCGGCTCGGTGAAGGCCGACGAGATGGTGGTCGCGACGGGGTTGCGCCCTGACCTCAACATCCTCCGCGAGGCCCGCCTCGACCTCGATCCCGCTCTTGAGTGCCCGCGGCCTCTGGCACCCCTGATTGACCCGAACCTGCACTCCTGCGGCACCGTCCGGCCGCACGGGGCCGAGGAGCTGGTGCAACCGGACGCGGGGCTTTTCCTTGCCGGGATGGCCAGCTACGGCCGCGCGCCGACCTTCCTGCTGGCCACCGGCTACGAGCAGGTTCGCTCCGTCGCGGCGTTCCTCGCGGGTGACTTGGAGGCGGCGCGGCGCGTGGAACTGGACTTGCCCGAGACCGGCGTCTGCAGCGCCAGCCGCGTGCTTCCGGAGGGAACGGCCGCCACTTCGGCTTGCTGCACACCGGAGACACCCCAAGGGGCCTGTTGCCCTCCCAAGCCGGAGCTCGCCAGTGACGCGCCCTGCTGCGGGAGCGCTGTTAGCCCGATGCCCGCCCAGGTCGAGCCGGCCGAATGAGCCAGGTCAACACGGTCTCGGCCGGCACTGCGGCGAGCGGGATTGCCAGCCCCTCGCGGCTGGTGGTCGTCTCGGCCATCGGTACGGCCCAGATTCTCGCCTGGGGCTCCTCCTACTACCTGCTCGCCGTCCTGGCCGGGCCGGTCGCAGCCGACACCGGCTGGTCGCTGACCTGGATCATGGGCGCCCTTTCGGTTGGGATGCTGGTGTCAGGGCTGGCGTCTCCGCGCATCGGGCACTTGATTCATGGACAGGGTGGCCGCCCCGTCCTGGCCGCGAGCGCTGTTTTGCTGGCGGCCGGACTGTTGATGTTGGGCCTCGCACCAAACCTGCCCGTTTTTGTCATGGCATGGGTTGTCATTGGGCTCGGCATGGCGGCCGGGCTCTACGATCCCGCCTTTTCGGCCCTCGGCCGCCTGTACGGCGAGGACGCCCGCAGTGCGATCACTCATGTGACCCTGTTCGGCGGGTTCGCGAGCACCGTCTGCTGGCCGCTGAGCGCCTTTCTGGTTGAGCAGGTCGGCTGGCGCGGTACATGCCTGACCTATGCGGCCATCCACCTTGCGGTCGTCCTGCCCCTCTACCTGGTTGGCGTGCCCAAAGAGGAGCGGCGGCCCTCCGAAGCTCCCAAGAGCGACGGCACTGTCGCGGGGCAGATAAGGCCGGGGCAGCGTTTGGCCTTCGTTCTGCTGGCCGCGGGTTTCACGCTGGCGGCCGTGGTGATGACCGTCATCTCGGTCCATCTGCTGACGCTGCTGCAGTCGCGCGGTGTCGGCTTGGCCGTCGCTGTCGCGCTTGGCGCCCTCATCGGCCCCAGCCAGGTCGGTGCGCGCATCCTGGAGATGCTGGTCGGCCGCAAGGCCCACCCTGTCTGGAGTCTGGTGGCATCGACTGTGCTGGTTGCGGTTGGCCTGGGGATGCTGGTTGGTGACATCACGGCAGCTGGTGCGGGTATCGTTCTGTACGGCGCGGGCAGCGGCATCCGTTCCATCGCGCGCGGCACGGTGCCGCTGGCCCTCTTTGGCCGCGAGGGATACGCGATCCTGATGGGACGCATCGCCATGCCGACACTCGTAGCCCAGGCAGCCTCGCCATCCATCGGTGCTTGGTTGCTGGACGGCTTTGGTTCGACGGCCACCCTGAGCGTGCTCTTCGGCGGGGCTGTCCTGAATATTCTCTTGGTTCTGCCGCTGGTACCGGTGGCTCTCCGGCGCGCTTAGCGTGCGAATTCCACGGGATGGTGGGCAGTGATTCCACGGCATCGTGGGCAGCGGTTCCACGGGATGGTGGGCACGGATTCCACGGGATCGTGGGCACCCTGTTGAGGGTTGCCTGGGGTGGATTGCCGACAGTCTGAGCCGGCTAAGGGACCTCGTTCTGAACGGGGTCTGCCTGATGCCTACTGAGAGATTGTCGATGCGACGGATCCGCGACGTACTGCGTCTGAAGTTCGAGGCTGGACTGAGCGACCGGACCCTTGCGGCCGCGGTTGGCATCAGCAAGGGAGCGGTGGCTGCCTATGTCTATCGTGCCCGGGCGGCTGGGCTGTCCTGGCCGTTGCCGGCCGGGCTGGATGACACGGCGCTGGAGCGGCGGTTGTTCCCGGGGCCGCCGGCACCGGAGGCGGCCAGCCGCGCCGTGCCGGACTGGGCTGGGGTGGAGCGGGAGTTGCGGCGGCGCGGGGTGACGCGGGCGCTGCTGTGGCAGGAGTACCGGGCCCAACATCCCGACGGCTTCGGCTATTCCTGGTTCTGCGAGGCCTATGACGCCTGGAAAGGTCAGGTCTCGCCGACCATGCGGCAGAGCCATGTCGGTGGCGAGAAGGTTTTCGTCGACTTCGCCGGCGATACTATGGGCGTGGTCGACCCGGGCAGCGGCGAGGTCTGGCAGGCCAAGCTGTTCGTCGCCTGCATGGGCGCTTCCAACCTGGTCTTTGCCGAGGCCCGTGCGAGCGAGGGGCTGGCGGACTGGCTGGGGGCGCATGGGAACCTGTTCGCTGCCCTGGGCGGCGTGCCGAAGTTCGTGGTCTGCGACAATCTCAAGGCCGCCGTCACCAATCCCGACCGGCATGACCCGGGACTGAACCGCTCCTACCTGGAGATGGCGGAGTACTACGGCACCACCATCCTGCCGGCCCGGCCCGGCAAGCCGCGCGACAAAGCCAAGGTCGAGCAGTCGGTGCTGCTGGCGGAACGCTGGATCATGGCGCGGCTGCGCCATGCGCGGTTCCTCTCACTGGTGGAGCTCAATGCCGCCATCACCATCCTGACCGCGGAGCTGAATGCCCGGATCATGCGGGGCTTTGGCGCCAGCCGGGCAGAGCTTTTCGCCAGCCTGGATGCGCCGGCACTCCGCGGCCTGCGGACCCCGCCCTATGCCTTTGCTCGTTGGAAACGCTGTCGGGTCGGGCTGGACTATCATGTCGAGGCCGACGGCCATTGGTACTCGGTGCCGTTCCGCCTGATCCGCCAGCTGGTCGACCTCCGCATCGGTGAGGCGACCCTTGAGGTGTTCCACAAGGGCGAGCGCGTGGCCAGCCATGTCCGGGTGCCGCACCGGCGCGGCCACACCACCATCCCCGAGCACATGCCGAACGCGCATCGTCGCCACGCCCAGTGGACGCCGGCGCGGCTGCTGGAGGAGGCCGGCAAGGTCGGGCCTTCGACCACGGCGCTGTGCGAGGCGGTGATGGCGGCGCGGCCACACCCCGAGCAGGGTTTCCGCACCTGCCTCGGCATCCTCGGCCTGGCCCGGATCTATGGCGCCGTGCGGCTCGAGGCGGCCTGTGGCCGCGGCGTCGGCATCCGCGCCCGCACCGTCACCTCCATCCGCTCCATCCTCCAGACCGGCCTCGACCGGGCCTGCCTGGGAGAGGAGCCGGACCGCCTGCCGCCCCCGTTGCACGGCAACATCCGTGGCGGCGGCTACTTCCACTGACCCCCAGAGGAGAGCCCATGCTCGTCCATCCCACCCATGAGCGGCTGATCACGCTCGGCCTGGCCGGCATGGCCAGGGGCTTTGAGGACCAGCGACGATCCCCCGACATCGCCGCCCTGACCTTCGAGGAGCGCCTTGGCCTGCTGGTCGACCGCGAGGCGGCCGAGCGGGAAACCCGGCGCCTGACAACCCGCCTGAAACACGCGGCACTCCGCCACAATGCCAGCATCGAGGACGTCGACCTGCGCACCCCGCGCGGCCTCGACCGGGCGCTGTTCCAGAAGCTGGTCGCCGGCGACTGGATCGACCGCCATGAGGGGCTGCTGGTCACCGGCCCGACCGGCGTCGGCAAATCCTGGCTGGCCTGCGCCCTCGCCCACAAGGCCTGCCGCGACGGCCGCCGCGTGCTCTACCAGCGCGTGCCCAGGCTGTTCGAGGCGCTGGCCATCGCCCGTGGCGATGGCCGCCACAGCCGGGCCCTCAAGGCTCTGGCCCGGGTCGAACTGCTGGTGCTCGACGATTGGGGCCTGTCCGTTCTGACCCAACCCGAACGCGAAACCCTGCTGGAGATCCTGGAAGACCGCCACGGGCGCAGCTCCACCATCGTCACCAGTCAGGTGCCGGTCGAGGAGTGGCACGCAGTGATCGGCAGCCCAACCCTGGCCGACGCCATCCTGGACCGCCTCGTCCACAACGCCCACCGCATCGAACTCAGCGGCGAAAGCATGCGACGCATCACCGCCAGACGCGCCACGACCACCGAAACGCTTGACGCCAGAGAGCCTTCCTGAACGATTAGCCAATCGGCATGAAGCCTGCCCACGATGCCGTGGAATTCGTGCCCACGATCGCCTGGAACTGCTGCCCACGATCACTGGAATACGCACTTAGCGGGCGGCGCTGCTCATATGCATCTAGCGAAGGGGCGGTTCGGCGCGTCCGATTCGTGAACGATTCCCGACACGGGCCGCGAGGACGCGCTGCGTGCTGTAAAGGCTCATCTCGCAGCCGTCGCCGCGTAGGAGTTCGTCCGGAGAGCCGAGGAAGCGGATGAGCTTGGCTGGGGGCCAGCCTGGCCGGGCCAGGACTGAGCCGTCGGTAATCCGACCGCCATCCATCGGGTCTGAAATCCGCGGGATCAGCCCATGGAAGGCACCAACGACCACGTTTGAGGTGGTCTCGCTGGTGATTTGGCGCCGGTGGAGTGAACCCCTGCGGCTGGACCGGGCGGGTCAGAACTAAGCCACGTGCGGGACCAGTTGGTTCTCGAACTCGTCGGGCGATTGGTAGCCAAGGGCGGAGTGGAGCCGCCTAGCGTTGTAGACGTCCTCGATGAACCTCGGCAAACGCTCCGCGACGTCCTGAAACGTCTCGTAGCCGCCGATGTAGACCTCCTCGACCTCGACCTTGAGCGTCTTCATGAAGCTCTCGGCCTGTGCATTGTGATACGGGTTGCCGACGGAACTCATCGAGCCCTGGAGCCCGGCTTCCGCCAGGGCCCGGCGGTAGGTCTCGCTGGCGTACTGGCACCCGCGGTCGGTGTGGAAGATGCATCCGGCCGGAGGGTGGCGGCTCTGCACGGCCGATCTCAGGGCAGCCAGTGCCAGGGGGGTGTCGATGGTGCGCGAGATGGCATAGCCAACCACCTTGCGGCTACAGGCGTCCAGGATGGCGGCCAGGTAGCAGAACCCCGACGCGATCCGGATATAAGTAAAGTCGCCCACCCATACCCGGTTCGGCTCGGCCGGGATGACGTTCTGGTAGAGGTTAGGGAAGATCGGGCTGTCATGCCTGCTGTCGGTGGTGCGCACATGCCGCCGTCGTGGCTTGATCCCCATGCCCTTCGTCCGCATCACCCGGGCGATGCGCTTATGGTTGATGAGGTGTCCCCGTCGCCTGAGTTCCTGCGTCACCCTGCGGTAGCCGTATCCGGGCAGCTCATCCTGGACGGTGCCGATGAGCTCCTCCAGCTCGCTGTCCGTCAACGCGACAGAGCGTTCCTGGGCCTGGTAGTAGTAGCTGCTACGCGACAACCCGATCACTTGGCACTTCCGTCGGATGGAGCAGGCCTGAGGCCGGTGATGATCGATGAGGTCTCGCTGTCGCTCACGAGGCGGAGGCGCGGCGTTTTTTTGCCAAGTCCAGTTCCATCGTGAGCTGGCCGACCTTGCGCTCCAGCGCGGCGATCCTGGCCTCGTACTCCGCGATAACCGAGGCCTCGGCCTCCTCGTTGGTGAGTTCCCCCCGGTCGTACTGGGTCAGCCAGAGCTGGAGCAGGTTGGTCGACAGGTTATGGTGTCGGGCCGCATCACGGCGCCCGATGGCACCGCTGCGGATCTCGTGGCACAGCTGAAGCCTGAACTGCGGCGTGTGACGCCGATAGGGGCCTCGGGATGACATGACCTTCTCCTGATCGGAGGTCCGGCCAGCGTATCAGTTCCGGGTGCCCCAGTGGTCCAGCTCCAGGGGTTCACTCCACTCCCGGGTCAGATCTCAACGCAAATCAACACCCTACCCTCTTCGGCCGGCTGCGGCGGCGCCCCCGCGCCCATCCTCCCGCCCGCGCGCAGTCTGCCCGGGCCGGCGCCTCGATGGCAATCCCCCTCGCCTTTCCCCTCAGGCACGATAATGGAGGATTATCGTGCCCGTGTACCTGGCCAGAGAAGGCTGTTGTGCCTGGATCTGCTGGCTTTTCCGGTGGGCGGCGTAGGACCAGCCGGTCAGCGCCCTGCTCTGCTGAGCCCGGAACGGATGCGCTCCACACGCCTGGCACCCCTGGCGGTGTCCGCGAGGACCGCGCAGTCGCCATCGGGGGTGGCGACCAGAGCGGCGGCATAGTCCGGGCCTCCCGTCCCGCCGCGAGCAAGGCCGTCCAGCACGCCGGCTATCCGCTCCCCTATCCCGGTTCGCTCGAGGGTTAAGAGGCGCAGCACCCAGCCATCATCCTTTGGGAGCGGGTCTCTGGCTGCACTTGCGTCGACGGATGAGGTGGGAACTTTGGTGGCCCGAGTCGGGATGCCTCCGACACGTCGACAGCGCCCTGGTTCCCACAGGCGCCGTTGGACTATTGAAGGGCTTGGGTTGGACTCTTGAAGGAGGCCCTCCTGGGAAGCGTTGTACCAGGTCAAAGGCTTGCCGGAACTGCCCACAGGATTCTTGAAGGTCCAACTACAAGTAGTTTTTCAAATAGCTTCCCTAGTAGCCGGCCCTTCAAAATCCCAAGGCGACAAAGCAGCCCCTATACTGCATATTCCCGACCCATGGGCGCTGTTCACAAAGCCATTGAGGAAGCTGGGAAGCAGGCCACGCTGCTGATCGACGACTTCGGGCGCAACGAGGTTGAGGCGGCCGCTGCCTACTTATCCGACGAGGAGCAGGGGGTAGGCTACCTGTTCTCGGGATGGTGCCAAGCCGCCCTACCCCATCGACGTCTTCCAGACAGCAAAGGCTGGCAGGTCAGCGGTGAACGCGTGACCCTCGTCGTCGAGCCAGGCATGCGTCCCGGTCCTGGCGGCGAGCCCGTGCATGTGGGCGTCCCCTTCGGAAGCCGCGCCCGACTTATCCTACTTTATCTCCAGTCCGAGGCTCTAAAGTCGGGGAGTCGGGAGGTAGAACTCGGCGCCCATTTGACGCAGTGGATGAAGCGGCTCGGGGTTCCCATCGGCGGTCGCTCAGCCGACCAAGTGCGTGAGCAAGCCGAGCGCTTGGCCATGTGCAAGCTAAGCTTTCACGTCCGCACCGGCGCCGCTGCAGGCATGATGCAGCAGACCATTGTGGACACGGCCTTCTTTGTCGACATGGACGAGGAAGGTGCACCGGGTCAGGGCTCTCTTTTTGCGGAGAAGGCCCGACTCAGCGAGGGCTTCTTCGAACAACTCCGGCGTCACCCCGTGCCGCTGGAAGAGGCCGCGATACGCGCCCTCAACAACAACAGCATGGCCTTGGACCTCTACGCATGGGCCGCCTACAGGCTCCACTCTTTGAAGTCGCCGACTCCCGTTTCGTGGCGGGCGCTCAAGCCCCAGTTCGGCGTCGCCTTCAACAGACTGGACAACTTCAGGGCGCGATTCCTCGACAACCTGAAGCTGGCGATGGCCGTCTATCCGGACGCCCGGATCGATGTGACCGACACCGGGCTGCTGCTGCACCCCTCCAAGCCCCCGGTCGCCCCGCGCATCAAGTAGGCCACCGCAGCCCACGGAAGTCCTTCAACAGTCCAATGCACTCGTAGGCCCGAATGGATGTCCTTATTGACTGCAATACAGCCATACAGAAATCCAGCAACATGATGAGACGGTGCCTCGGGGTGAGAGGCG
Organism: Roseomonas chloroacetimidivorans; assembly: GCF_049629625.1. Lineage (NCBI taxonomy): Bacteria > Pseudomonadati > Pseudomonadota > Alphaproteobacteria > Acetobacterales > Roseomonadaceae > Roseomonas > Roseomonas chloroacetimidivorans. The sequence goes on along the minus strand of NZ_JBNBZS010000034.1, from coordinate 2,101 downwards.
TGACTGCTCTGTTTGCCGTGTAGATGTCCTCTGGACTCAGCCCTAAGCTGGCCCTCAGCCGCGACGGTTCAGCAGTCATACGCTGTCTTAGCCGACGTCCTCACCTACCAGGACGGCGTGTTCCACCAGCGTCAGCGGCTCAATTCCTTCATGAGTCCAACACGTCCATTATGAATGTCTGCTAGCATTGATTGCTGCGCATACATACATCTAGCAATGCGATGCCGGCACCAGAAGGTTCAGGCGCCCTCTCCTAGAAACCCATGCCCTTCAGGTACTCGTTGAGAGCGCGCTCCACGATGTCCGTCTTTGTGATGCGGCGCCGATGGGCCGCCTCGCGCAAGCGCTCTTGCAGGCTGATGGGTAACCGAAAGGTGGCCGCGGTGCTGGGCTCACGGACCTCACCGAGCGGCATCTCCGCCGTGGCGGGCACGGCCGCCGGCGGGGGCGGCTCCGGCGCCGGGACCGGCTTGGAAGCGAGCGGGACCGCAGCGCCCTTTTCAACACGCGGGATCTCCAGTGCGGAAAGGTCAGCAGGCTTTGTAGCCATGAAGACACCTATATGTATTGTTTGCTGTATGGCTGGCCGTCTCTACTGCCCAGGTGCCTGCCGAGCAAGGCGCGCGCGCAGGTATGACCAGAGCTCCGCGACTTCAGCCGCCGGCGTGCCCTTCGGGTCCACCTCCTGTACAGTTCGGCCATCCACTCCGCTCGCCGGAAACGCGACTGAGTGATGGACAATGGCGGGTGCCACAGTACCGTGTTGACTGAGCCGGATGGCCGCCTGCCCCGTGATGTTCGCCCGTTTGGTCGCTTGGTTAACCACGAAGACCATAGGCTTCCCGAGTCGCTCGACGATGTCGATCGTGCTCCCGATTGCCCGGAGGTCATCGGGGGACGGCCGCACGGGAACGATAACAAGCGAGGCGTGGGAGACCACCGCGCGCAGATCGGCGTCGGCGGCCGGTGCCGTGTCGATGAACACCAACGGGACGCCGCTCTTCTCTAGCGCCGCTAGCGTCCGGGGCAGGTCGTCCAGGGAGGACGGCACGAAGCGGGGGGTCTCATCCTTCCGGGCATTCCACCAGCCGCTAAGGCCGCCCATAGGATCGGCATCCAAGATGACCGCAGGGCCATCCCCGGCGCGCTCGGCCTCGACGGCAAGGTGTCTACAAACCGTCGTCTTCCCACTGCCGCCCTTCCTTGAGGCGGCGACCACAACGTCCATACCAGCACCCCCTTCAGCAGGCCGGGAGAGGGCAAGCCATCTTTATGGAACTTTGTCAACATGGATGTTCATCTAGAAGACTGGTCGTATTGCAAGCTGTATGTATGTAGTTCGTCAAGGTGGCCGATCTTTACGGCTCGAAAGAGGATTACGTCACCAAGCCGCAGCTGGGAAACCCCTCGCACCACCGCTCATTTGGCCTTATGTATTGCTCAAAGGAGCAGATGAGATGTCGCAGCTGGACGCCACGGTGAGCCGCCCGCGCCGCAGGGCGGTGCGGCGGCCAGTCGGATCGGCCCTGTCCTACGTGGAGGTGTTCCGGGCCGAGCCGATCAAGCGGATCGGCATGATCAAGAGCGGCCTACGCGCGGCCGAGGCCAAGCGCATCCTTGCCGACCTCGCCGTCACCCAGGCCGTGGCCATGCGGGCGCTGAATATCTGGATCTGTCAGCTCTCGCGCCAGAAGTGCACTCGCAGGCTGGCTGATGCTGCCAGCCTACGCTGCGGCGAGAATGGCGAGCGCGGCTGCGGCGCGACGGAGATGAAGCACGCGGCGGCGGTTGGCGGGGACATGCTGGTTGTAGCGGCGGCGAGGGCGGAAGTGGTTGCGAAGTTCATCGTAGCTGCGACAGAAGCGCTCTGCCGAGATGAAGCTCTTGAACCCGCGCATACATCGGATCCGGCCCTTGATGCCCCGGTGATCCTGTTCGAGCCCGTTGTTCCTGTAGACGCTGGTGCGGTGGGTGGGATCTGTCAGCTCTCGCGCCAGAAGTGCACTCGCAGGCTGGCTGATGCTGCCAGCCTACGCTGCGGCGAGAATGGCGAGCGCGGCTGCGGCGCGACGGAGATGAAGCACGCGGCGGCGGTTGGCGG
>NZ_JBNBZS010000033.1:0-65112 GCF_049629625.1 Roseomonas chloroacetimidivorans | reverse complement strand
TGATGCGCTGGGAGGCCTTCACCCGGTTCCTGTCCGACGGACGGATCTGCCTCAGCAACAACGCGGCCGAGCGCGCGCTGCGCGGAGTGGCTCTCGGCCGGAAGTCGTGGCTGTTCGCCGGCAGCGATCGGGGCGGCGACCGGGCCGCGGCCATGTACTCGCTCATTATCACCGCCAAGCTGAACGACGTCGACCCGCGCGCCTGGCTCGCCGACGTCCTGGCCCGCATCGCCGACCACCCCGCCTCGCGGCTTGACGAACTGCTACCCTGGAACTGGCGCAAGGCCCGCGGGGGTGCGGCTGCGGCCGAGGCAGCCTGACCATGGCCGCATCCAGCTGCGTGTTCACCATCGCCCATGTCGCCTTGATGCTCGGCGGGAATGAGGAATGGCTGCAGGATCTCGCCACGCAACTTGAGCCCGAGGACGGTCGCCTCTGGATCTACGACACCGATGATCGCGCGACGCTCAAATTCACCGAGCACGGCATCGAAAGCCTCAAGGAACTCTGCCTCGACCAGAAGCGGTGAGCGCGGTCAGCACGTCTGCGCTCGATAGCCCGCGGCCCCGGCCGGATGGATACCACCAAGGTGCCGATTAGACGCGGTAGTTCCTAGTGTTGGGGGCCGTGACCCTGCGCGAGGAATTCGCTCACCGCGATCAGTGACGTGTCGCCGCCGGACGCCGGTTTGGGTGTGCTTGACGAACACTCGTCCCGAATGGGGCTCACGAACCAGATGGCACTGGTTTCCGTTCGAGCTGCTGTAGAGTTCCTTCTCCTCAACTGGCATGGCTCATCCACTTCCTTTAAGCGAGCTGGATCGTGCTGCCGGCGAGATTGCCGCGGGGTGTGTGAGGCGCACCGCGGAAAAGAAGGGCCGCCCCCGAGGGAGCGGCCGAGTTTAGGGAGGAAACGCCAGTCACACGGCAGAAGGGGAAATCCCCTTCCTCAGGAGCCAGGATGCGGGGCTCCGGTCCGGCACGACACACTTTTTTGCGGCGCACCGAAAAAATTCGATTTCATCAGCAAGGATTTGCTGCGCCTGCGAGCACACCCCATCGCGGCACGATCAGGTAGCCCAATCACAGGGCAGGTGGCGCAACGACGTGCGATACACCTTGCAGCTCACCGGCCGGTAACGTGGAGCTCACCCCGGAGAATGACGAGGCGCTGAGGCGCGGCTTTGGAGCCGAGAGGCCTGACCGACGCTCCTCAGGCCGACGGAAACCTATCCTGAGTTCCTGTCGTTCGTAACGGACTGTTTCCGGCGGTTCCATCGCGCCCGATCGGCGACGGCGCAGCGAGCGACATAGAGGTGATTGCGTGGATTGTCTTGCCAGCGAGTGGACGTCAGACGGTGACAGTACCTGGAGGAGGAAGTTCCTAATCGCCACGGGTGAGCCGCCGCTGTTACTTCGGGTCTTACCAAGCGATCTGACCGACCGGGGCGATGATCCCTGGCTTTGGGAGATTGTAGAGGCGGATAGCGAGGGCGACCCGGAAGAAGGCCAGATTGACGCCGGTAGCACGGCCACCCGGGAGGCAGCGATGGCAGCCGCCCTCGACCGCGCCCGAGCCCACATTGCCATCTTGGCCGAGGCGTAAGGCTGCCAGCCATGGAGGAACCTGAGGGGGCGGGCAGCGAGACGCCGCTGCACACGGCTGAGCGCCACATCCGCGACGGAGAAGCACGAATGAGGCGGCAGGCCGAGATCGTAGTCCAGCTAATCCGGGGTGGTCATGCCGAAGCCGCCGAACTGGCGATCAACCTGGTGCAGCTCATGGGAAAGAGCCTGGCTCTGGCTCGCGAGCATCTGCGGCTGGGGCAGCAGAGCTCCTAGTGATGGTGGCGAGGTCAAACTTATCCCGGTGGGCAGCGATAAGGCTGCATGCGCTGACCGACGCGCATTCTGGGCTAGCTCCACGGAACAGAGGCTCTGCTCCCGGCGCTAAAGCCACGCGCATTGAGGTTGAGAGCAATGATCCTGGATGAGGCGCGGAAGCTGCGCGAGGAAGCTGCCATGTGTGTGAGGGTGGCGGACCAGATCAGCCTACCTTCAGACCAGGTAATCTTAAAGGGCATGGCACGACGCTGCCTCGAACAGGCCGAGCGCATCGAACAGTCTTACGATGTCCTGGGAGAGGCGCCCCCCCCAGGGAGAGCAGTGGGCCAAGGTGAGGCGCTAGAAGCAGCCTCCTGGGTGAATCTCGGGACGGCGACATGAGCCAAGTCGTCTGAGGCGGCCCGAAGAGGAATGGCTGTTCGCCCATGTGGTGCCCCACGCGGACCTGCGGCACTCAGCCCGCCGGAATAAGGCGCTGCTCTTGCTCAGGGGGGCAGAGCGGGTGAGTACCCTGCTGCAGGGAGACAACTATGTCTGGCTGGTCGGCGAATGCAGCCAGGGCACCCGGAGCAGGCCGCGAAGGCAGCCGGTCGAAGATGGAGAGCGCCGCGGGGCACGCGCGCGGTCCAGCCCTTGAAAGCTCCTCGATCTGTCGCTTCGTCCGCGTAGCGATGTAGTTCCGGAAATTATCGGCCGAGCCGAAGTGCTGGACGCTGAGATCCTCCGCAGCGCGTATCTCCGGCGTATGGGGCGCAAGGGCATCGAGCAGCCGGCCCGGTTCGTTGCAGAACATCGCGATGTTCATCAGGTATACCCGGAGCAGGCTGACCTTCAGAGCCTCCCTGTCCTCCTGCTTTGCGCAGTGGGCCCAAGCCGGGGCTGAGCTAGCCAGCAGGGAGGCAATCAGAATGGCAGCCGGAACTAGACGTCGCGGCAGCATCGCCGGGTCCTCTGTTCTCACGAAATCGTGGGTAGGTGTAAATAGGCCGGATGAGGCGATCAACCCGCTGTGGTTGCAGCTCTGCCGTTTCAGGAGGCCTCGGCTGAGATCCATGCTGCCGATGGGTGGCCGAAGCCGCCGGCCAGAAAGCTATGTCAGGTGACGCTGAATGCCACCTAGCGAGAGAATAAGGGGCGTTCAATCGACCCAGCGCCCGATCAGCGACACGGCTGCAGTGTAGATGCGGCGGCGATCTGCGTCTCTCACATCGATGATCACCGCATGCATGTCCCCGTCGGGGCGCTTTTCGTGAAGAACATCGTGCAGAGCCGCAATGCCGGCCGCCCTGGTTGCAGTGGGGTCGGGCAGGTTCAAGCCCACTGCGTCCTTGAAGTGTCTGTCGCTGTCGTGGGTGTCGAAGAAGCACTGGGGCACCGACAGGCTAGGCGCTGAATTGCGAAGAGGCGCAAGCACATAGATCACCCTCGCCTTGCCGGCGATCCCTGATCGGTCGGAACGGTGGGCGTGCTGGCGGTCGCGTGGCTGGTCCGGTAGACGTACTAGGCGCGGCGCTGAGGGTGCCGGTGTAAGGGGACCAGTACCCTTTTGGGAGACCTAACTCCGGGTGCTCGGCAGCCAAGCGAAGGGCCATGGCCATGTCCGTCTCAGCAATCAGCTTGCCCCGCAACAAGAAGTCCGCCGAAACGCCATTCTGATCTGCAATCTCTTTAATGTTGAAAATGCTAAGCGCCCGGTCCCCCTGCTCGATCTTCGCGAGGGTGGACGGATCTAGGCTTAACTGTCGGGCAGCCTTGGCGCGATTAGGTTTGCGGATCTGTCGCACCATCTGCACGCGGGCGCCAACCTCCCGCTGCATCTCGATGCAGGACTCTGGCCGGGGGTATTTCGACACGCTATCGACCCCCACCTGGAGCTTCAGGCCAATAAGAGCGTGGCCGCCCCGCCTTGCACATAGCCCTCGCGCCAAGCGCGCGGCACCATAAGCGTATGGGAATCGGCGATACGGTTCGGCAGCATCGGGTAGCCCGCAAGCTGACGCAGCGAGCTCTGGCGAAGCTGGCGGAGGTGTCCCCTGCAGCCATTCACCGGATAGAGATGGGGGAGTTCGCACCCTCGCCGAAGCTGTTGGTTAAGCTCGGGGAGATTCTCGGCTTCGACACGCCTGAGACGATCGAAGCGCCCGACGAGGTGAAGCTGATCCGGGTATGGCGCCGGGTCCGGCCGGAGGATCGAGAGCTTCTCCTGCGGATGCTAGAAGCCACTGTCCATGTCTGACCTCCTTCCCGAGCCCACCCGCCACGAACTCCGGCCAACTGCCCAGGAGGGGAAGTACGGCGGCCCGAGCTGGTCCTACCACGGCGCCCACATCCGCTAGAACCGCAAGCAGACGCTCCTCTACCTGGAGGGCGGGCCGGCAGATTTGCCGAGCGGGGTGGGAAACAAGGAGCTGCTCATGGGCGTGCTCGATTCGTGGATGGACCACGGGAAGCTGCCAGTGCCGTATCTAATGCCGGAAACGTAGGGCGACGTTTGTCGGGTTCGGGCGCAGGCTTGTCGCACTGCGGGATCGTCCGGAGCGCTGCAACACGTTCTGCCTGCAAGACTGAGCGGCCGGTGGGTGAGGGGCGTCCTCGTCCCCGGCCGCTTTTTGCGTTTAGCGAACGGAATCCGTCGTTGCCTGAATGCCCGGCGCTCTAGCCTAGGTTCGGGCGGCTAGGAGCCGGCCGCCTCACCCGACCGGGCCGTCGCCTCGGCACCTGGGGCGGCGGCCTACCGGGTGTCCGCGCGGTACCAGCAGCATAGAGCTGCCAGTCGGCGTCCATCGCGGGTGCTGGTCAGCGGTTTTCTAATCGTGGAATGAAACACGTTACACAAAAGCTGAAACAAGCGTGCATGACATACAGCGCACATTCAAGCGTAGGTTGAATGCATCCTAAGTTTTCTGATCGAACTAGACCCCGCCTGGACTATCCGGCGGGGTTCTTTCGTCGGGGAACCGGAATCCGTCGTTGGATTAGAGTGTGCAGGCCTAGGCTTCTGTTGCCCGGCTCCTTCTGAGGGCTGGATAGAGCGGCCGGCGCCTGGGCTTGGAGCCCGGCTTCCCGGCCGCTCTTCGCGCCTCGACTGCCGCCACGCTTGCCCAAAACGAGGGCGTCGATTGCCCTATCGGTCCGGGGTGTGGTCGGCATCGCCCATCAGCCGACCGGTGGAATGCGGCCACGTCGGTGGCCCCACTATCACGTGGACATTTGCCCCGGCCAGGGCGACAGCAGGTGGATGCAGGGCATTGCGCCGGTGCCGAAGCGGACGCGTCCGGTCGCGCCGGACCGGTAGGCCGCAGCCATCGCACTAGCGTCTTACAGGCAATTGGGCAGCAATCTCGGACGCAATTCGTGCGAGCGAACTCATTCCGGCCGATATGGATGCCGAAACTGCAGCCGATGAATACCGCACGTTTATGTTGAGTAACCAGAGGCAGGAGGAAGCCAAAGCACATGGCTTTCCTCTGGAGTGCCCGGCCTGGTTGGCACACCCACAAAAGGCGTGCCTGCCAGTCGCTGAGCAGAGTCCATATTGGTGCCTTGTAGTTTATAGCCCTACCCTGGATGCTGCGTGGCTCAACGAACAGCACCCCCGCCATGCTGGTATCTAAGTAGGACAGGCAACACACAGATCGGGGCAACGCCCTCGCGGCTCAGTCCATTCGACAGCGGCGCAAACGCTTCAGGGCGACGACCTGTCTGAAGAAGTCCTGCCTTGGCTGGGCTGGGCTGCCGACCAGCGCGGCGCCGGGAGGCACATCCGACATGACGCCGACCTGCACACCAATCCTCGCGCCTTTGCCGATCTGTAAGTGCCCGGCCATGGCTGCCTGCCCGCCAACCTGGACAAAGGCTTCCTGCACCTTCGAGCCGGCGATCCCGACCTGCGTCACCACGACGCAGCAGCACCAAGGCGGACGTTGTGCCCGATCTGCACCAAGTTATTGAGGCGCGACCCTGCACCAATTACCGTGTCCCCTGTTGAGCCTCGGTCAATGGTCGTATTCGCGCCGACCTCTACATCGTCCTCAAGGATCATCCGACCAAGATGCGGAACCGAGGGGAACCCGTCCTGGTTGACGCAAAGCTGAACTCCTCCTGCCCGATGCAGGCGCCCGAATACACGTAGATGCGGGAACCCGAGATGGAGTAGCTCAGGCTGGCCAGCGCGCCGATCCGGCAATCGGGACCGAGCACCACACCCGGCCCGACTGCGGCGAAGGAACCGACCGGCAGCCAGCGCCGATCTCAGCCCCAGCCTCGACAAGCGCGAATAGGCCGGTCTCGGCTGAGAGATCGACCCTTGCCTCCGTCATGATAACTGCTGAGGGATGCACGCCCTACTGCCGCAGCTGGGGCAGCACCCGCTCGCCAAAGGCCGCGATGAAGGCGCGCTGATCGCCGCCGACTTGGTGCAGGTCCATGCTCTCGAAGCCGAGCTCGGCACATTCGGAGAGGAGGGCCGCATGCTGGCCAAGGTCAGCAGACACGTGAACCGTCTCGCGCAGGTCCTCGGGCCGAATAAATCGCGTCGCGGCCTCGAACTGGGCCGGTGTTCGCAGCTCCCAGTTCAGGTCCCCTCCCAGGACGTTGTAGCGCCATCCATCATGCGCTTGGCGCAACGCATCGGCCTCGGTCTCCGCCCAGCTGAGGTCCAGCTTGAGGTGGACGGGCTTTCCCTCTCCTCCGCCGCGGCGGAATGCCTCGACGACGCGCCGGAGCTTCGCCGGGTCCGTCCCAACCGTCAGCAGCCCGTCGGCCCAGCCGCCAAGCCACTCCGCTGTCGCCTCACTCACCGCCGCACCGACGAGGCGTGTCGGTGTCCGCGGAAGTGACCAGATCCGCGCCTCAGTCGCCTTGAGGCGACCGCGATGGGTCACCGTCTCGCCCGCAAGCAGCGCGCGCATGATCTCAGCCCCCTCGCGAAGCCGGGCGTTGCGCTCCGCCTTCTCGGGCCAGCGTTTGCCGGTGACCGCCTCGTTGATCGCCTCGCCGCTACCGAGCGCAATCCATGGAAGGCGCCCGGGGAACATCTCCCCGAGGGTCGCGACGGCCTGGGCAAGCACGACAGGGTGGTAGCGCCAGCCGCCGGGCACGGTGATGAGCCCGAAACGCAGGAACTCGGTCGCGGCCAACGCGGCGCCGATCCAGGACCAGGTAAACCCCGAATGCCCCTGCGACGGTCCCCAAGGCTGGAGGTGATCCGACGAGAAGGCCGCGTCGAAGCCGGCGCCCTCGGCCTCCCGGACGAGGCGGAGGAGTTCGCTCGGCGAGAACTGTTCGTGGGAGATGTGGTAGCTGAAGAGGGTCATCCCGCGCCCCCGGCCGCCTCGGACAGAGCGCGAGGGTGTCCCGCCTCGTCCACCGCGACGTAGGTAAACACGCCGTCAGTGACCTTCTCGGCATGTTTGCTGCCGCGCCTGCGGGCCCAGGTCTCGATCCGCACGGCGACCGAGGTCTCCCCGACCTCGCCGAGGGTACAATAGCAGCTTACCTCATCACCCACCGCAACCGGGTGGAGAAACCGCATGGCCTCAATCGCAACCGTCACGACCGGCCCGCCCGCCCGCTCCGCCGCGACGGTTCCACCGGCGAGGTCCATCTGTGACAGCGTCCAGCCGCCAAAGATGCTGCCGCCCGCGTTCGTGTCGCGGGGCATGGCGATGGTGCGCAGCTGCGCACCGCCGAGAAGGTCGGGGGGGCCGTCCATTGGCCCGCGATCGCAACGATCGCTCATCGTGCACCACGGCCCGTGAACGGGAAGGCTACGAGAACCGGCATGAGCTGGTCCCTGTCCTTGCCGCTACGTGCGCACGCCTCCGCGAAGGCGACATCGGGCCAGATTTCGGCGGAGGCGTCCGTCCACACAGCGGCGTGCTGATCCGAGGGATCGACGAGGGTTCCTTCAGCGTCGAAGAGGACTGCTCTAAGGGGCACGGGGTCACCACAGGCGAGAGGATGGACTCCTCGAACCTTCCGCATAGCAGGGCGTTGCCGGCCCAAGCGAGATGTGAAGAGAGCGGAACAGAGATTCGCATCGTCTCGCTACAGCTCAGAGGAGCCGCCGGCATCGATACCGCGCCAAATGAGTATTGGGACAGACCCGTAGAGGCGAGGCTTGGCATCCTTACATCCGGCGAGGCACGGCTCAGCGGCATCGTATCAGCGATGTCCGCTCCGGGATCCGGCGAGGCGGCCGCCACCGTCCGCGAGAAGTGTAAGCTTGGCCTACAAGGCGAAAAATCAGCTAGGGTCTGTAACTGGACTGGCGGACTGATCTGTCCGGCGGTGATCTGGTCTTCGGACGTGCCACCTTGGAAGTACTCGGGGTTTTCGGGGCGGCATGGTCATGACCAGGATGAGCCTGGACGATGCCCAATGGGTGTCGTTGCTGCTTGTGGTGCAGCAGATTCCGCCTGCGTGAGAGCGCGACGAAGCATCCAGTTCGTCACGAACCTTGTACCTGGACTGGGTTTGATGTTCGGGAGGAAACCACCGCCTTTCGCGCCGTGCGGCCTCTGTGAGCGGCCTTAACCGCGCAGCCAACTTGGCGCAGCAGGTGCAGCGGAGATTTTATCTGGACATAGGATAGGGCCTCACGATAGCGGCCCTCGTGAGCTGCCCAGCGAAGATTGTTGAGGTCGAGCGCCCTCTGGCGTGTATGCAGAAGTCTATGAATCTCTGGATCATTACAGCCGGCTGCGATTTCCATCTTGCGCCGATTTGCTTGGCTCACGAAGTGCCGCATTGGCTTGCTGGTTGAGACCGAACCCTGCCTGATGCGGTAAATATAGTAAGCTTCCGGTGTGAGATAAAAGCGGGCGCCGCGGGCAACGCACTCGAAATAGAAGAGAAAGTCCTCACCTCCGCCGATATCTTCGGCGAAGCAGACGCCTGTCCTGTCCAAGAATGCCTTGCGCTTGATCGGCTGCACATAGCCGAGCTTGGATGATAGATGCGGCATATCCCGCCGCAGCATCTCCTTCAGTGTAAGCGGCGCCTCGGTGCGCATTACTGTCTCGCCGAAGTGACGCCCGAGATCGGCTCCCGTCTCAAAGTTGCGCTCCAGCAAATCATCCGCGAGGAGATCGGCACCACGATCCTCCGCAATGGACACGAGACGTTCTACCCGTTGCGGCAAGAAGAGGTCGTCGGCATCAAGCAGGGCGATCCAGCGCCCCTGGGCTTTCCTGAAACCTTCGTTACAAGCCGCAGAAGGGCCTCCACGACGAGAGCGCCTCACTGGGACGATGCGCCGGTCTTTCTCGGCTGCAGCCACGATGATTTTCCAAGTTGAGTCTGTCGATCCGTCGTCAACCACAACGATTTCGATATTCTGGAGCGTCTGCGCTTGTGCAGAAGATATCGCGTCCGGGAGAAAACTTGTAGCATTATATGCAGGGATAACAATCGAAGCCAGCGGATTCATTCCGAGTTTCTCTCCGTCCAAGCGCGGATCAATGAAGCGGCCTGGACGGCACCGAATGCATTAACATTGCTTTATGATCACGGATTTATCGTTCATTTGGCGATCGAGAAAATTTTTCTGATTCCCGCATAAGAGTTCTTGTTCAAAGGCGGCACAACTTATTGGAATGTGCCTGAATGAACTACAATCATCGATGATGAAGATCGTGGCAGTGACCTCGCCGTGGACTCATGCTCACGGCCTCTTGGCGGGAGGTCAGAGTTCAAGGTCGCAGCATAGAGGACCGATGCATCCGCGCTCCGCTCCGGAGCTAGGGTCTGTGACTTGGCTCCGCGATGCGTAGGTTGACCATCGCGTCGGCGAGATGGGTGAGGCCCATCGAGCGGCGCCGGGTTTTGTCGCGCTAGAGGGGATGCGAGCCCAGTCTTTGAGGCCAGGGAACAGCTTCTCGATGTGGTGGCGCTAGGCATATAGCTCGGGATCCCAGGCAGATGGATCGACCATGCCCCGCTTGGGCAAGGTATGGGCCGCGCAGCCCTCGGCGGCGAAGGCTGCGCGCAGGGCGGCCGAGACGTAACCCCGGTCGAGTGCGGCGTCGCAGGCCGGGATGCCCGAGGCGAGTGCGCTGGCATAGCGCAGGTCCGAGTGGTGTCCGGGGCTGGCGATCGGCCAGAGGACCCGACCCGCGCCATCGGCGCAGGCGGGCAGCTTGGAGCAGAGCCCGCCAGGACTACGGCCGAGCGCCTCGGCGGCCGCCGTGCTGTCCACGGCACTACTTGCGGCGCGGTGGGCCTTGCATGTGGTGCTGTCCGGAAGCAGCAGCCTGTCTGCTGGAAGGATCGGGCGGAACGGTTCGAAAACCAACTTCCACCAGCCGCACAGGCACCAGCACCGCCAGCGGTGGTAGACGCTGGACCAAAGGCCCGGTGCCTCGGGCAGGTCACGCTACGGCGCACCAGTCCGGCCGATCCAGAGCGCGGCTTCAACGAAGCGGCGCAGCGCCTCTTTGTCGCGCTTCCACGCAAGCAGAATCTGCTGCGCCACAAGCATCAGTGGCACCCATTGGGCATGGTCCAGGCTGATCGTGGTCATGACGATGCCGCCCCGAAAACCCCAAGAAGCTCCAAGGTGGCACGTCCGAAGACCAGATCACCGCCGGGCAGACCAGTCCACCAGTCCAGTCGCAGACCCAGGATTAGGGGCGTCCGTGGTGGACCTGATGCGGATTGGTCGCGTCGGACAGGGCAAGGTCCTGCCGTTCCTTCCACTCGAGGATGGTGAGCGTGAATGCCGGCTCAGGTAATCAACCGACCCAGTCGGAGATCCTGCAGAACGCGGTTCATATGCACAGCAAAAAGGCTGAGCGCCTTCGCGATGTCGGCATGGATCGCTGGCGTGTTGAACGTGTTACCCGGGGCGAGACCCACGCCCCTAACCTGTCCCAAAGCATTCGGCTGAAGGCGCCAGAAACTAGTGTTTGGTCGCATCACCTCGGCGGTTCCTACCGACGCGAACCGGATGGCAATCTTCTGCTTGCCTGGATGCGGTCGTGAACCTCCTCAAAAGTCGGCCGTGTCACGGCCTCAGTAATCGCCTCGAGGTCAGCAGCATCTGTCTTGCCGCGCTTTACATATGCCTTAACGTAGGCTGGCGGCATCAGCTTCACCTCATGCCCAATCGCGATCAGCTCGCGTGCCCAATGGTGCGCTGATGCGCACGCCTCCATGCCGACAAGATACGGGGGCAGGGCCGAAAAGAACTTGAGGACCTCGGCGCGGCGGAGTTGGCGGCGGACAACAACGCGCCCGTCACCGCTGACCGCATGGACCTGAAACACGTTCTTGGCGAGGTCGAGACCGAGGGTGGCAATTTCCCGATGCATGGCACAGCTCCTTGGAGTTGGGCCTATGGAATCCTACCATCCCATGCCCACGACGGGGCAGGCGTCGTCCACAGCATCAAGTCGCCCGGGCATGCCCAGCGCTTCCTTTCGGCACACGCCATGATCTACGGTCACTTCCGCTCAAGGGGCATCTGATGAGCGCCATCAAGTACCGTCATGCGCGCGACCAAGCCTTCGGGGGCTGGCAGGAAACATGCGTCCAAGCCACGGCATGACGTCCCGCTACCCCCACCTAGCCGCCAAGCTCACCTCGGTGCCGATCAACGTGACAATGCCTGGCAGCGAACTCCGGCTCAACAGATCGTGGGCTTGCGGATTGCTCGCCGGAACCAAGGCCGATGGAGGCTCTTGTGAGAGGCAGGGCACATTCCTGGCACTCTCATGTTCCCACATAAGAAACAAGTTGCACGCTGCCTCGGAATTCCCCATTAAGTTGTGCTCAATCCAAAGCTTTAGATCACTGAGTTAGCAGGACTTCATGTCTCACGCCCCTGGCGCCGCGCCCGACCTGATCGGCCGTGGACTGGCCAAACTCCCCCCCGCGCCACTAGTCCGGAGGCATCGCCGCGTTGGTAATCCGCGGAGGCTTTCGCTGGCCGGTGCGGGCCTGATTGCAGCAATCAACCTGATCCCCGCTGCCGAGGCTCAAACAGCGGGGTGGAATCTCTACGCCGGTTCGTCTTCCGTCTTCGTGCCCTTTGCCAATGGCGGCACGAACACCGATCTCGCCCATCTTCCCCAGATCAGACTGCAATCGAACAACAGCCAGACAACCCATGATTTCGTTATGGATACGGGTTCGGTCGGAATTATCGCCACCCCGGACAACTATCGCCCCAGCTCCGGTGCCGTGCTTCTTGGGTCCGGTAGCCAGTATTACAGTAGCAGCAACTACTATTACGTGGGTAAGCGATACCTGGACAGAGTGACTATCCTAGACGCTAACAACAACCCAGTTGCGGAAGCGCTGGTTCCCGTCCTTCAGGTCGAGAGTAAGAGAACCTGCAGCGGCCAGCATTGCACGACGGACCCGCTGACGACCGGCGTGTCCATGATGGGCATCGGCTTCGGCCGCTCCGCGGACAGCCAGCCTGCCCCCTCCTTCAATCCGCTTCTGAACCTTGTTTCGGTCGCAACCACTCCGGGAGCGGCCCTCCAGCCGCTGCCCTCCGGCTGGACAATGGGCTACAGCGTCAGCCGCTCGGGCCTGACGCTTGGACTGTCGAGCGAGAGCACGGCCGGGGCCGCCTTCATCAAGCTGCTCCAGGATCCCGCCCATAGCACGGCGTCCCACAGCGAATGGCAGCAAGTGCCGGCGCAGATCTCCGTCAATGGCGTAGCGGGAAGCGGGAATGTGCTGGTGGATACCGGCATCACCGGTCTCATCCTGCGCGCTCCGGCCCAGGCCGGCCTAGTGCTGGACCCGAGCGTGACGGGAAACCAGCCCGTTCCGACCGGCACAAGCATCATCCTTCTGTTCCCGAGTCAGACCACGCCGCAGCTTGCTTCCTATGATATCCTGATCGGAGATCCGGCGAACCCGCTCAATCCGCATGACCCCTTCATCCGCGGAAATGACCGGTTCTTCGTCAACACCGGCCTGCATTTCCTGCGCGGCTACGACATTTTTTACGATGCGGACAACGGATATTACGGCCTCCGCTGGACCGGAAACGTCAGCGGACAGTATGGGGCGGTGACCCCGATGTTGGGCTTGCAGGGGCCTGTGGGGCTGCCGAATGGTTTTGCCGCAGAACTTCCGGTTTACCTGGTTTCCGACACCAGCCTCTCTCTGGGCGGTGCAGCCGCGATCAGCGGCCCGATCTCGGGCCCGGGGGGGCTGAGCACGACAGGCGGCGTGCTCACTGTGACCGGCGCCAATAGCTATACGGGCGGCACCACGGTGAATGGCGGCATCCTGGCCATCACCGCTGACGCCAGCATGGGCGGTGCTTCGGGAGCGCTTGCTCTGACGAGTGGCACGCTGCGCGCCCTCGCCGATCTGAGCTCGGCGCGTCGCGTGACGCTCGGCGGCGATGGCGGTACCTTCGACACCAACGGTTTTTCCGTCTCCCTCTCGGGGCCGATCAGCGGGTCCGGTGGGCTAACCGCCATGGGCGGTGGCACCCTGACGCTCACGGGCGTGAACGACTTCCTCGGTGATGTCTCAGTAAACGCGGCCACCCTCGCCATCAGTGGCGATTCTGCGCTTGGGGCCGCGTCCAACCAGCTGCTGCTGAACGGGGCCGCGCTCTCCCTCGGCGCCGATGTCGCGAGCGCCCGTGCTCTCGTGGTCGCCGATGGCGGTGCCGTCCTGAATACCGCCGGCCATACCCTGAACCTCTCCGGCACGAACACCTTCACCGGCACGGTGTTAAAGACCGGCGCGGGGCAGCTCCGGATGGCCGGTCGCACCAGCGGCACGAGTGTGGTGGCTGTCGGGGAGGGGCAGCTGAGCGTGGATGGCACGCTGAACGTCGGTGGCCTCATGGTTGCTCCGGGTGCCGTCCTGGGCGGCATTGGAACGATCGGCGCGCCCACCCTCGTCATGGGCACCCTGGCGCCCGGCAACTCGCCGGGCACGCTGACCTTCACGGCCCCGGTCGCGCTCGCGCCCGGTGCGACCCTCTTGCTCAACGTGGATGGCACAGGATCGGGTAACGGTGCCGGCAACACCAGCCGGCTGATTCTCAAGGGTACGGGCAGCGCCTTCACGGCTGCGGGCCAGCTGCAGCCGGTGCTGCGTGGCATCACGGGCAGCGCGACCAACGCCTACGCGCCGGCGCTCGGCCAGGTCCTCCAGGTCATCCAGGCCGATGGCGGCGTCAGCGGCTCCTTCGCCGGGCTGACGCAGCCGGACGGGTTGGCGCCGGGCACGCGCTTGGATGCGCTGTACGAGCCGAATGCGCTCTCACTCGTGGTAACGCCAACCTCTTACGGAAATCTGACGGCAACGGGTTTGGCACAGTCGCCCAATCAGCGGGCCGTGGGAGCAGCGCTGGACAACATTCGCCTGGTGGCTGGGCCGCGCCAGGATGGTGACCGGGCCATTCTGTTCTCCGCCCTCTATCCGCTACCGGCACAGGCGATCGCGCCGGCGCTGGATCAGCTTGCAGGCAAGACCTATGGCGATGTCGTCCTGAATAATGTCGAGGCGCAGCGCCTCGCCATGGGCGCCGTCTCGGACCAAATGGCCATGCTCCGCGGCAGCGCCTCCGGCCCAAACAGCCAGGCCGTGGAAGCCGGCTGGGGTGGCTCGATCTGGATGCGCGGCCTTGGTCAGTGGAGCGAGCTGGGCAGCAACGGAACACGTGGCTACTCGGCCAGCACGGGCGGCGTGGCGGCCGGCGCCGATATTCGCCTTGGTGGTCAATGGGTCGCAGGCGGTGCCATTGCCTATACGGGCGGCAGCCTGAACTCCCGCGATGGCGGCAGGGCCAGTATGCAGGCCCTGCACATCGCCGGCTATACCGGCTGGAGCCAGGGCAGCGCCTTCGCCGACTTGCAACTTGGCGCCAGCTTCTCTGAGGACAAGGTGAAGCGTGAACTCAGCTTTCTCGGAAGCGAGACGCGTGGCACGGCCTGGGGCGACGGTGTCTTCGCCGAGGGGCGCGTTGGTACGGTTCTCCGGACGGGGAATCTTCGGATCGAGCCTGCCCTGGGCCTAAGCGTTCAGTACTTCGGCCGGAGCGACGTGAAGGAGAATGGCCCTGCTGCGATTGCCCTGCGGGTCGGGAGCGACGGGGTAACAAGCCTCCGTTCGTCCGTAGGTGTGCGGGTCAGCCAGGATATGAGCCTGGCAAACGGGATCAAGCTGACGCCTGCGGCCCATCTCGGCTGGCGCCATGAGTTCGCCGACACCGCGACAGGCAGCACGGCGATCCTGTCCGGCTTCGGCCAGCCCTTCACAGCCGCCACATCCCATACTGGGCGGGACGCTCTCGTGACGGGGGCGGGCATCATGGCGCAGCTTTCGTCCGGGCTGGCGCTATATGCCTCATACGATGCAGATCTGCGGTCTCGCTTCTCCGCCCAGACGGTCGCCGCCGGCCTCCGCTATCGCTGGTAGCCACGCGTAGAAGCGGCGGAGTGGTGTGGCCGCGCGGGTTGTGCCTGTGCAGCACCTCGCCCTCCGCGCCTTGCCCGGCCAGCCCCTACTCGGTTTGATCGAACGAAGCGAACGCAAGAGTCTTCTCTGTCCCCGGTATCCGATTTCCTGGGAAGCGGGAGCGGCGAAGTTGCAGGCGGCGTCACCGCGGCCGGGAATAGTGGACGCCTTCAGCCCTGGACCTACGCCGCTTTTGTCTTTTTGTCTGCTTGCTGCTGTTCGGATTGCAGGGATGGCATGAGTGGAGGAACCGCGCTGCCCGCATCGAGGCGAGTAAGATCGCGACGGCATTGTCAACTTGTCTGACGCGAAGACGATTGCGCCGCGTGGCAGGGCGTCTGCCAGTTCAGGTAACGGCCTGGGCCCAGGTTCCCTGCCGCCCGATCCGGAAGGCCTTGATCCGGGCGCGCCGGTACTCGCTAGCCGCCATCAGGTGCCGGCGCGGACGGAAATGGCCATAGGTCATGCTGTGTGCCGAGAGGAACCGCTGAGCCTGGTCGGCCGACTTGTAACGCTGCATCTGCCGCTCTCTCCCGCGGGTAGGCCGATGCGAGTTCTCCGCCTGATTGTTCAGGTAGCGACCGCTTCGATGCCGGACCCCGGCAGGAGCTCGCCCCTCGCCACGCTGTAACTCTTCAGCCCGTCAGTGACCAGCCGACGCGGCCTGTACTTGAGCCCAGCAAGCAGGCGCCTGAAGAACCGCTCGGCGGCACTTCCGTTCCGCCGATCCTGAACAAGGATATCCAGCACCACGCCGTGCTGGTCCACCGCTCGCCAGAGCTAATGCAGCTCGCCGTTGATGCGGAGAAACACCCCATCGAGGTGCCGCGTGTCGCCCGGCTTCGGCCGACGCCGCCGCAGTTTGGCCGCGCACCCCGCACCGAACTTGCGGCACCAGTGCCAGATGCTCTCATGCGTGACGGTGACGCCCCGCTCGGCCAGGATCAGCTCCACTTCCCGCGGGCTCAGGCTGACCACATGACAGAGCCACACGGCATGGCGGATGACCTCAGCCGGAAAGCGGTATCCAGGGATAGGTGGCGGGGTCTGGCGCCAACCCGTCAGACTGCCCCGGCTCGGTCGTCCCGACCACTGCTCCCTCAACTTGCCATTGCCGAGGTCAAACAGGAGGCACCATGGCTTATCCGGCCTCTGTTCCGGATCTTTCACTAGGGAAGGTTGCTGATAGCGGGAATGGTGCAGGATATCGACCGCACGGACCGCATGATCCTTTCCATTCTGCAGAAGGAGGAGCGGATCACCAACTTGGAACTGGCGGACCGCATAGGGCTTTCCCCCAACGGCCACGAGCGAGAGGATGCGCCGCCTGCTCAAGGAGGGTCTGGTGACAGGCTTCGGCGCAAGGGTGGACCCGCACCGCCTCGGTTTCGGCCAGCTGGTCTTCGTGGAGATCCTGCTGGACAAGACCACTCCCGACGTCTTCGGCGCGCTTCGCGGCCCCCGTCAACCGCGCGCCGGAGGTGCTGGAGTGCCACATGGTGGCGGGCGGCTTCGATTACCTCGTGAAAACACGGGTCCGGGACTTGGCGGCCTATCGCGACTTCCTCGGCAAGGTGCCGCTTGGCCTGCCTGGCGTGCGGAAGACGCGCACCTACGCCGTGATGGAGGAGGTGAGGACGGACGGGCCGCTGCCGCTGCGGGCCGCCCCTATCGCCCGATGGCGTAGGCCTGCATCAGCCGCGGCGTGGCAGCGGCGATGACGAAGCCGTCCTCGCGCCCCACGGCGCAGACGCGGCCGAGGGACCACCCGCTCTCCACCTTCACGCGGTGCCCGCGACGCTCCAGCGCGGCAATGGCGTCGGGGCCGAGGCGGTCCTCCACCAGCAGCCGCCCCGCCTCGAAGCTGCGGGGATAGAAGGACTGAGGGAAGTGCTTGCTGGTGAAGAGCGGCAGGTCGATTGCCGCCTGCAGGTCCAGCCCATGATGCAGGCGTCGCAGCAGGACGGCGAGCGTCCACTGGTCCTGCTGGTCGCCACCCGGCGTGCCCATGGCGAGGATGCCTTCCCCATCCCGCGTGACCAGCGTCGGGGTGAGGGTGGTGCGGGGGCGGGTGCCCGGGCGCAGGTCGCTCGGCAGGCCGGCGTTGAGCCAGCCCATCTGCCCGCGGGTGGAAATCGAGAAGCCGAGGCCTGGCACGGCCGGGGATGATTGCAGCCACCCGCCGGAGGGGGTGGCGGAGACCATGTTGCCCCAGCGGTCCACCACATCGAGATGCACCGTGTCGCCCCACTCCACCGGCAGCGGCGCGAAGGTGGGCTCGCCGAAACCGATGCCGACCGGCGTCTCGGCGCCAGCCATGGCGAGGATGCGGCGCATCGCCTCTGCGGCGCCGGGTAGGTCGCCGGGGGTGAGGTCCATCGAGGCCGTCTCGCCGACCAGGGCGCGGCGGCGATCGGCGTAGTCGCGGGAGAGGAGGGTATCGAGCGGGATGTCGGAGGCGTCGGGGTCGCCGTAGAAGACCTCGCGGTCGGCATAGGAGAGCTTCATGCACTCGACGACGGTGTGCACGAAGCGCTCGCCCGCCGGGTCCATGCCGGCGATATCGAAGCCTTCCAGCAGGCCCAGGGTCTGGAGCAGCGCAGGGCCCTGGCCCCAGGGGCCGGTCTTGTGGATGGTGACGCCGGCGTAGTCGCGGGACACCGTGCGCTCCACCCGTGCCTCGTAGCGGGCGAAGTCGTCGGCGCGCAGCAGGCCGGCGTGGCGGCGGCCGCTGGAATCCATCAGCTCGGAGGAGCGATAGAAGCGGTCCACCGCCTCGGCGACGAAGCCGCGGTAGAAGGCGTTCCGCGCCGCCTCGATCTGACGTTCGCGATCAGCGCCGGCGGCCTCTGCCTCCGCCAGGATACGGCGGTAGGTCGCGGCGATGCCGGGGGTGCGGAAGCGGCTGCGCGGGCGTGGGATCTCGCCGCCCGGCATCCAGACCTCGGCGGAGCTGGGCCACTCCGCCGGGAAGAAGTCGCGCGCGGGCAGAATGGAGGAGGAGACGCGGGGCAGAACGGGAAAGCCGTCCTCCGCATAGCCGATCGCGGCCTCCAGCACGGCGCGCGGGGTCCAGGTGCCGTGATCGCGCAGCAGCAGCATCCAGGCATCGAAGGCGCCGGGGACGACGGAGGGGAGCAAGCCGGTGCCGGGCACCTGGCGAAGGCCCAGTGCGGCGAAGGCTTCCGGCGTGGCGGCCATGGGGAAGGGGCCCTGGCCGCAGATGACGACCGGCTCCGGCGTGCCGGGCCGCTTGAGGATGATCGGCACCTCGCCGCCCGGGCCGTTCAGGTGCGGCTCCACGATCTGCAGCACGAAGCCGGCGGCGACGGCGGCGTCGAAAGCGTTGCCGCCGCGCTCCAGCACCGACATACCGACAGCGCTGGCGAGCCAGTGGGTGGTCGCCACCGCGCCGAAGGTACCACGGATCTCCGGCCGGGTGGTGAACATGGAACCTCCTGCGTTGCCGGAACCAATCGAGATTGGGTCCATAGCTGATGCCGCGCTCTCGCGGGCCGCGTCATACATGTCGGGCGGCAGTACCGAAAGGCGGCAGGTGGGTTGTGGGACACCAGCAACCAATTTACCAAAGGTCCCATGTCCGTCCGTCCTGCCGCCGCCGTCCGGCTGGAGGCCTGCCGCGCCCTGACGGATTGGGGCCGGTTGCGGGCCGCCATCACCACCGCGCCGATGCGCCGATCCTCGGCGCTGGAGCACGAAGCCATCGCGGACGCCATCGCCGCTCGGGACGCCACCGCAGCGCAGCACGGCATGCGCGCTCATCTTCAGTCGGTCCACCTCGCGTTCCAGAGCGGGGGCGCCGGCTGCGACCATACCCCGGAGCCGCGGGAACTCGCGGACGGACACGCCGACACCGCCAAACCTATGAAGCGAGCTGCGTCTCGCAGGACTTCCAATCCATGATCCAACCGATCGTTTCACGCCGCGCGGCGCTCTCCCTTCTTGCTGCTCCGATACTGGCGACGGTGCCGCGCGCGGCACGGGCCCAGGGCGGCTATCCGAGCCGTCCCGTCACCATCATCGTACCCTGGGCGCCGGGCGGGTCGACCGACATCCTGGCGCGCATCCTGGCGGAGCCGCTGCGGCTCTCCTTCGGTCAGCCCTTCGTCGTGGAGAACCGCTCCGGCGCGTCCGGCAACATCGGTTCGGCCGCCGTCGCGCGCTCGGCGCCGGACGGGCAGACGCTGCTCTTCGGCTCGATGAGCACGCACGCCATGAACGACGCGCTGTTCCGCAACATGCCTTTTAACGGAGTGGAGGATTTCACACCGGTCTCGCTGCTCGCCTATGTGCTGAACACGATGGTGGTGCATCCCTCCGTGCCCGCGAACACCGTCCCGGAGTTCATCGCCTATGCGAAGGCTAACCCCGGGAAGATCGCCTATGCTTCGGCTGGCGCCGGCTCCACCAACCATCTTTGCGCCGCCATGTTCGCGCAGATGGCGGGGCTGGACATGGTTCACGTGCCCTATCGTGGCGGTGCGCCAGCGGTGCTCGACACGGTGGCCGGCCAGACGCAGCTCTTCTTCTCCGCAGGCACACAGACGTTGGACCACGTGCGCGGCGGCCGGCTGAAGCTGCTGGCCGTAACGGAGGGCCACCGCTCCGCCCTGATGCCGAACGTGCCAACGGTGAGCGAGGGGCTGCCGGGCTACGAGATGGCAGTTTGGTACGGCGTGCTGGGTCCGAAGGGCATGCCGTCCGCACTGGTGAGCCGCCTGAATAGCGAGATCAACAAGGCGCTGATGCTGCCTGAGGTGAAGGACAAGATGGCCGCGATCGGCGTCGAGGTGGTCAATCAAACGCCGGAAGCCTTTGCCGCGACGCTGCGCGGCGATGCAGTGAAGTGGCGCAAGGTTATCCAGGACCTCGGGATCGACAAGACCGATGCCTGACCTGCCACTCGGCATGATCGAGGCCTTCGAGGCAGCGGCCCGCGAGGAGGGGCCGCTGCCGCGTATCCGCGCGGCCGACCGGCTAGGGCGCGAGCTGGTCGGTCATCAACTGCTCACCGCCATGGTCTTCGACCGCGAGACCATGTCGGTGCAGCGCATCTTCAGCTCCCGTCCCAACGAATACCCGGTAGGCGGGCGCAAGCCGAAGCGTGACACGGAGTGGGGTCGCCAAGTGCTTCTGGAGGGGCGGCGCTTCGAAGGCGAGGGAGATGCGGCGATCCGCGAGCACTTTGCGGACCACGCCGTCATCCTCGGCCTCGGCTTGAGGAGTATCGTGAACCTGCCGATCTTGATCGGCGGGAACTGCGTGGGCACGTTGAATTTGCTCTGGTCGGATGAGGAACTGGATCCAGAACGCACTGCACCAGCACGGCTGCTGGCCTTGCTGGCAGCACCCGACTGGCTGCCACAGCAGATATGAGCAGGGAAGTCCCTGTTTGGTTCTGTCAGGCCTTGTGCCAGAAGGCTCATTTGGCCGGCCGGAGCGGGACTGGTAGCTGCGGGGGAAGCGGAGCTGGAGCTGGGGATGGACTGCGTGGCCTGCGACTCAGCTGCTATGATGGAGCGGCCAGAGCGTACTGCCCGGGGCTACCGCCGGTTCCGCTGCCGGGGCTGCGGCAAGCAGCACAACGAGCGCAGCGGCGGGCTGCTGAACTACGCCTAGTACCCATCCGGCGTCGGCGCGCTCGTGGTGCTCTGGCGCATGCGCTACCGCTGACCCTGAGCGACTCGACCGAGATGTTTCTTCAGCGCGGTCTCGTATTCAGCCGCGGAGCTGTCCGCGACTGGCAGGCGAAGCTCGCGCCGGTCTTAGCCGACGAACTCGGTTGTCGTCGGCGCGGCAGGAGTGGCGCCGGCGGCCGCCATTGGCAAGTCGATGAGACATATCTGAAGGTTCGGGGCCGATGGTGTTACCTGTATCGGGTCGGCCAAGGCTGAGACCGGCATCACGCCCGAGCGTGTCACCACGGACGGGCATGGCTCCGACCCGTGTGCGACCGCAGCGGCCCGCCTGCGGCAGGAGCATGCCGCCGGGACAGGGCACCGTCTCGCGCTGGAGTTGGACGCGCCGCGAAGCGCGGGAGTCGCGACCAACGCGGGACTGGCACGGGCGTTGACGGAGAGGGGCGTGCCGACGCCGCGGGTGGGGCAATGTGGACGCACACGACGAATACGCGGGTTTTGGCACGGTGTGCGTTCTAATCCAGGCTGATGTTGGCCCGCCGGACGACATCCGCCCAGCGATCCGCATCGGAGGCCAGGAAGTCCTGAAACGCTTGTTGGGTCATCGGCGCATGGGCATCGACACCCAGGGATTGGAACTGCGCCCGGATCTCGGGAACCTGCACGATCGCATTCACCTCGGCCGCCAGCCGTTCAACGTAAGCCGGCGGCGTCTTCGCTGGCGCCGTGATGCCAAACCAATTGGCCACATTCACAGATGGAAACCCCTCCTCGCGCATGCCGGGCACATCGGGCAGCAATGGGTGGCGCTCCTGCAGGGTGACCGCGAAGACCTTTACCTTACCTTCACGCCGGAAAGTGTTTGCGCGTGCGGCGGGCAGCACCATGAGATCGACCTGTCCCGCCATGAGGGCAACCACTCCCGGCGCCTCACCAGGGAAGGGCACATGCACCATCTGCGCACCGGACGGCGCACTGACCATCTCCATGCCGATCTGCGAGGTGCTGCCGATACCCCAGGAGGCATAGGTGAACCTACCAGGGCTCACCCTTGCCAGGGCCATCACTTCCCGCACCGTGTTCGCCGGAAAGTCCGTGCGAGCGACAAGCGCGAAGGGGTTGAGAACGAAGGGGGCGACGGCCACGAAGTCACGCGTCGGGCTGTAGGGAAGCGTGCGATAGATGGCCGGGTTGATGGAATGGGTTTCGGCAGAGGCCATGAGGAGCGTGTGCCCATCCGGCGCAGCCTTTGCGGCCACTTCCGCGCCGATACGCCCATTTGCGCCGCCGCGGTTGTCGACGAAAACCTGTACCGAAAGCCGCTCGCCGAGATGCTGCGCGATGATGCGCCCTGATGCGTCGGAGATCCCCCCCGCCGGCCAAGGAACGATCAGCCGGATGGGCCGGGATGGATAGACCTGCGCGGAAGCCATGGCCGGCGCCAGCAGCCCTGCTACGGCTGCGCTGGCCAGAGAGCGACGGGATACGGGCGGGAGTATCCGTTGCAACTGTTCTTCCTCCTGTTTCATGCTTTTGGGCCATGACGGATCGCGCGACGGCCTGCCTACCTTATCTTGGCAAGTGTGCAGGAATTATGTTCACGGTGGGCAACTGATCTTTACCGAAGCAGCAATAATATGGACCCTGCCAGCGGCCGCTTCATTCTTCCTCCCCATGTAAATGCATTTTTCGCCAGCGCCCCCTTTTCCCGCATCCACGAACCGCGCTGGATGCTGCTCGCCTCAACAAGGGGGAGGAAAGCATGGAGATCAGCCGTCAGCGGAATCCTCTCTTCGGTCCGAACCGCTTCAAGCTGGGCATCTTCAGCGCCAATTGCGACGGTGGTCTGACCATGAGCCTCGCGCCCGATCGCTGGAAGGCGGATTGGGACGATATTGTCGCGATGACACGCATCGCCGACCAGGCGGGGCTCGAGTTCATTCTGCCCGTGGCCAAATGGCGCGCCTACCAGGGCAAGGCCAAGATCTACGGGCGGTCCTTCGAAACATTGACCCATGGTGCGGCCCTCGGTGCGCTCACGCAGCGCATTGCGATTTTCTGCACGGTGCACGTCCCGCTCGTCACCCCGGCCTTCGCGGCCAAGGCGATGGCGACGATCGACCACATCACCCATGGCCGCGCGGGCCTTAATATCGTCTGCGGATGGAATCAGGAGGAGTTCGATCTCCACGGCATCACCATCGACCAGGAAGCTCGCTACGATCATGGTCTGGAGTGGTTCCAGATCTGGTCGAAGCTCCTGTCAGGCGGGCCGGAATTCGACTGGGATGGGCGTTTCTTCAAGCTCCGGCGCCTTGAGACTAACCCTTTGTCAGTGCAGCGGCCATGGCCGGCCGTCATGTCGGCGGGCTTCTCACCAAAAGGGCGGGACTTTGCCGCGCAGGCCGCCGATGTCCTCTTCACGAACCTAACGCAGGTCGGTCAGATTCCCGGCATTATCGCTGACGTCGACGGCTATATGGCCAGCCGGAGCCGCAGCATCTCCGTCTTCGGCATGTCGCATGTTGTATGCCGTCCGACACGGCGAGAGGCCGAGGAGTTCTTCCATTATTTCGCTGAGGAGATGGCCGATACGGAAGGACAGGACTACTACCGCCGCATGCGTGGAACCAGTGCTGGGAGCGGTGCCAGCACGCTCGTCCGCCCCTTCGAGTCACGCTTCAACGTCACGATGGGAAAGCGCTTTGCTGGCGCCTATCCCGGTGCCCTTCCGCTTGTTGGAACACCAGATGACATCGTGGCCGAGATGGCGGCGATGAGCGGCCATGGCTTGGCGGGCACCTCCATCGCCTTCCTCGACTATCTCAAGGAGATTCCCTTTTTCGTACAAGAGGTGCTGCCACGTCTCGAACGAGAGGGGCTGCGGCAGAAGCTGGCGGGCTGAGGTGACACTTCTAGCCGCTCTGCTCGCCGAATTCCGTGCTCAGGAAGTCGACAAAGACGCGCAGCTTGGCTGGCATGAACTTACGGCTCGGAAAGACGACATACAGGTCCGGGTCGACCGATCTGGCATGCTCCAGGAGCGGGATGAGCCGCCCGACCCGCAGGTCCTCCTCGACCAGGAAGCGCGGGCTGCGGACAATTCCCAATCCGGCCAGCGCCGCCAGCCGTAGCGTCTGCGCGTCCGTCGAGCGAAGCTGGCCGAAGGGCACGGCGGCTACCCGGCCGTCCTCCGTGTCGAACTGCCATTCCACCACCTCGGCGGATTGCGCGTAAACGAGGCAGTCGTGCTTTTCCACCTCGGGAATGCTGGCCGGCCTTCCCCGGCGGGCGATGTATTCCGGTGAGGCGCAGACCACGCGATCGATGCGGCGCAGCCGCCGTGCTACCAGCGTCTGCCCGATAGGTTCCAGGAACTGCACAGAGGCGTCATACCCTTCGTCGACCAGATCAGGCTGTCGCTCGGTCAAGTTCACCTGCAACGTCAGGCGTGGGTACCGCCGAAGGAAGGCCGGCAGGCGTGGCGCGATGCACACCATCCAGAACAGGGAGGTGGAGCTGACGCGGAGTGTCCCCTCTGGTGTGATGGCGCCATGGCTCGCCGACATCTCGGCTAGCTCCAGCTCCGCTAGCGCACGAATGCAGTGCTCCAGGCAGACATGCCCGGCTTCCGTCAGGCGCAGGCGGCGCGTGGTCCGCTCGAACAGGCGAATCGCGAAGCGCTTCTCCAGCATCGCCACATGGCGCGTCGCCGCTGCGTTGGAAATGGAAAGCCGCGTTGCCGCGCGCGAGAAGCTGCCCGTCTCGGCCACCTTGGCAAAGACCTGCACGCTCTTCAGCAGGTCCACTTTCTTCCCCCCAGCGCAATGGTCAATTTCGGCCCTATGGCTGATAGGGCCTCTCCTACCTCGATAACATTGAGGGCTGGATGTTCAAAGGCCGCTATCCGGCCAGCAGGGAGCCAGCGCGCATGATCCTCTATTCAGGCCTGGGCCGCATGGGCCTGCCGATGGCATGCCACGCCCGCGATGCGGGCCACGCCGTGGTTGGCTTCGATCCTTCGGCGGAGCGGCGGTCGCTCTTCGTGGCAAAGGGCGGCCAGGTCGTCACCGACCCTTCGGAGGTATACCCCCAGGCCGAAGCCATTGTTATCGTGGTCGGCTCCGAGCGCCAGGTGGAGGAGATCATCACGGGTGAGGACGGCATCATCGCTCGCTGCCGACCGGGTACTTTGGTGCTGGTCGTCAGCACCGTGGCGCCGGAATTCGCAGCCAGGATGGGCGTTGCGGCCGTGAACGCCGGCATCCGTGTTGTGGATGCTCCCGTGTGTCGTGCGGAAATGGGTGCAATCGCCGGTACACTCCTCGCCTTCCTGTCGGGCCCAGATGTCGATTGTCGCGAGGCGGCCGCACTGATGAAGCCCTACGTAGCCGACGTCGAGATTGTCGGCACTCGTCTCGGCGCGGCGCAAATCGCTAAGACAGTGAACAACATGATCCTCTGGGCCTGTGCCATGGCAAATGAGGAGGGGCTGCGCCTAGCAGCAGCTTGGGATCTTGATCTCGCCTGCTTGCGCCGGGCCCTAATGACCAGCAGCGCGAACAACTGGGCACTGCAACATTGGAACCGGGCGGGAGAGATGCCTTGGTCCATCAAGGACATGGAGATAGCGCTCAGTTCCGCTTCGGATGCCGGCGTATCGGTGCCGCTCAGCGAGGTGGTGAACGTAATGGTGCGACGCAGCCGGGTCCTCAGGCACGCTTGAATGTGTTGCCCGGAAGAAGGTGCAGGCACGGACGTAAGGGCAACGCGTCCGGCCAGAGTGTTCCTCACGAGGCCCGGACGGTGACGATGCAGTTCGTCACCCGAGCCGCAGCCTGCGCCCAGAGTGCACCGGTGGGGCGTAGGCGGAAGAGGAGGCCCCACTAGGTGGATGAACTGTATCGGACGTCGTCAACCAAAGGGATGTTCACCACCGAGCAACGGTCGTTGGTTGGTGGTGAACATGGGCGGGCGATAGGCCGATTGCGGCGACACGGATGGAAAAGCACCCGAACAACTATCGACCTTGGCGCGGGCTCCTGATCCTATGCCTTTCATCCACGTGCCGGTGCACCAGGAACCCGCGGGGATGCCTATTACCCGATCTCGGGGCAGGTGATCTTCCGAGCGTGCAGTCGGGCCAGGAAGTCCATTGCGGCGTCACGGGCAGCTGAACCTTGGTCTGCCAGCAGCGCCGGGTGTTCCACTCCCGGAAAGAAGGCTCCACCTGCGGGGCAGGGCGCCGCACTCAGCATTTTGCGTCCGTGCTCGACAGGCACGACCCCATCTCGCTCTCCATGCAGCACGAAGACTGGCGCTTTCACCTTTGGCAGGTGTCTCAAGCTTTCGAACGGGTGCCGCATCAGCAGCGCGACCGGGGCCCAAGGGAAGGCGCCTGCCGCAATCTCGCGTGCCGAGGTGAAAGGAGAGTCCAGCGCCACCCCGGCCACCTGCCTTTCCGATGCCAGTGCCACGGCGACGCCAGTACCCACGCTCTCTCCCCAGATTACCAGAGGGGCGCTGGACCAGCGAGCCGTGGCCCAGTCCGTCTGGGCGCGGGCATCGGCAAGCAGCCCCTGCTCGGTTGGTTGGCCGGGGTTACCGCCATAGCCCCGGTATTCCGCAAGGACGACTCCGTAACCCGCGGCAGCGAAGGGGCGAAGGGCCTGCTCACGGTGCCCAGCGTGCCCACCATTGCCGTGTAAGTAGAGGATTACGGGCATGCCGGGGTTAGGCGCTGCGGCCCAGAATCGAAGCCGCAACCCATCCGCCGTGCCGGTTTCATGAGCGGAAAAGGGAGAACCGGGAAGTGGCTGCCCAAGCGTACCGCCGCCCGCGGGGAACACCATGCGCTCCTGGAACCACCAAAGGAGGGCTACGGCTAGGAGCCAAGCCAAGGCAAGCACGACAAAAATGGACACCACGCGCCTCATTCTTCCCCGAGCCTTCGATCGCTTTTCGCATGCGAGCAACGTTCGTGGTGGAACTTAGGTGGTGGCGCCCAGCTCTTGATGCGGCGAGCCACGGACCGCTTGTGGGACAGCCAACCTTTCTCCGAGCCGATACCCGGCCGACCGAGCCGAGAAAATGTCCCCCGGATCAGGGTATTCGTCCGGCTGATGAGTATGACCAGGCATTCGACGATAACCCAGCCTGTCCTATGCCTCCCGGAACCGGGCAGGATCCTCAATGCCGAGCTCGGCACCCTTGGTGTCAAAGGCCGTATCATAGACCTGTGTGAGGCGGCTCTTGGGCGTCCCCCCGGTATTCCCCTCGTCCACCACCTCAGACGGGGCTCCGCGTTCCGCCCAGGCACACCCTCACGAGGCGGTGCCTCTCGGGACGGAAGCGCGTTCGGGGCCAAGTCGATCCGTGGCTTAGTGTGGCAGCCCGAGCATTCCCCGCGCCTCGGCCGGCGTCGCGGGGCGGCGGCCGTGGCGGGCGGCGGTCTCCACAGCCAAGCGCACCAGTTCCGCGTTGGAGGCGGCCAGACGGTCGCGCGAGACGCGGATATTATCCTCCAGCCCCGTGCGGACACCTTGAGCCCCGCGGGCCAGCGCCCATTCCATGACCCGGGTCTGGTTGGCCCCGATTCCGGCCGCCGTCCAGCTGGCCTTCGGCAGGACGCGGCGCAGCTCGCCCAGCATGAGATCCAACAGGTGCTCCTCGGCCGGCATGGCGTTCTTCACGCCTATGACGAACTGCACGTGCGGGCGGGGGTTCATCAGCCCGGCCTCCAGCAGGCGCCTGGCGCCGTGCAGGTGGAAGAGGTCGAAGATCTCGATCTCCGGCAGCACGCCGTTGTCGCGCATGCCCGTGGCCAGCTCGGTCAGCAGCGCCGCCGGATTCTCGTAGACGATGGTGGGGAAGTTCACCGATCCCGTGGAGAGGGAGGCCATGTCCGGCCGCAGCGGCAGGGAGGAGCCGCGGGCGGAGCGGTCGCGCCCGCGCCCGCCGGTGGAGAACTGGACGATCATCCCCGGGCAGTGCTTGCGCACGCCTTCCTGCACGCGGGCGAAGAGGGCGGGGTCGGAGGAGGACTCGTCGGGGTTGCGGACGTGGACGTGGACGAGGGAAGCGCCGGCCTCATAAGCCTGGTGGGTGGACTCCACCTGCTCCTCCGGCGTGATGGGCACGGCCGGGTTGTCCTTCTTGCGCGGAACCGAGCCGGTGATGGCAACCGCGACGACGACGGGATCCATTTTGACGGTTCGTCCTGAACTTTGGGACACTCGGCAGCGCTTCAGAAGCCGTAAATGCGGGCGGGATTGGTCACCAGCAGTCGGTGCAGCCCGGCCTCGTCGGCCATCAGAGGGAGCAGGTCCAGGAGGGCGGTGTCGTCCTGCACAGCATGACGTGGGTTAACGTGCGGAAAATCGGTGCCCCAGACTACGCGGTCTGGCGCAGCCTCGACCAGCGCACGGGCGAAGGGCAGGGCATCATGGAAAGGCGCTCCGATCGCCGAGACACGATCGCTGCCCGAGACCTTCACCCAACAATTCTCCCGCCGCACCTGTTCCAGCAGCGCGCAAAAGGCGGGTTGATCCACCCCGCCCTCAGCGTCCACGCGGCCCATGTGATCTATGACGAAGGGGATCCGGAGGGCGTCCAGCTCGCCCCGCAGTTCGATCAGGTCGGCGGCGTCCAGGTGGATCTGGGCGTGCCAGCCGAGGGGGGCGATGCGGTCCACGGTGCGGCGGAAGAAGCCGAGGTTGGGGCGGGCGCGCAGGTGACGCACGAAGCCGAAGCGCACGCCGCGCACCCCGCCCTCGTGCAGGGCCTGGAGTGCCTTGTCGTCGAAGCTGTCGTCGATCAGAGCGACGCCGCGGTACCGGCCGTTGCTGGAAGCGATGGCGTCCAACATGGCACTGTTGTCCGTGCCATGCGCCGCGCCCTGCACGATGACGGAGCGGGTGAGCCCGAGGCGGGCGTAGAGGGCGGCCAAGTCCTCCTTCCCGCGGTCGGGCGGGGTGTAGGTGCGGCCCTCCGCGAGCGGAAAGCGGGCCGCCGGGCCGAATATGTGGCAGTGGGCGTCGCAGGCGTCCGGCGGGGGTGTGTAGCGGGGCATCAGTCGGCCTTCACGCCGGCTGCCCGCACCACCTCGCCCCAGCGGCCCACCTCCTCCCGGATGAAGGCCAGGGCTTCGTCCGGGCGGCTGACGATGATGCGGGCGCCCTGGGAGGTGAACTGGTTGGCGGTGGCGGGCCGGGCCATGGCGGCAGCGGTGGCGGCGTGCAGCCGGGCCACGCGGTCGGGCGGCGTGCCGGTGGGGGCGAGGAGAGCGTACCAGTTCTCGATCTCCATGCCCTGGACGCCGACTTCCGCGAAGGTCGGCACATCAGGCAGGGCAGGGGAGCGCTGCGGGCTGGTGACGGCGAGGGCGCGGAGGCGGCCTTCCTGCACATGGGGCAGGAGCACGGGGAGGTCGAGGAAGGCGACCTCCACCTCGTCGGCCAGCAGGGCGGTAATGGCGGGGGCGGCGCCGCGATAGGGAACATGGGCGATATTGGCGCCGGTGGCGAGCTTGAAGCGCTCGCCCGAGAGGTGCGGGGTGCCGCCGGGGCCGGAGGAGCCGAAGTTCAGGCGGCCGGGCTGCGCCTTGGCCAGCGCGACAAGCTCTGCCACGCTGCGGGCGGGCAGCTTCGGGTTTACGCAGAGCAGGGTGGGGACGCCGGCCACGATGGAGACGGGCGCGAAGTCCTTGCGGGAATCGTAGGGGTTGTTCGGCATCAGCGTGACGTTCACCGCCACGGCGCCCGTGCTGCTGAAGCCTAGCGTGTAGCCGTCCGGCTGGGCCTTCGCGACGGCATCCGTGCCGACCACGCCGCCGGCGCCGGAGCGGTTCTCCACGACGACCGAGGCCTTCAGCTCCTCGGACAGGGCCTGCGCGACGATGCGGGCGGAGAGGTCCACAGGGCCGCCCGGCGGGAAAGGCACGAGCAGGCGGATGGGCTTGTCGGGGAAGGACTGAGCCGCGGCGCCAAAGGGGCGGAGCGCCGGTGCAGCGAGGGCCGCCGCGAGCAGGGCGCGGCGTGTCAGGGGCAGGACCATGGGACGTTTCCTCTTTTTTCCATTCAATCGCAGCGGACGGACATGCCGCCATCCACCACGATCTCCGTGCCAGTGACGAAGCGCGCCTCGTCGGAGGCGAGGAACAGCGCGGCATTGGCCGTGTCCCGCCCGTCGCCGGCAAAGCCCAGGGGGATACGCTTCAGGCGTGACTCCAGCAGCGCCTGGACATCGCCGCCCGAGCGCTGGCCGGCCAGGCGCGTTTCCACCATCGGCGTGTGCATCTGGCCGGGGACCACGGTGTTCACGCGGATGTTGCGGGCGGCGTACTCCACGGCGACGACGCGGGAGAACTGGATGATGCCGGCCTTGGAAGCGGCGTATGCGACCTGCGCCGCGCCGGTCCAGCGGAGGCCGGATGTGGAGGCGGTGTTGACGATGGCGCCGCCGCCCTGCTTCTCCATGACAGGCAGCACGTGCTTGCAGGTCAGGAAGACACTTTTCAGGTTGTAGTCGATCTGGGTGTCCCAGACCTCCTCGCTCATCTCCACGGGCCCGCCCTTGGCGGAGCCGCCGACGTTATTCACCAGCACGTCGATGCGGCCGTACTCCGCCAGGGCAGCCTGCACCATCGCCGCGACGGAGGCGCTGCTCATCACGTCGCAGCTGCCCATTGCGAAGCGGCCGCCCTCCTCGCGGATGCGGGCGGTGGTCTCCTCCATCGCGGCGGGATTCTTGTCCACGCCGTAGACCAGCGCGCCCTCTCGCGCGAAGAGCACGGCGGCGGCGCGGCCGTTGCCCCAGCCCGGCCCGACGGAACCAGCGCCCGTGATGATGGCAACCTTGCCCTCGAGGCGTCCTGCCATGGTGTCGTCCCTTTGCTTCAGCGGGCCGCGATGCGGCCGAGGAATGCGAGCAGCGCGGCGTTGAAGGCCGCGGGCTGCTCGACATTGGAGAGATGTGCCGCATCGGGCAGCACCACGAGTTCCGCGCCCGGCAGCGCCTCCGCGATGCGGCGCGCGTGTTCGGGCGTGGTGGATGGGTCCTGCTCCCCCACGACCACGAGGGCGGGGATGGAGAGGCCGTGCAACTGGTCCGTCACGTCGATGGCCGGGACGGCCGCGCAGCACCCGGCATAGCCCTGCGGCGAGGTGGCGCGCAGCACCGCCTGGCACTGCGCGACCACCTCCGGGCGGCGTTCCCTGAAGCCGGCGGTAAACCAGCGTGCCGGCGTCGTCTCTGCGATGGAGGCCAGGCCCTCGGTCAGCGCCGTATGGGCGCGCGCGGCCCAGAAATCCGCCACCTCCGGCCCATAGCGGCTCGTCGTGTCGCAGAGGACGAGGCCCTCGAAGCGCCGCGGCGCCTTCAGCGCGGCGACCTGCGCTAGCATGCCCCCTATCGAAAGCCCGACTAGCACTGCGCGATCGATCCCCTGCACCTGCATCAGCGCCAGCAGGTCCTCCGCCAGATCATCGAAGCTGTAGGGACCCGGGGGCGCCTCCGTTCCGCCATGGCCACGCGTGTCGTAGCGGAGGATGCGGTACCGGCCTCGCAAGGCGTCCATCTGCCCGTCCCACATCTCCAGCGTGGTGCCGAGGGAGTTGCTGAAGACGATCCAGGGGCCGGCATCGCCCTCCACCTCGCAGCGGATGCGCAGGCCATTGGCTTCGACGATCACGGGGTATCCTCTAGCCGGCGCATGATGCGGCGCGGGTTGCGGAAGAAGGTCCGGGCACGCGCCGTCCAGGGCGTCACGCGCGCCTCAATCCAGGCGGGGCTTTCAAAAGCCTCGCGCCGCTCCAGCCAATAAGCGGCGAGGTAGCGCGGGCTCTGCGCCGGATCGAGCGCGGCGTAGCGGCGCGCGGCGACAACGCCGGGCACGCCGGCCAGGCGGGGCATGTGCTCCTGCGCGTACCAGGCATTCAACTCCGCCTCCTCGGCCGGATCCGCGTCCTGCTCCACGATGTAGAGGAAGGGCGTAACGGGATCCGCGGCGCCGAAGCGCAGCAGGGCACGATAGGGCACCGCCCCGGCCGGCAAGGCCGCCGGGGGGGGCTCCAACCAGGACAGGCGATCGGCGGGATCCTCCACGGATGCGAAAACCGGCACCTGGCCGGCGCCGGGCAGGATGGCGAGGTCGGGCACCGCCTCAGTCCATCCTGATATTGGCGCGGCGGCCCACCTCGCCCCAGCGGGCGCTCTCCGCCACGATGAAGTCGCGGAACTCCGCCTGGGTGCCGCCCACGGGGCGCGCGCCCTGCTCGCCATAGGAGCGCACCAGCTCGGGGTCGCGCAGGGCGCGCGCGGCGGCCTCCTGCAGCCACGCCTGCACCGGGGCGGGCACCCGCGCGGAGGTGACGAGGCCGTACCAGTTATCGGCCGTCACCGGCACGCCGGCCTCCGCCATGGTGGGCGTCTGCGGCAGGAGAGGGGAGCGCTCGCCGCTCGCCAGCGCGATCGGGCGCAGCGCGTCGCCCTGCACCTGGGACATCATGGCCGGCATATCCGCGAACATCATCTGCACCTGGCCGGCGATGAGATCCGTGACCGCGGGCGCGGCGCCGCGATAGGGAACATGGGTGATGTCGATCCCGGCGGCGGCGCGGAAGGCCTCCCCTGCCAGATGCGGCATGGAGCCGATGCCGGAGGAGCCGTAATTCACGCGGCCCGGATTCTTCTTCGCATAGGCCACCAGCTCCGCCACCGTGTTCACGGGAAATGAGGGCGGCACCGCCAGCAGTTCCGGCATCAGCGCGACAAGGGTGATGGGCGCGACATCCTTCGCCACGTCGAAGGGCATGGGGGCGCCGAGCACGGGCGAGATGGCGATGGCCCCCGCGCTGGTGAGGCAGAGACTGCGCCCATCGGGCGGGGCCTTCACCACGTTGTCCGTGCCAATCACGCCGCCGGCGCCGGAGCGGTTCTCCACCACCACGTTGCGCCCGAGGATGGCGCCCAGCTTCTGGCCGAGCACGCGGGCGACGAGGTCATTCGGCCCGCCGGGCGGGAAGGGCACGACGAGGCGGATAGGGCCGTCCGGGATGCGGGCGGACTGAGCGATGGCCGGGCGGGCGAGGGGCAGCGCGGCGGCGACCAGGCTGGCGAACTGGCGGCGGGTGGTCATCGCGTCGTCTCCTGGATCATGTCCCGGCTAGCCGCCGGGGGTCCCCTGCGTGTTGACGTAGAGCGCGTAGAGAGAGTGGCTGGCGGCCATGAACAGGCGGTTGCGGTGGCGCCCGCCGAAGGCGAGGTTCGCGCAGCGCTCCGGCAGGTGGATGTGGCCGATGGGACCGCCGGCGGGGTTGAAGACGCGCACGCCGTCCTGTTCCGCGTCCATGCCCCAGCCGCACCAGAGATTGCCATCCACGTCTACGCGGAAGCCGTCCGGCGTTCCGGTGCCGGCATCCACCAGCACGCGGCTGTTGCGCAGGCCCTCGCCCGCCACATCGAAGACGCAAATGTTGCGTGGGCGCGTGCGGGATTCGATGACGTAGAGCTTGGACTCATCCGGTGAGAAGGCGAGGCCGTTGGGCCCGTTCACGTCATCCGCCACCACGCTTGCGCGTCCGGTGGCGCCGTCGATCCGGTAGATGCGGGCAGGCAGCTCCTGCTCTGCCTTCTCGCCCTGGTAGTAGCCGACGATGCCGAAAGGCGGGTCGGTGAACCAAATGGAGCCGTCCGACTTTACCACTACGTCGTTGGGAGAGTTCAGGCGCTTGCCCTCGAAGGAATCGAGGAGGACGGTGATGGCGCCGTCATGCTCCGTGCGCGTCACGCGGCGGCCGCCGGCCTCGCTGCCGTGCTCGCAGGTGACGAGGCGTCCCTCGCGGTCGCGCGTGTTGCCATTGGCGCGGTTGGAGGGGGCGCGAAAGGTGGAGACGGCGCCGGTGGCCTCGCTCCAGCAGAGGATGCGGTCGTTCGGCACGTCGCTGAATAGCAGGCTGCGCCAGGCGCCGAACCAGACCGGCCCCTCGGCCCAGCGGCAGCCGGTGTGGAGGCGTTCCACGCCGGCCAGCGCCAGGTGATACTTCTCGAAGCTGTGGTCCAGCGCGCGGATGGCGGGATCGGGGTAGCGCAGGTTCGGTTCCCAGGCCGTCACGGTACGGGGTCTCCCGGTTCTGCGCCGAGTTCGGGCGCGAAGGCGTCGGGCAGGCCGATCTCGAAGACGTTCAGCGTCATCGCGACGAGGGTGTAGTAGCCGAGCAGGGCCACGAGCTCGACCATGCCGCGCTCGCCCAGGGCTTCCATCCCGCGACGGTAGAGGTCGTCCGGCACGCGGCGCGTGGCCATCAGGGTGGTGGAGACGTCGTAGATCGCCTGTTCCCGCGCGTCCCGAAGCTTCGGTGCGCGGCGCTCGGCGATGGCGGCGACCACCTCCGGGTCCATCCCAGCCTTCAGCCCCTCGCGCTTGTGCACGCTCCACTCGTAGTGGGCGGTCCAGTGGCGGCCGACGACGAGGATGGCGAGCTCCGACAGGCGGGGCTCCAGCGTGGTCTGGTAGCGGAGCAGCTCGCCCAGGCGCTGGCCGCGGCGGGCCAGCTCCGGGTTTTTCAGCCAGGCGATCATCGGGGCGGGCACGCGGCCGCGGATGCCGGAGAGCGCCTCCTGGCAGACCTCCTGTTCCTCCGGTGTACGCTCTGCCTCGGGCGTCAGCTCGATCCGGGCCATCTCTTCTCCTCCCTTCCGTCAGCGCGTAGCGCGCTCGATCGGCCCCGGGTCGCCCCCGAGGTCGCGCGTCATGGCAACGGCCTCCCGCAGCACCAGTGGCACGCAGAGCGCCTCCGTCTCCGCGGTGAAGCGGTAGAGCGGCACTGAGATGCCGACCGAGCCGGCGACGCGGCCATCGGCGTCCAGCACGGGGCAGGCGATGGCGGCGATCTGGGGCAGGCGCTCGCCCCGCGTGACCACGGGCAGGCTCTCGCCGCTTTCCAAAGCGATCAGGGAGCGGCCATGGGCGCCGCGGCCGAGCGGCTGGGCCTCCCCAACATGGGCGACGTCGCGGACGAGCTGGGGGGAATCCAGGCGGAAAACGCAGCGGCGCTGCTCGCCCTCTCGCACGAAGAAGGCGGCGCTCTCCCGGCTCTCGGCGCGCAGCCGCTCCAGCGCGGGCATAACGTGGTGCTCCAGCCGCAGCGACCGGCGGAACAGGTCCCCCAGCAGCAACAGGGTGGATCCAAGGAGGTAGCCGCCGGAGGGCAGGCGCTTGACGAAGCCGTGCCCCTCCAGCGTGCCGAGCAGGCGCAGCGCGGTCGTGATGTTCAGCCCGGCGCGACGGGAGAGCTCGGTCAGGCCCAGCGGCCCGTCCTCCTCCCGGAAGGCGCGCAGCAGGACGAGGGCGCGGTCCACGGCCCGCACCCCGTCTCCGTTCAGGGCACTGACCTGACTGGCCGGGGGTACAGCCTGAAGGGAAGCGGGCTGTTCGGATTTTGGGAGGCGAGGAGTGGCCGGGCGGGGCTGTCGAGCCATAAAGGCATCCTAGACTTTCTTTCCGCACAATGGAAGATGATTGCGTGTAGTGGAAGTCTTGATCTAAAGCTGCGCCGGGAATGCCAAGTGGAGGAAACTGCTGTGCGACTGTATGGAGCGAACGCGGCAGGCGGCATTGCCTTGTCCCGGCGGGGATGGGGACTCACCCTGGCCAACCTCGCTGTGGTTGGCATCGGGACGGGACCTGCCCGAGCACAGCAGCCGTACCCGAGCCGGCCGATCCGCGTCGTCGTCCCCTTCGTGGCCGGGGGCGGGACCGACGTAGTCGGGCGCGAGCTGGCGCAGCGCATGAGCGAGGAGCTCGGCCAGCCACTCGTGGTGGACAACCGCGGCGGCGGCGGCACAGTCATCGGCTCCGACGCCGTCGCCAAGGCACCGCCGGACGGCTACACCCTGCTCCTCACCACCTCGGCGCTGGCAATCAACGCCTCGCTCGTGCGCGAGCTCCCATACAACACCGAAAAGGCCATCACCGAGGTCGGGCTGATCTGCCGCGGGCCCAACGTGATCGTGGTGAGGCCCAACAGCTCGCTGCGGACCGTGGCCGACATCGTGCGCGCCGCGAAGGCAGATCCGGGCGGCCTGACCTACGGCTCCTCCGGCAATGGCTCGGCCGTGCACCTGGCGGCGGAGCTGTTCAAGCTGACGGCCGCGGTGGACATCACCCACGTGCCCTATCGCGGCGCCGGGCCCGCCTATACCGACCTGCTGGGCGGGCGGCTGGACATGGTCTTCGCGACGGCGGGCGGGGTCGCCAACCTCGTGAAGCAGGGACAGCTGCGGGCCGTCGCCGTCACCTCGGCCCAGCGCACCCCCGCCTATGACGGTGTGCCGACGGTGGCCGAGACCCTGCCGGGCTACGAGGCAGATGTCTGGTACGCCGTCTTCGCCCCCGCGGGCACGCCGGCGCCGGTGGTGGCGCGGCTGAACGCGGCGATGCGCAAGGCGACCGAGGCGCCCGCCTACCGCGACCGGCTGGCGGGCGAGGGGCTGACGGTTGCGGTGAACAGCCCGGAGGAGATGACCCGCTTCATGCGCGCCGAGGAGGCGCGCTGGCGGCGGGTGGTGACGGACGGGAAGCTGTCGCCGGATTGAGGCGCGGCCGGAAGCGGAGAGAGAGCATGGCCGGAAGGCTTGAAGGCAAGGTCGCGATCGTCGTCGGCGCGGGGCAGCAGCCCGGCGAGACGATCGGCAACGGGCGCGCGGTGGCGGAGCGCTTCGCCGAGGAAGGCGCGACGCTGCTGCTGGTGGACATCAACGAGGAGTGGGCCGAGGCCACGCGCGCGGCGGTGGAGCGGCACGGCCGCCCCGCCTCCACCCTGCGCGCCGACATCACGAAGGAGGAGGACTGCGCGGCCATCGCCCGCACCTGCGTGGAGCGCTACGGCCGCATCGACGTGCTGCACAACAATGTCGGCCGCTCCAAGGGTGACCGGAAGACGGCCGAGATGGACGCGGAGATGTGGGACGCGATCATGGCCATGAACCTCAAGGGCATGTTCATGACCTGTAAGCACGTCCTGCCGCAGATGGTCGTGCAGAAGGCGGGCTGCATCGTCAACATCTCCTCCACCTCCTCCCTCTCCGCGCGGCCGACCGTGACCTACAAGACGAGCAAGGCCGGGGTGAACGCGCTGACGCAGCACATCGCGATGGAGAACGCGCGCCACGGCATCCGCGCCAACGTCATCCTGCCCGGGTTGATCGACACGCCGATGGCGATCGAGCGCCGCGCGCAGGAGCGCGGCGTTCCGCGCGAGGTGGTGCGGGCCGAGCGCGAGGCGTTGGTGCCGATGGGGCGCATGGGCACGGCGTGGGACGTCGCCAACGCCGCCCTGTTCCTCGCATCCGACGAGGCCGCCTACATCACGGGCGTGATCCTGCCGGTGGATGGCGGACTGCTCGAGAAGCGGGGTTGAACAGGGGCGGCAGGAGGAGGAGCCTGCTCCCGCCGCTCCACAAAGTGGGTACCAGCACCGTCGGTCAGATGCAGCCTGCCTCCCTCAAGGCTGTGATCTCCTCGGCGGCATAGCCAATCTCCCGCAACACGACCTAGGTGTCGGCACCCACTGTGCGCGGGGCCCTCTCGATGCTCGGCCCACCGTGCCCGAGGCGAAAGGCCGCTACCGGCACCGTTGGCCGCCTCTCGCCGGGTGAAAGCTGCTCTTCCTGGGAGGCGGCCCGGTGGATCCGGTGCCCGGGCGCGGGGAGGACTGGAACCGCGGTGCCTATTTGATGGAAGGGCTCGGCCACTGCGGCGGCTGCCACACGCCCCGCAATATCGCGCGCGGGGAGGAGCGGCAGCGCGCCCTGGTGGGCGGGGTAGCGGAAGGATGGAACGCGCCGCCCCTCGACGCCTCCAATCCCCGCGCCGCCAACTGGAGCGTCGAGGCGCTGAAGGGCGGCGGAAGAAGGGCGCGTGCCGCCTCGCGGAGTCTGGCGGTGCGGAGACTTGGAAGCTGCCCCGGCGCGAGCGAGTAGGGGTGTGCGCGGCCGGACACATCGGTCAGCGCGCTCCCCGGCTCGGCTGCCGAAATGCGGCGGTACAACACCCAGGTGTAGCGCCGGGCGCCGCGCTCGATCTCGCCTCCCGGGCCGGTCACGGAGTAGCCGAGGATGTGCGAGCGCCGCACCATTTGGAATGCGAAACCGTCCAGCAGCGCGGCCGCGGCCTCGATCGGTAGGAGAGCCTCCGAGACGAGCCCGCGCCTAGCGACGTAGCCGGCATGGGCGTTCGGCGTGGGTGTGCCCGTGACTAATCCGCGCAGCACGGAACCCAGGCATTCGGCGCCGATCACAACATCGGCGGCCTCTGCCCTGCCGTTCGCGAAGTGCAGTGCGCCCTCCATCCCCGCGTTCGAGGCGCCGCTGACCTCCTGGCCGAGAATGTATGAGCCGTCCTCCAGCCGGGCGCGGACCGAGCGGTAGAGATTGTTCCAGGAGACTTGCATCTGCGGCGTCGCCTGCCAGTGGGCGATGTCGCCAGCGCTGTCGAAGGTAATACGCTTCCGCGCGACGACGCCGATCTGCGCGGCGCGCTACGCGTCCATCGCGCGCAGGTTGTCGAAGACCTCGCGCTGGGCGACCAGCCCGCTGGCGGAGCGCTCGAAAACCCGGCCCTCATGCCCGTCCTGCCGGAGGCGGCAGGCGGTGAAGAGACCACTCAGCGAGCTGTAAGCGACCGCCACCCGCAAGGGCCTTATCGGGCGGCCCTCCGGGATCGGTTCGCCACGAGTTCCAGGAGGATGGCCACGACGGCGAGAAGTGCACCGAAGGCGCAAACGGCACCCCATTCGCCGGCCCGCCAGGCCGCCATGGCTCCCGCCGAGCCCGCGGCCCCGCCCAGGAACATGCCGGTCATGAAGACCGTATTGATGCGGCTCGGCGCGTCCGGCTGCAGCGCGTAGATGACGTGCTGGTTGGAGACGAGAGCGCCCTGCACCCCGAAATCGAGGACGACCACCCCCAGCACCAGCCCCGGGATGCTCGGCCAGGCGGCGAAGGCGGCCCAGGCGGCCAGGGTGAGCGTGGCGCCCAGACAGATCACCAGCCGCGGGCCACGGCGATCGGCCAGTCGGCCGGCCAACGGCGCGGCCGCGACGCCGACCGCGCCGACCACACCGAAGAGCCCCGCTACCTCCGCGCCCAGGCCGAAGGGTGGCTGTTCCAGCCGGAGTGCCAGGATCGTCCAGAAGGCGGAGAAGGAGGCGAAGAGGGCAGCCTGCATCAGCGTCGCCCCCCGGAGCGATGGGTGACCGCGCCAGAGGTCCAGCAGAGATCGGAGCGCCGCGCCGTAGCTGACCTGGGCGGCGACGGGCCGGCAGGGAAGGACTGCCGCCATCAGCGCCGCCGCCCCTAGTGCCATGGGAACCGCGAGCCAGAACATGGCGCGCCAGCCGCCATGGGCGGAGACGAAGCCGCCT
Organism: Roseomonas chloroacetimidivorans; assembly: GCF_049629625.1. Taxonomy (NCBI): domain Bacteria; kingdom Pseudomonadati; phylum Pseudomonadota; class Alphaproteobacteria; order Acetobacterales; family Roseomonadaceae; genus Roseomonas; species Roseomonas chloroacetimidivorans. The sequence goes on along the minus strand of NZ_JBNBZS010000033.1, from coordinate 25,743 downwards.
AGCGTGCGGCTGAGCAGGATGCCCGTCAGCACCCCGCCGGTCACCGTGCCAACTGTCGCTCCGCGGTGCTGCGGAGAGGCGAGGTGGGCGGCGAAGGGTACGATCTGCTGCGCGACGGTTGAGCAGAGCCCGACGGCGAGCGAGGCGAGCACGAGTATCGGCGCGCTTGGGGCCAGTGCGGCCAGTGCGAGCGCGGCCGCGAGAACAACGAACTGCCAAACGATCAGCCGCTTCTGGTCCAGCAGGTCACCAAGCGGCAGCAGCAGGAACAGGCTGGCGGCGTAGCCGAGCTGCGTGGCCGTGGGAATCAGGGCGGTGCTGGCGGAACCGGGGAAGTCTCCTTCGATGATCCCTAGCATGGGCTGGTTGTAGTAGATGTTCGCCACAGCGAGGCCCGCAGCGGCAGCCATCGCGAAGCTCATGCCTTGCGTCAGCGGCCCGGCCGACGAATGGGGGATGCCGGTCTGGATGCCTGTCGTCATGGTCGTACCTCCTTCCTCCCCTACCGTGCCAGCGCCGCTTGATGCCGCCGCCGCCAGGCCAAGGGCGTGCTGCCCGTCAACCGGCGGAACACGCGGGAGAAGTGCGCCTGGTCGGACAGCCCGCAGGACAGGGCGATGTCGCAGAGGGGCGCCCGGGTCTCCAGCATCAGGGCCTTGGCCCGCTCGATGCGGCGCTCCATCACATAGCTATGTGGGGATTTCCCGAAGCTCTGCTTGAAGGCACGGCCGAAGTAACCGCAGCTTAGCCGCACCTCGGCGGCGAGGTGCTTGTGCAGGATCTGGCTCTCGAGATTTGCCTCGACGTAGCGAACGATGCTGACGATCTGCCACCGTGCCAGTCCGCCCGGGATGGCGTTGCGATCGGCGTTGCCCGGTCGCACGGCGTCCAGCAGTTGGGTGGCCCGGGCCAGGTTGACCGCCGCGGCGCCATGGTCGCGGTCGAGCAGGTCGAGCGCATCCCGCAGGAGGCGGTGAATCGCCCCCGCCTCGCCTCGTCTCCGGGGATCCTCATGGCTACCGGCCCTGATGGGATGCTGGCTGGAGATCATCGCCCTGCTCCGTTTTTCGTCGGTTTCCGCTGACGGGAGAGTGAGGGAGTAGCGGGGCGCTCGCCATTCAGCACAGGTTCGGGCCGGTAAGCTGTTCGGCCCGCGGAGGCTATACCTTCGTATAGGGGGGCGGGCCACGGTGTGCGGCCGCCCCGCGGGTCCTGCGATCCGGGCTCTCCACGGCCGTGGCGCTTGGTCGAGCATCGTGCATAATCTGGGCATGCCGAGACCCGCGTGAGGGCTGGGGTGACGGAGCATCGGCGGGGAAAGATGAAGTCAGCACGCATCCTGATCGTCGAGGACGACCGCATTGTGGCGAGGGACCTCGCGCAACAGCTGACACGGCTCGGCCACGTGGTCGCCGGTACGACCTCGCAAGGGGAGGAGGCGGTGGACCGCGTCCTCGGCACCGGCGCGGAACTGGTGCTGATGGACATCCACCTGGACGGGGAGATGGACGGCGTGACGGCCGCGCAGGAGATCCGCGACCACTGCGGGGTGCCCGTCATCTTCCTTACCGCCTACGCGGACGAGATGACGGTGCGCCGGGCGAGCCGAACCGAGCCGTTCGGGTACCTGTTGAAGCCCTTCGAGTCCCTCCAGCTCATGACCGTGATCGAGCTGGCGCTTTACAAGCACGCGGCGGAGCGGAAGCTGCGAGCCAGCGAGCGGCGTTACGCGACGACGCTCTCCAGCATCGCGGACGGCGTGATCTCGACTGACGAGAAGGCCGATATTATTTTCATTAACCCCGTCGCGGAGGCGCTGACCGGCTGGAACCGGGAGGAAGCGCTGGGACGGAACATCGCCGAAGTCTTTCGCGTCGAGAATGGCATCACCCGGGAGGGGGTAGAGGACCCTGTGGTGCGCGCGCTGCGCTCCGGCCTCGCGACAAGCCTTCCGCCCCATACGGTCCTGCGGTCCCGCGATGGCGGGGAAGTACCGATCGATGACAGCGGAGCGCCGGTGCTGGGCGACGATGGCGCGGTGCTCGGCGCCGTCCTCGTCTTTTCCGATGTGACGCGCCGCCGGGACGCTGAAGAGGCGCTGCGGCGCGCCCAGGCCGACTTGGCGCACGCCGCGCGCCTGACCACGCTGGGCGAGCTGACAGTCTCCATAGCCCATGAGGTGAACCAGCCGCTGATGGCCGCCGTGACCAATGCCGAAGCTTGCATCCGCTGGCTCAACGCCCCGTCACCGGACGTCGACCGGGCGCAGGAGGCCGCGCGTCGGGTGATGCGTAACGGACACCGGGCCGCGGAGGTTATCCGGAGCATCCGGGCGCTGGCGCGCAACAGCAAGCCGGAAATGGTCACCTTCGACCTGCGGCCAACCATCGAGGATGTGCTGAGGCTGATGCAGGGCGAACTTCAGCACGCCGGGATCGCGCTGAGAACGGGGTTCCCGCCCGCACCGGCCGTCGTGACCGGGGACCGGGTACAGCTGCAGCAGGTCGTCATGAACCTGGTGCTGAATGCCCGGGAGGCGATCGGCGAGGGAGCCGGGAGCGGGCTGATCCGCGTCACGCTGTTTGAGAGGGACGGGGAGGTCACCGTCGCAGTGGAGGATTCCGGGCCCGGGATCGCGGCGGAAATCCGGGACCGCATCTTCGAGCCGCTCTTCACCACGAAGGCGGGCGGCCTCGGGCTAGGCCTGTCGATCTGCCGCTCCATCGCTGACGCGCATGACGGACGGCTGAGCGTCCGCTCAAGCGGGCCGACAGGGACTACCTTCGAGATTGTTTTGCCGGGCGCGAACCATGGGCAGCACGGCCGCCAAGGCTGAGGGCGGCCAGGAGCCGCTGGTCTATGTCGTCGACGACGATCCCGACGTGCTGGAGGCGATGGGAGAGCTGCTTCTCTCTGTCGGCCTGCGGCCCGCGCTGTTCGCCTCGCCTGCGGCGTTCCAGAGTGCCCTGCGCTATGATGTCCCGGGCTGTCTCGTACTTGATGTCCGGCTACCCGGGCGGAATGGGATCGACGCCCTCACCGATCTCCGCAAGGTCGGTGTCGACCTACCGGTGATTTTCATCAGCGGCCATGCCGACGTGCTGATGGCGGTGCGCGCCATGAAGGCGGGCGCGTTCGAGTTCTTCGCCAAGCCCGTGCGCAACCAGGACCTGCTCGACGCGATACACGCCGCCATCGCTGCCGATGCCGCGGAGCTACAGGCGCGCCGGAGGCTGGCCGCGGTGCAACAGGCCCATGACGGACTTTCGGCGCGCGAGCGCGAAGTGATGTCGCTCATGGTTGATGGCTTAATGAACAAGCAGATCGCGGGCCGGCTGGGCGTCTCGGAGCCGACCGTAAAGGGCCACCGCCTTCAGATCATGCGCAAGATGGGCGTCCGCAGCTTCGCGGACCTCGTCCGCGCCGCCGCCCTGATGGATGTGGGCCGGGGCTGACTGGCGCTAATGCAGCCGGGCCGCTTCGCCGGCCTGCGGGCTGAGCGGGAAGGTGACGGACAGGCTGGCCCCGTCGCCCGTTTCCATCGCGATCTCCCCGCGTAGCTGGTGGGTGAGGTCGCCGATGAGCTGCAGGCCGAGGCTGTCGGCAGTTTCCGGATCGGGGACTTTGCCCCCCGCGAACCCGTTCCCGTCGTCGCTAACCGAGAGCCGCGCCCGGCCGTCCGCCTCCTCGTCGAGCGTCACCCTGATCTCCCCTGCGCTTCGCCCGGCAAAGGCGTGCTTGAAGGCGTTGGAGACCAGCTCGTTCACAATCAGTCCGCAGGACACCGCCTTGTCCAGGTCCAGGTGCAGGTCCGCCAGCTCCGTCACCACGGCGATGTCCCGCTCCTGCGACCGGTATGCGCTCCGAAGCTGAGCGCAGAGGCTGCTGAGGTGCCGGCGCATGGAGACGCGCGTGTAGTCGCCGGCGTGGTACAGGTTCTCGTGTACCAGCGCCATGGAGCGGACCCGGTCACGGCTGTCGGCGAAAAGGCCGGCGACCTGAGGGTCTTCGATGCGCGAGGCCTGCAGGTTAAGCAGGCTGCTGATAAGCTGGAGGTTGTTCTTTACCCGATGGTGCATTTCCTTCAGCAGCGCCTCTTTCTCCTCCAGGGCGGCGTTGCCGAGGGAGATCGCCGCCTGCGAGGCAAGGAGCCGCAGCACCGCGAGCCGGGCCTCGGTGAAGGCGTGCGGACTCAGCCCATTCTCGAGATACAGCAGCCCCATGATTTTCGCCTGCCGGAGTAGCGGAAGGCAAAGCAGAGAACGGGTGGGTTGGGCTTCGAGATAGGGGTCCGTGGAGAGATCGTGCTGCCTCGCCGCATCGCCAATCAGCACCGGCTCCCGGTCTTCCATCGTGCGGTCAAGAATCGAGAGAGGAGCGGTGGCTCCGGTGAGTGAGGCGTCGGGGAACGTCACCTCAATGCCTTGCGATCCTGCGCGTGCCTCAGCAACCATTCGCAGCTCTCCCGACCGTGGCAGCACGAGGAGACCGCGCGTGGCGCCCGCGTGCTCCAGCACCGTGACCATCAGGGTTCGCATCAGCGCGGGCAGCCCCGCTTCGCCGGACACCGCCTGAGAGGAGCGCACGAGACTCTCCATGTCCAGCGTGACGCCTTCGGGCGAGTGCCGGGCGACCGCCGGTTCACCAACCTCGATGAGTTCGCGGATCAACTCGTCGATCCGCTGCACCTTCGCTGTGGCCCCCCAGGCCAGGTAGGCGCTCCGCGCCCCGCGGAGATGGGCGAGGGCCGCCGTTGGTAGGTCCCGGCGGCGGTAGAAGCGGAAAGCCCACTCCTGCGCCAGGGCCTCGACTTGGATCAGCCGGCTCTCTCTTGCGGCGCGGATGGCGGCTTCGACATGCTGTATGGCCGCGAGGCTATCGCCGCGCACCGTGGCGACAGCGGCGTCCAGAAGCAGGGCGCGCGCTGTGAAGTTCGCTGGGCCGCTCTCCGCCCAGGTCCGCATCTGCCCCTGGTGCCGCAGCAGCTCGGGGCTTGGCGCAGCCGGCGCGGAGGCTTCCTCCGCCGCTGCGCGCGCGAGCGCCGCGTGGAAATGGTACTCCGCCATCTCGACATGGCCGTCGGTGGTCCAGAGCAGCGGTGCTGCCCGCTGGGCGGCGATCAGCGCCAGCGGCGTATCGTTCTCGTATATCGCAACCTGCAGTCGCCGGATCCAGTGCCAGCAGGCGGCGATGGCGAGGTCCGGCTCGGCTTCCAGCCTCGCTTCGAAAGCCGGGTCGGCGATGTCGGACGGCAGGCCGCGCAGGGCCCGCAGCAGGCCGATCTGGCTGGTGATGATGTCTGCAATCAGGCCGAAGCGGATGCCGCGGACATACGTCAGCTTCGCCTCGGCTTCCGCCTGCACCTCGCCAAGGGAGGTGCCGGCGGCAATGAGGCTGGTGACGAAGGTGCAGGCCGAAAAGCCGGAATAGGTCAGATCGCCCACCTCCACCGCGATCTCGTGCGCGCGGCGCAGCAGGGGCAGGGTGCGGGCGAAGGGCCAAGTCCAGGGCGCCACGTGGCAGGCGAAGCACATGCGCACGCGCGGCTCGTAGCGGGGCACCGGCTCGGCCTCCACCATCTCCTGACCCAGGCGGCCGAAGCGGAAGCCGGCCGGGTAGTCGCCGAAATACGGGCCCATCATCATACCGAGGTAAGCGTAGCCGAGAGGGGAGGCGTCGGCGTTCCCGTTCGCCAGGCTCAGCCGCGCCATCCGGCAGAGGATGAGGCAGACTAGGTCCTGGTCCGTGAAGAAGGCTGGGGGAAGGGTGGCTGCTAGCACGTCCATGAAGGCCTGCGCCTCGCGCGAGGTCGCGCGCGGCAGCCCGGAGAGGGATTCCACGGGACGGCCTCCGAGGTCGGCCTGTAGTGCGGCGTATTCCTGCCGAGCGGCCTCGGGGCCGGGATGCGGGCGCCACTGGCCTCCGGTTTCCTGCATGAAGGAGAGGCAGGCCTCGACGGCCCGGTCGCTGCGGTCCTGCGCCGTATGCAGCGTTATGAGCAGCGCGGCCACGGCGGCCCGTTTCTCTACACCCTCCGCCTGGGGTAGCAATGCCAGGAGGCGCCTCTCGGCTGTGGTTTGGTCGCCCCTGAGGAACAGGCATTCGGCGGCGCCAAGCGAGAGGCCGAAGCCTAACCGGCCCCGCGGCCCGCCATCCCGGCCCAGCAGGTTTAGCCCCGCTTCGAAATAGCCGGACGCGACCTCATAGGCCGTGCTGGCGCGGGCGTGCCGGCCGGCGCGCAGGTTGAGGGCGGCGACCCTCTCACGCTCAGCCATGTCGACGATCAGCCCCGTCGCACGGTTGTATTGGTCTACCACCGGTGGGACGGCGCTGTTCGCCTCCTCCGGGCCAAGGGCAGAGGCGAGATGACGGGCAATGCGGAGATGTCGCGCCGCCCGCTCCTCCTTTGGGAGCGCGGCGTAGGCGGCTTCCTGAATCCGATCATGCGCAAAGCCGTAGGTACCGGCCCCGTGCACGAGCAGCCCTGCGGCAATGGGTGCCCGCAGCCCGTCCTGGACTGCGCGGCGGTCGACGCCATGCGCCAAGCCGAGCCGGTCGGCCGAGACGGCGCCGCCGAGGCAGGCCAGGGTAAGGAGCAGTGCGCGGTCGCCCTCCGAAACCCGGACCAGCCGCTCGGCCATCAGCGCCACGACGTTCTCCGTCGCGGGCTTGCGGAGGATGCCGTCGAGATCCCAGTGCCAGCGTAGCGCGGCATGGTCGAAACGGAGCAGGCCCTCCTCTGCCAGCCCCGTCATGAACTGACCGGTGAAAAAAGGATTTCCACCTGTGCGCGCGGCAATGGCGTCGCTGAGGGGGCGCACCGCCTCCGGCTCGTGATGGAGGGTATCCGCCACTAGGCGCGCCATATCATCGGCATTCAGCGGACCGAGGAACAGCTGGTCCACGACGATCCCGGCCTGCCGGGTAGCTGCGACCATGCCATGCAACGGGTGATCGGGCGGGACCTCCGCATCTCGGTAGGTGCCCACGAGCAGCATGTGGTCGGGCAGGTCCCCGATCAGTGCCTCCAGTAGCCCGAAGCTCTCCCGGTCGAGCCATTGCAGATCGTCCAGGAATAGCACCAGGGGGTGCTGCGGCCGCGCGAAGAGCGCCAGGAAGCCCACGACGATGCGCTGGAAGCGACGAGTCTCGTCTGCCAAAGGCAGGGCCGGCAGAGCCGGCTGCTCGCCGATCAGCCGTGTAAGGGCAGGGGCAAGATTGGTCAGCACCCGACCATTCCGCCCCACCGCCTTCCGGATCCGGTCGCGCCAACCCAGTTTCCGCGGCTCGGGCACTACGAGGATGCGTCCGACCAGGTCACGGACGATGTCGGTCAGGGCGGCATAGGGAATGTCGCGCCGGTACTGGTCGCACTTGGCGGTGGCGAGCACGCCGCGTACCGGGACAAGCGCGGCACGGAGCTCCTCGACGAGCGCCGACTTGCCGATCCCGGGAGGGCCGGAAACCAGCAACATCCGTTGTTCCCCGCGCTCTGTCAGACCGCGGAGGGCGGCAGAGAGCGCCTTCAGCTCGCGCTCCCGTCCATAGAGGCATCCCGGCGGCACGATCTGGTCCGGCACGTCGGCCTGCCCGAGTGGGAATGGCAGGAGGGGCGCCCCCATTCCGATGCAGCGTCGCAGGTCGGCTTCAAGGCCTCCCGCGGTCTGGTACCGCTCCTCCGGCGCCTTCGCGAGCAGCTTGAGGATGATCGCAGCTACGGCAGGCGCGGCCGTGGTGACCGAGGTCGGGAGGGGCGCGGGCGGGCGGGCAACGTGGCAGTGGAACCACTCGAGCGGATCCTGTGCCGTGAAGGGCAGCCGGCCACTCAGGAGCTCGTAGAAGGTGACGCCGAGTGCGTAGAGGTCGGTACGCGCGTCGATGAGGCGATTTATGCGCCCGGTCTGCTCCGGCGCCATGTAGGCGAGCGTCCCGTCTATCAGGGCAGGCGGCGCAGCGTCCTGGCGCACGCGCGGAAGGTCGCAGGCTATCCCGAAACCGGTGAGATGAACCCGATCGTCTGAATCGATGAGAAGATGACTCGGCTGGATGTCCCGATGAATCAGGCCGTTGCCGTGCATATGCCGGAGCGCCTCGGCAGCGTTGGCGGCGATACGCAGGAAGCGGGCGAGAGGCAGAGGGCCGGTGGTCGCCGGGCTCGCCGGATCGCCACCGGGATCCTCCAAGACCAGTGCCTCGCCGTTGCCCAGGGCGCCCAAGCGGAGGGGCAGGGCCGCCCAGTCACGAGAGAGGCGACCTGCCAGCGCAAATTCCCGGCGCATCCGGACCCCGGCCAAGGTGGCGAACTCCTCAGACGCAGGGCTCAGAACGAGGAGACTGGGGGAAGCGGCCTGCGGGCGCGCGCGGGAGAGGACGGTCCGACCATCCCAGCGGAGCGGCTGAAGGCTTTCGCGATCGATCGTCACCGTGGGCGACTCCGCACCACCATCCGCCAGAGAGAGTGCAGCTTAGGCGAGGGGAGCGCGCCGACCAAGCTGCCCTGGTTTCAGCCAGTCCCTCGTCTACCGGTTTCAAACAGGAACCAGACGCGACCCTCGGCCTCGTCGATCCAGTTCTCCAGGAGACTGGCTGTGGCGACGTCTCCATGCTCGTCGCACATCGACCGTAACGCACGCATACGGCCCACCAGGGCACCGTTGTCCTCCCGGAGCTCGGCTAACATGTCCTGCGGGCCCACGAATTCAGCGTCGTTGTCCAGCACGCGCTGCAGCCGCGCGACATGCCCTACCGAGCGGATGGCGGTGCCTCCAAGCTTCCTCGCCCGCTCTGCGGCAGGATCCACCATGGCCAGCAGTTCGCCCGCCTGTTCGTCGAACATCAGGTGGTAGTCGCGGAAATGCGGGCCAAAGGCGTGCCAGTGGAAGTTCTTTGTCTTCAGGTAGAGAGCGAACACATCCGCCAGCAACGCGGACAGCCCCGCCGGGATATCGCGGATTGCCTCCGCTGAAAGGCCGGAGGGAGTGAGTAGCGCAGCCAGGCGCCGGGTCTGCAGGGGGGTGTCAGTCATCGCGTGTCGAACCTTTCGGCCAGCCCCCTCGGGCCGGGTCTCGACAGAATGGGGCGGGAGCCAGCCGAGTTCTTGTTCCGTCAGGACCTGAATGGGACCATCCTGCGGTCGTCGCCTGCTCCCAGCTGTGCTCACGAGTGCGCATACCTCGCCCTTGTGGACCTGACCAACAGCGCAGTGCCCCCGCTCCCACTGAGGGGAGCGGGGGTAGGGCCGTCTCAGCCTGGGGGGTGCAGGCTGAAGGTGGGCGGATCCCGACCGGCCCCGCGCATGAACACGGCCGATGTGGAGGCTGGGGTCATTACGCGCGACGGTCTTGTCCAATCCAGCCGGAATTTGCCCGGATGCCTCACACCGAAGCGGGTAGGCGGACCAGGAAGCGGCTTCCGGAGGGACCCGTTGCGACGCATTCCAGCCATCCATCATGCGCCTCCATGATGGATCGGCAAATGGGGAGTCCCATGCCCAGGCCGGTGGACTTCGTGGTGAAAAAGGGATCGAAGATCCTGGCGAGGTCGGCATCAGTAATTCCCGGCCCGGTATCCTCCACCGTGAACTCGACCGCGGCGGTCGCCGCGTCGTGGCTGGAGGCGATGACGATGCGGCGCGGTTGGCCGCTCATTGCCTCGAGCGCCTCCGCGGCGTTGAGGATGAGGTTGAGGAAAACTTGCTCCAGCTGGACAGGGTCGGCGAGGACGGTGGCATCCGGCGCGGCCAGCACCTGCTCGAGCGTCACACCCTTCAATTCAACCTCGGCCGAGATGAGGCTGGCCACCCTCCGGACCAGGGCGTCCACTGCCACTTGGCGGCGCTCCGGCGCGGTCTGGCGGGCCAGTGCGCGCAGCGAGCGAACTATGTCGCTCGCTCTCTGTCCGTCGTGGAGGATGTCGGCCAACCCGGCCATGGCCTCCCCGATCTCGGGCGCCGGGCGGCTCAGCCAGCGCCCCACGGCACCGGCTTGCGCAACGATGGTTGAGAGGGGCTGGTTGATCTCGTGCGCGATCGAGGCGGCAAGCTCCCCCATGGTGGCCGCCTGGGCCGCCTGGGCCAGCTCCGTCCTGGCGCGGCGCAGGGCCGCCTCAGTTGCGCGGCGCTCTGTCACGTCAGTGAGGACACCGACGAAAACCTCCGGCTCCGCCGATCCGATCATAAGCTCTACATGGCGCGCCGCGCCCTCCGCCGGATCGAGAATGCGGAAGGCGTGCGGGCCGGTTACCCCACCGCCCCAGGGCTGCCCGATGACCGCCTCAAGGCGGGCCCGGTCCTCGGGGTGCGTGCGCGCCCGCATCTCGTCCAGTGACAGCGGGCTGCCCGACGGGTCGGCGCCCCAAAGGAGGAATAGCCCATCCGACCAGCTGTGCTCGTCCCTCGCGCGATTCCAGCGAAAGCTGCCGGAGCGACTGATGCGCTGACTGAGGGTGAGGAAGGCCTCGCTCGTCCGCAGGGCGGCGTAAAGGTGGGCGTTCTCCAGCGAAATCGCCGCTTGGCTGGCGATGATCTCCAGCAGCACTTGGCGGGACCCGTCGAAGGCGTGGGCGGCGACCTCGTTCTCCAGGTGCAGCACACCGATGAGCGCGCCTTGCTTGATCAGTGGCAGCGTGAGGAGGGAGCGGGCGGGGCGGATAGCGAAGTAGCCGTCAAAGCCGTGCTCATGCGGCCCGCGCAGGTCGGGAATGGAAACCGCGGCGCGGCGCTGGATCACCCCGTAAAGAATGGAGAGCGGAAGGTCGCTCACGGAAGGGGTGGTGCGGGCGAAGCAAACGGAGATGTGGCCCTTCCCAGGCGCACCGTCATCCAAGGTGCCGAGCGCTTCCAGCACCGTGTGCCCCTCACCGGTCATGACCAGGGCGGCGCGGCTTGCGCCCGCCACCGCCATCGCCTGTCCGAGCAGGCGCTCGACGAGGCGATCCGTGTCGATCTCACCCGAGAGGCTCTGCACGGCCGCCATGGCGGCGCCGAGATCAAGTCCGTCATGGCTATGCTGGCTGTCGCGCCGTGCGGCGGCCTGGACGGGGGCTGGTAAAAAGGAGTGCCGGGCCGAGAGCTTTGCCATCCGTTGCACGGCGCCCCAGGCCTCGTACTGGGAATGGGCGCCGCGAAGATGGTGGCGGGCCGCGCCTTCCAGCCCATGCGCCGCGTAGCATGTGGCGGCCCGCTCATGCGCGATGGCGCGCACCTGCGGCCGGTCCGCGGCTGCGGCGGCCACGACGGCCTCCTCGTACAGGGAGAGGGCGCGCAGCGTTGCGCCCTCAAGCCGGGCCGACTCGGCCTCCAGCAACAGCGCCTTGTCCCGGAAGTTCCCGGGGTTGAGGCCGGCCCAGCCGCGCATTTTTGCGAGGTGAGGTGCGAGTCCCGCCGCGTCGCCCCGGGCCGCTTGGATCAGGCCGGCGAAGAAGTGGATGCACATCACATGGATATGCGCCGGCGTGGACCAGGCGAGCGAGCGCGCACGGTCCAGGTACTCCTCCGCCCTGTCCGGATCGTCCTCCGTGAAGGCGAGGATGCCGCGGAACATCCAGTACCAGCAGAGGAGCGGCGTCATCGCACTTCGGGGCGGCTCGGCCGGCAGCGCCCCGTTCCCGCGGAGCGCGCCCACGAAGGCGTGCTGCACGCCGAGAATGGCTTCCACATCCGCGAAATGGACCTGTCGTGCGAAGGCGAGCCCGCGCGCGATCTCTTCCTCCACCCGGACAAGAGGGACACCCATAACGATGAGGTCGGAGACGATGTGGTTGCAGGCGTAGCAGGCCATAGCGTTGTCGCCGCTATCCCTGCTCTCGGCCAGGGCGGCACGGGCGCAGCCGAGAGCGAAGTCGAAGGGGCGGCTCCAGGCGCTCACCTGGTCCAGGGCGACAAGGGTGGCGCTCCGTATCTCAGCGCTTCCTGACGCCTCGGCGACGCGCATACCCGCCTCCGCAAACTCCATCCCGCGCCCGTACTCGCCGAACCGGTGGGCGAGGGCGACGCCGAACCAGGCAATACCCTGCGCCGATGCTGGTGCAATCCCGTGCAGGACGGTGAGCCGCACCTGCTCGCAAAGAAGCACGAACATCAGCGCGTCATCGACGAAGTTGGCCGGAATTACGAGGCTTGCGAGCAGCTCCATCCCCTCCTGCAGGAGCGGATCGGTCATGGGCGACAGCTCGGGCAGTGCAGCGGGGCCACGCGCGCCCATCGCGGCCCGTAGTCGGCAGTAGGCAGCCTCGGTCTCGGGAATGCCAGGGGAGGCCGGCAGCTTTATGCCGAGCAGCGGCAGCGCCTCGGTCCCCGCCCGGATTGCGCCCGCGAAGTCGGAACGCAGGCTTCGCAGCCGGATGTCGAGACGGAGCGCGGCGAGGTGCTCCGCCTCCTCCGTCGCCGCCTGCCGGAGGCGCGCGATCTCCACCGCAGCCTCCGGGAAGCGTCCCTCGAGAATTAGGCACTCTGCCCGCGGTCGCATCCCGACCGCTCTCGATGGTAGGGCTCGTGAGGTGGTGCCCTTGCTGGACGCGGCGGGCACAGCGCCGTCCCCTACCGTCTCGGCAAGATTGAATGGCTCGACGGCCCCCTCCCGCTCCCAGTCTGCGAGGCAGCGCCGCAGGTCACGCTCCAGTGCGGAGGCGGAGGGGTAGCGCCGCCCGGGCTCCTTCTCGATCAGCTTCAGCAGAACCGCGTCCAGCATCGCCGGCACCCCGGCTCGGAAGCGGCCGGGCGGGGGCGGCCGTCTTGCGGCGTGGGCATGGACCCAGCCCAGCGCATCCTCCGCCTCGAAGGGAAGGCGCCCGGCCAGGAGCGCGTAGAGGGTCATGCCGAGCGCGTAGAGGTCGCTCCGGGCACCGCTGAAGGGTTCGGTCCGCCGCGCGCGCTCGGGCGGGGTGAAGGCTGGGTTGCCAAACCCGCTCTCTCCCGCCAGGAAGCCTTCACCTTCCGCGAGCGCCAGGCCGAACCCGGCCAGCCGGACCACGCCGTCAGTGCCCTCGAACAGGCTGGCGGGCGTGAGGTCGCGATGGAGCAGCCCATACGCATGGGCTTGGCTCAGCGCATGGGCGGTGCCAGCCGCAAGGCGGAGGAAGCCCGCGATGTCGCGCACTGCCCCATCCGACGGTGGCACGCCTCCGTCGTCACGCAGGATGAGGACCGGCCCGTCCAGGGTCGGAATAAGGTGCAGCGGCAGCACGGCCCAATCGGGGGAGAGCACCTGCCGCAGCGCGAAGGCGCGGCGGAGCCGGGTTGCTGCGGCGGACTCCTCCGGCACCATGGCCCGGGAGATCAGCCAGCTCCGGCCATTTTTCGGGCAGCGGGCACGAAGGGTTTCCACTAACCCGTCGGTCGCCACCGGCTCAGTCGCGAGGGCCGCGAGCCACTTGGCGTCAGCTGGGCGGTCCGGCGTGGCTTCGGGCGCCAGGGGCAAAAGATCCATCCTCACGGGGCGGCCGCCTCCATCGCCTCCGCGAGCCGCGTGACGAGGAGGTTAGGATCGCAGGGCTTCTCGAGAAAGAAGCGCGCCCCGCCACTGATGGCGCGTTGCTGGATGCGCTCGTCGGGATAGGCGGTGATCAGAATCACAGGAAGCTCGGCGCGGCGGGACCGCACGGCCTGAAGCAGGTCGAAGCCGGACAGCTTCGGCATCTGGATGTCGGAGACAACGCAATCGAAGGGCGAGATATCCTCCGCCAGGAAGGCGTCCGCCGAGGCGTAGCCCCTGGCCCTGAGCCCGGCTGAGCGCGCGAGGCTTGTCAGCGCCACCCTGACGCTGTCGTCGTCGTCCACGATGGCGATGAGGTGATCTCGCAAGTCGTCCGACCTTCCCGGGACCCCGCACGGGCACGACGGTCCGGTGCGGCTATACTGCGTTGGCCCTCGATACAACACTATACGAAAGATCAGGCCCCATCCGCGCCTGCCCGCCCGACAGGTTTCGCGTAACGGGCCGCTAACGATGTTCGGATGATCCAAATCCGTCAATGCCTGACAAGAGGGCCGCTGCTTCACCTCCTAGTTTCCGTTTTGTCCGAGGGAGAGCCCCGTGCGTCGCGGTGCCCAGACACGGCAGGAGAAGCAGCATGAGCGACAGATCACCCGCCGGCGCGGTTTACCGCCGTGGCCTGGTCCTGGGCGGCATCGGCGCTGCGGCTCTCCCGGCTCTTCCTGCCGGCGCGCAGACCGCGCCGGCGCATCACACCCAACCGCATTCGGAGCATCGCAGCATGGCCACCTTCACCACACGGGACGGCACCTCGATCTACTACAAGGATTGGGGCAGCGGCACGCCGATCGTGTTCAGCCATGGGTGGCCGCTGAGCAGCGACGCCTGGGAGGCGCAGATGATGTATCTCTCCTCAAACGGCTTCCGCTGCATCGCCCACGACCGGCGCGGCCACGGGCGTTCCTCCCAGCCCTTCTCGGGCAACGACATGGACACCTACGCGGACGATCTCTACGCGTTGATGGAGCACCTGGACCTGCGCGGCGCGATGTTGGTCGGCCATTCCACAGGCGGTGGCGAGGTGCTGCACGTGGCCGGGCGCCACGGCACCTCCCGCATCACGAAGCTCGTGCTGGTCAGCGCGGTCGCGCCCTTCCTGGTAAGAAACGAGGTGAGCCCGGACGGCGTACCGCTGGAGGCGCTGGACGGGCTCCGCGCCAGCATGCTGAAGGATCGCTCTCAGCTCTTCCAGGACTTCACCACCGTCTTCTTCGGCGCGAACCGCCCCGGCGCCCAGGTGACGCAGGGCATGCGCGACAGCTTCTGGCTGCAGGGCATGATGGGCGGGCTGAAAAACGAGTACGACTGCATCAGGGCATTCTCCGAGACGGACCTGACAGACAACTTGAAGAAGCTGACCATCCCCGTGCTGGTCCTGCACGGTGATGATGACCAGGTGGTGCCGATCGCGGCCACCAGCATGCGCTCCGCGAAGCTCGCGCCGCGGGCGACGCTGAAGATCTACCCGGGTGTTGCCCATGCGCTGCCCGACACGGCGCGCGACCAGTTGAACGCCGACCTGCTCGCCTTCGCCAAGTCCTGACCGCGAAGGGCGCCCGCAGTGGCGCTCTTCCTCTCGATTGCGTGCATGCAATCCCCGTATTGCTGCCGCTGTCATGGACTTGCGCCTCTTTCACCATAATCATTGCACCACACTAGCCATGATAGGAATGGCCGATATGCCCACAGCGACCCCGACCCCTGGCAAGCTCCTGCTCAACCCTTCCGACCACACGCTCATCATGATCGACTTCCAGTCGCAGATGGCCTTCGCGACCAAGTCGATCGACCCGGTCACGCTGCGGAACAACGCCGCCCTCGTTTCCGCTGCCGCTGCCGGCTTCGGCGTCTCCACCATCCTTACAACGGTGGCCGAGAAGTCCTTCTCCGGTCCGATGTTCGAGGAGGTCACCGCACCCTTCCCGAACCAGGCGCTGCTCGACC
The DNA here is from genome assembly GCF_049629625.1 of Roseomonas chloroacetimidivorans. Classification (NCBI taxonomy): domain Bacteria; kingdom Pseudomonadati; phylum Pseudomonadota; class Alphaproteobacteria; order Acetobacterales; family Roseomonadaceae; genus Roseomonas; species Roseomonas chloroacetimidivorans. The sequence goes on along the minus strand of NZ_JBNBZS010000033.1, from coordinate 10,309 downwards.
GCACCTCCATGAACACCTGGGAGGATGCGGCGGTGATCGATGAGGTGAACCGCATCGGCAAGCCCCGCATCGTGTTGGCCGGGCTCTGGACGGGCGTTTGCATCGTGGGCCCCGCGCTTTCCGCGCTGGACCAGGGCTTTGAGGTTTATTTCATCGCTGATGCCTGCGGTGACGTCTCGACCGAGGCGCATGAGCGCGCGGTGGAGCGGATGATCCAGGCCGGTGCGCGGCCGATGACCGCGCTACAATACCTGCTGGAGCTGCAGCGCGATTGGGCCCGCACCGGAACCTACGACATGACGACTGGTATCGCGAAGAAGTACGGCGGCGGCTACGGCCTGGGCATCATCTACGCAAAGTCGATGTTCAACGCCCACGAAGGTTGAGACCGCAACCGCGCGCCGGGACACAGCGCCCGGCGCTCCTCGGAGGTAGCGATGAAGCCCTACCTGCTCTCCCTCGGCGCCGGCCTGCTCGTCGGCGCGATGTACAGCCTTATGGGCGTCCGCTCTCCGGCACCACCGGTGATCGCACTAGTGGGCCTGCTCGGCATCCTGCTGGGCGAGCAACTCGTGCCCGTGGCTAGGCGCCTTTTGGAGGGGCATTCAACTTCCGCAGCAGTTTCGCAGGCCGGCTGCGCACAGCACCTTTTCGGCCGGCTGCCCGGCCATGATGCCACCGCAAGGGACCACGCGTGATGCCGAACCTGTCCCGCCGCCGCATCGCCGGCGGCCTAACCGCCATCGGCCTGTCCACCCTTGATCGGAGCCCCGCCATGGCCGCATCCGCGCCCGACCTGATTCTGCACAACGGCGAGATCACCACGCTGGACCGGAGCAATCCGGCCCCGCAGGCCGTGGCGGTCACGAATGGCCGCTTCTCGGCAGTGGGCGACAGCGCAGCGATCCTGCCCATGGCCGGGCCGGGCACTCGGGTGATCGACCTGAAGGGCCGGCGCCTCATCCCCGGCCTGATCGACAACCACCTGCACGTCATCCGCGGTGGCCTGAACTTCAACATGGAGCTGCGGTGGGACGGGGTACGGTCCCTCGCCACGGCCATGGAGATGCTGCGAAAGCAGGTAGCGATCACGCCGCCGCCGCAATGGGTCCGCATCGTCGGCGGCTTCACCGAGCACCAATTCGAGGAGAAGCGCCTGCCGACGCTGGAGGAGATCAACGCGGTCGCTCCCGACACGCCGGTCTTCATCCTTCACCTCTATGACCGCGCGCTGCTGAACGGCGCGGCGCTGCGGGCGGCGGGCTACACCAAGGACACGCCGAACCCGCCAGGCGGAGAGATCCAGCGCGCGCCGGATGGGACGCCGACCGGGCTGCTGCTGGCCAGGCCGAACGCCACCATCCTCTACGCCACCCTGGCCAAGGGCCCGACTCTGCCCTTCGACTACCAGCTGAACTCCACTCGCCACTTCCTGCGGGACCTGAATCGGCTTGGCGTGACGGGCGCGATCGACGCGGGCGGTGGCTACCAGAATTATCCAGACGATTACAAGGTGATCCAGAAGCTGGCCGAGGATGGCGAGCTGACGGTTCGGATTGCCTATAATCTCTTCACGCAGAAGCCGAAGCAGGAGAAGGAAGACTTCCTCCGCTGGACGGGCAGCGCGAAATATCAGCAGGGCGACGACTACTTTCGCCTGAACGGCGCGGGCGAGATGCTCGTCTTCTCCGCCGCCGACTTCGAGGACTTTCGGGTGGAGCGCCCGGAGATGCCGCCGGAGATGGAGCCGGAGCTGGAGGCGGTGGTCCGCATCCTCATCCAGAACCGCTGGCCCTGGCGCCTGCATGCCACTTACGACCAGACCATCTCCAGAGCGCTGGACGTATTCGAGAAGGTCAACGCCGAGATGCCGATCGGCGACCTCCACTGGATTTTTGACCACGCGGAGACGGTGAGCGAGCGCAGCCTGGAGCGCATCGCGCGCCTCGGCGGCGGCGTGGCCGTGCAGCACCGCATGGCCTACCAAGGCGAGTACTTCGTGGAGCGCTACGGCGCCCGCGCGGCGGAGGCGACGCCGCCGGTCGCGAAGATGCTGGAAATGGGGGTGAAGGTCTCGGCCGGCACGGACGCCACACGCGTTGCCTCCTACAATCCCTGGGTCGCGCTCTACTGGCTTACCCAGGGCAAGACCGTTGGCGGCCTCCGCATCACGCCGGAACGCAACACGCTGGACCGCGAGACGGCGCTGCGGATGATGACGGAAAAGGTCACTTGGTTCTCCAACGAGGAGGGCAAGAAGGGCCTGATCGCGGAGGGGCAGCTCGCCGATCTGGCCGTGCTGGACCGGGACTACTTCAAGGTGCCGGGGGACGAGATCCAGGACGTCACCTCGCTCCTCACCGTCGTCGGTGGCAAGATCGTGCATGGGGCAGGGGACTTCGCCTCCCTGGCGCCGCTCCTGCCGCCGGCCATGCCGGACTGGTCGCCGGTGCGCCGCTTCGGTGGCTATCAGGATCGCCGGGCGGGGAAGCCGGGCGCGGCGGGCGCCTTCGCCCGCGCCGTGGCCGGCTGCTGCGATGCGGCCTGCGGCGTGCACGGGCACGACCATGCCCGCGCCTGGGCTGCCTCCACCCCGGCGGGCAAGGATCAGGGCTTCTGGGGTGCCCTCGGCTGCTCCTGCTGGGCCTTCTGAGGATGAGCCCGGCCGCGCGCCGCGCGCTGACCTTCCTCGGCCTGCTCGGGCTCTGCGCGGCGTATCTCCAGGGCGGGTTGAACAAGCTGTTCGACTACCCCGGCGCGGTGGCGGAGGCAGCCTATTTCGGCCTGCCGCTGCCGCCCGCCACGGCGGCTGCCACCATCGCGCTGGAACTCCTGGCCAGCGCGATGATCCTGACCGGCTGGCTGCGCTGGCTCGGCGCACTGGGCCTGATGGCCTTCACCCTCGCCGCGACCTTCATCGCGAACCGCTACTGGGAACTGCCAGGCGGCATGGAGCGCTTCATGACCGCCAATTCCTTTTACGAGCATCTCGGCCTCGCCGGTGCCTTCCTCCTCGTCGCGCTCTGGGACCGGAGGGTGACATGAGCGCCGCGCCCGGCCCCTTCTCCCCGCTGCGCCAGACCACCTTCGCGGTGATCTGGGCCGCCACCGTCCTCGGCAACACCGGCAGCTTCATGCGGGATGTGGCTAGCTCCTGGCTGGTGACGGACCTCGCGGCGGGTCCCGCCGCTGTCTCGCTGATCCAGGCGGCGGGCACGCTGCCGATCTTTCTGCTGGCGATCCCGGCCGGTGTCCTCTCCGATATCCTGGACCGCCGGAGCTTCCTGATTGCCGTGCAACTGCTGCTGGCGGCTGTCAGCAGCGCGTTGATGGTCCTGTCCTCTCTCGGACTGATGACGGTCACGTCGCTCGTCGCGCTCACCTTCGTCGGCGGCATCGGCGCCGCCCTCATGGCGCCCACCTGGCAGGCCATCGTCCCGGAGCTGGTGCCGGCGAAGGAGATGAAGGGCGCGGTCGCGCTCAATTCCCTCGGCATCAACATCGCCCGCGCCATCGGGCCGGCTGCGGGCGGCCTCCTCCTCTCGGCGGCGGGCGCCGCGGTCACCTACGGCGCGGACGTGGCGAGTTACGTGCTGGTAATTCTCGCCCTGCTCTGGTGGAAGCGCCCCGCAAAGGCAGAGGACGCCTTGGCCGAGAACTTCGGCGGCGCCTTCCGGGCGGGCATCCGCTACGCCCGCGCCAGCCGTGAGTTGCACTTGGTATTGCTGCGGGCCGCCATCTTCTTCGCTTTCGCCAGCGCGGTCTGGGCGCTACTGCCGCTGGTAGCGCGCAACCTACTAGGCGGCGATGCCGGGTTCTACGGCATCCTGCTAGGCGCGGTCGGGCTGGGGGCCATCGGTGGGGCGCTGCTGCTGCCCCGCCTGCGCGCGGTACTGGATGCGGACGGGCTGATGCTCGCGGCTAGCATCGCCGCGGCGGCCGTCATGGCCGCCCTGGCGCTCGCACCACCAAGCTGGCTCGCGCTGCCCGCCCTGCTACTGCTCGGCATCGCCTGGATCGTGGCGCTGACCACGCTCAACGGCGCGGCGCAGGCCATCCTGCCGAACTGGGTCCGTGGCCGGGCGCTGGCCGTCTATCTCACCGTGTTCAACGGGGCGATGTCGCTCGGCAGCCTTGGCTGGGGCTTGGTGGCAGAGGCGGTCGGGGTACCGGCGGCGCTGCTGCTTGGGGCAGGTGGCCTCGTGCTGGTGGCTTTCGTGCTGCACCGGGTGAAGCTGCCGGCGGGGGAAGCGGACCTCGTCCCCTCCGATCACTGGCCGGAGCCGCTGACAGCCGACCCCGTTCCGCACGATTGCGGCCCTGTGCTGATCCTCATCGAGTACCGGGTCGCCAGGGCCGATCGCGCCGCCTTCCTGCGTGCGGTGGAGAGCCTCTCCAAGGAGAGGCGGCGCGATGGCGCCTTTGGCTGGGGCATTACCGAGGATGCGGCGGACCCGGAGAAGATGGTGGAGTGGTTCACCGTCGAGAGCTGGGCCGAGCACCTGCGCCAGCACCATCGCGTCTCCCGTGCCGATGCGGATGTGCAAGAGGCCGTGCGCAGTTTTCATACCGGCCCGGAGGCACCGGTGGTCCGGCACTTCCTGACGGTCAGGCCGGGCCGGGGCTGATGGGGGACGAGGCTCCCTCGATCAGCGGACGCTTCGCCGAGATCGCCTCAGCCAGATGGTCCATCAGCGCCCGCACCCGGGGCGTGTGCCGCAGGTCGGGGTGGGTGAGGAGCCAGAGGTCAGAGGCATAGGCCGCGTCGGGCGGCGCGAGGCGCACCAGGCCCGGCCAGGCATCGCCGATGAAGCATGGCAAATGCCCGACCCCGATCCCGGCCGCCACCCCGTGGGCGAGCCCGAGCACCGTGTCGAAGCGCGCGGCCAGCCGCCCCGGCGCGACCGCGGCCTGGGCGAAGCGCACCACCTTCAGCCCCGAGAGGTTGTCGCCGAGGCAGACCCAGTGCGCGCTCTCCGCCGGATCCTGCGGATGCTCCGCGCTGGCGGCGCCATAGAGGGCCCAAGCGATGCGCGCGGCGCGGCGTCCGACCAGCGTGTCCGGCGGCGCGTCCGTCGCGCGCACTGCCACGTCCGCGTCTCGGCGGGACAGGTTTAGCGCCGCATTGCCGGTCACGACGTCCAGCCGGATCGCCTGGTTCGCTTCGCGAAAGGCGCTAAGCATCGGCATCAGCAGATCGGAAAGCAGGCTGTCGCTGGTCGCGATCCGCACCTCGCCCGAGGGGGCAAGGGCCTGCCCGGCTAGGCGCCGCGTGACGGCGGTGATGTCCTCGTCAACGCGCGCGGCGAGCGCCGCCACCTCCTCGCCGGCCGGGGTCAGCGTGTAGCCGGTGCGGTGCCGCTCGAAGAGCGGCTGGCCGAGGACCGCCTCGATCGCCTTCAGTCGCCGGAAGACAGTGGAATGGTCCATGCCCAGCCGGGCGGCGGCCGCAGGCAGGTTGCGCGTGCCCGCCACCGCATCGATCAGCCGAAAGTCGTCCCAGGCAAGGGTGCGGGCGGGTTCCTTCAAGGCAGGGGTCCTGACGCGCGAAGCCGGCGGTACGGGGAACCGTGCCGCCGGCGGATCGCAGAATTCTAGTCGCTTCAGGCCGTGGCGGCGAGGGCCGGGCGGGTGGCCGGCACCGGGGTGGCCCGGAGTGCCAGCGCTCCGTCACCGGCCAGTGCCTGCACGATGGCGGCGGCGATGAGGAAGGCAGGGTATTCCCAGCCGCCATTCGGGGCGTTGAACACCCAGCCATTCCCGGCATGCACCATCAGGGCGCCGGCCAGCACGGGCAGGGTCAGCACCGCGGCGGCGCGGGCATAGACGCCGAAGAGGATGGCGAGGCCGCCGACCAGCTCGGCCAGGACCACGGGCCAGGCGAGGAAGGCGGGGAAGCCGGCCTGGGCCATGAAGCCGGCGAAGCCCGGCACGGTGAAGACCGCCACCTTCAGCCAGGCATGGGCGATGAACATCACCCCCAGCGAGACGCGCAGGAGCAGGAGGGCGTAGGGGGCAAGACGAGGGTCGATCATGGGAGGGGGTCTCCGAGGGGATCCCGGGGCGGGATCGTTGGCCCGGAGGTTGGCTGCCCCGGCGCCGCAATGCCATGCCGGAGGTCGCAAGGCCTGTATTGCAGGAGCGCAATCGGTTTGCGCTGGCCCCGTGCGGGCCGGGTCCTATTTCCTGTCCCCATCGGAGCGCCCGACGCGCTCCTCCCGGAGGCATCCACCATGGCCCGCAACGGCATCCACCACGTCACCGCCATCGCCGGCAGCGCACAGCGCAACCTTGACTTCTACACGCGCACCCTCGGGCTGCGGCTGGTGAAGAAGACCGTGAACTTCGACGATCCCGGCGCCTACCACTTCTACTACGGCGACGAGGCCGGCAGCCCCGGCACGATCCTCACCTTCTTTCCCTGGGAGCACGCCGCCCCTGGCCGCGCCGGCGCGGGCGAGTTGCAGGAGACGGTGTTCCGCATCCCGCAATCCGCCATCGGCTACTGGACCGCGCGGCTGGTGAACCACGGCGTGGAGCGCGCGACGCGCTTCGGCGAGACGGTGCTCACCTTCCGCGACCCGGACGGGCTGCGGCTCGCGCTGGTCGGCCTGCCGGGCATTGACGCCGAGCCCGCCTGGGACAGCACGGCCGGGGGAGGCGAGGTGCCGGTGGAGCACGCGATCCGCGGCTTCCACAGCGTCAGCCTGATGCTGGAGCGGACCGAGGCGACGGGGGCGATCCTCTCCGACGTGTTCGGCTTCCGGGAGGTGGCGCGGGAGGGCGACACGACCCGCTACGCCGTGGAGGGCACGGAGATCGGCGGCATCGTGGACCTGCGCGCGGTCAGCGGCTTCCTGCCGGCGCGGCTGGGGCGCGGCTCCGTCCACCACCTCGCCTTCCGCGCGGCGGATGACGCGGCGGAGATGGAGATGGTCCGCAAGCTGGCCGCCAACCACGGGCTGCGCACGACGGAGCAGAAGAACCGCGACTACTTCCGCTCCGTCTACTTCCGCGAGCCCGGCCATGTCCTGTTCGAGATCGCGACGGACATCCCGGGCTTTGACGTGGATGAGCCGGCCGGCGAGCTCGGCCGTGCGCTGAAGCTGCCGGCCTTCCTGGAAGGACATCGCGAGGCCATCGAGGCCGCCCTGCCCATCCTCGCCTGACCATCCCCAATGTAGGCCGCGCCAAGGCGCGGCCCGGGAGCCACGACCGTGAGTTCTAACGCCGACTTTGTTCATGTCTTCGAGCCCGGCACGGACACCGCCCGTCCGCCGGTGCTGCTGCTGCACGGCACGGGTGGCGACGAGAACGACCTGCTGCCCTTCGGCCGCCTGGTCGCGCCCGGCGCATCCCTGCTCTCCCCACGCGGCCAGGTGCTGGAGAACGGCATGGCCCGCTTCTTCCGCCGGCTGGCGGAAGGCGTGTTCGACGAGGGGGACCTGCGCGGCCGCACCGACGACCTCGCGGACTTCATCCGTGCGGCGCAGGCGCGATACGGGATCGCCGCCCCTGTCGCGCTCGGCTTCTCGAACGGCGCCAACGTCGCGGCGTCCCTGCTGCTGCGCCATCCCGGCCTGCTGCGCGGCGCGGCGCTGCTGCGCGCCATGCCGCCCTTCCGCGACCCGCCGGCGGCACGGCTGGACGGTACGAAGGCTCTGCTGCTCTCTGGTGCCGCCGACCCTATCGTGCCCGCCGAGGATAGCGAGCGACTGGCCTGGATCCTCCAGGACGCGGGCGCGGCCGTGAAGCATCACCTGCTGCCGCTCGGGCACAGCCTCTCTCAGATGGACGTGGCCCTGACCCGAGATTGGATGCTGGCACTTTGAGGGCAGCGCGGGTCGGCGTGGGCGACCGACCCCGGGTACCTTCTTTGTGCCCGAGCAATCAAGGCGGTATTCACGTTGCCGTGGGCGAGGGCAAGCCGCTATGAACGCGCGGGGCATTTCCGGCGGGAGGTCGAATGGAGGAGGGCAGGAACCCGGATGATGGGCAGGAGCCTAAACCCCTCGTGCTTGTGGTGGACGACGACGTTCGGGTTCGCCAAGCGATCGATAGCCTTCTCCGCTCTGTCGGCCACAGCACCCGCCTCTACGAGGTCGCTCACGAGATTCTCGATGCTCCCCTGCCGAACCAAGTTGGATGCATCATCATGGACGTGCGCATCCCTCGCATGAGTGGGCTCGAGTTCCAGGCGCGTCTGGCCGAACGCGGGGAACACCCGCCCATCATTTTTGTCACGGGCTATGGCGACGTGCCAATGAGCGTTCGTGCGATGAAGGCGGGAGCGGTCGATTTTCTCGTCAAGCCTTTCCGCGACCAGGATATGTTGGACGCTGTTGACGCCGCGTTGGAGAAGTACCGTGAGCGACGCCGTAGTCTAGAGATGGCCGCGGCAGTTCGGTCGCGCTATGCTAACCTTACTCCCCGCGAGGCGCAGGTCATGGCCCTCGTCGTAGGTGGGCTCATGAATAAGCAAGTCGCCGCCGAATTGGGCCTGAGTGAGATTACTGTGAAGCTCCACCGCGCCAGTGTTATGCGGAAGATGGATGTACGGACCCTCGCGGACTTGGTGCGAGCGGCGGAGTTGGCCGGGCGAAACCCGCAACGTAGTTAGGTGCTCAGGTCGTCGCGCCACTTTGGTTGAGGCGGGAACTACCCAGACCAGTAAGCGGCAAGCTTCAATTGTGACAAGCGTTCGTGCGGGTCGTCAGTTCGGGCACTTGTCTCTGGCTCCTGGCGCAGATACGGAACGTCGGCAACGAAGCTGGGTACGTCAGTTTCCCGGCTAGGCCTCGTGGCTGTCGTCGAATGCGGGCAGCGCGCCAGCCCATTAGGCCGGTTGTAGGGCGAAGGCCGCTTCTGGCTGAGGCCGTGGCAAGACACGCTGATGGGTCGATTTGCATCGGCTTACAGCTGTGGCCGCGGTAGTCTGTCTGGATTGCTCGGGTAATCAGGCCGGGATGGTCTGCATCAGTGGTCCGGTGCCCAAGATCGCGATCACCCGCTTCATGTTGTACGCCAGGACGTGCCGGCTCATCTCGGTACTGAGCGCTAACAGGTCATGACGCTCCGGACCGACGAGTTCATCCGCCGGTTTCTCCTGCATGTCCTGCCACGGGGCTTTCACCGCATCCGCCACTACGGCCTGCTCGCAACCGGTGGCCGTTGTGAAATTCTTCCCAGGGCCTGCGAACTCCTCGCGGTACCGCCACGTCCGCCTGAGCCAGACGAGGAGGGCGAGCCCGCGGATCATCGGCCGCCCTGTCCTTGCTGTGGCGGCCGCATGCTCAACCTCGAGACCTTCGAGCGCACCGCCCAGCCGTGCGCACCGCCGCGGCCCGCATGCTCATCCGGACGAGGCTCGCCGTGATCCGGCACGGCCTGCTTAACTCCAGGAGCCCAGCCCTGCTGCAATCGACGGTGACCCTCGACCATCGCTCACCAGCAAGTCTTCAGCATGCGCGTCGCGGCGGTGATCCTGCGCCAGATCCCGGCGCGAAGCACAACATCGGCCACCGGCATCACCGCCGCAGCCTGCCCATCAACGTCGCGCAGCTGACCTGCACAGCCCCGCCCATCCGCTAAACTCCCATACGGGGCGCCACCGGACCGCGAGTTCGTTCCTCGGCGACTTTGGCACGCCTGCGGCAGCCGGATCCCTTCACCAAGGCGGATGGTCCGCTTTGAGTAGAGCATTCTTGAGGCGGCCGCAGAAAAGACAGGCCGCAATAGCCGCTTCCGACCGGGAGCAGACGTAGATCGGCCGCGGGGCTAATGCGCGGTGCTCCGCCATAACCTCAGGTGGCATCAGCCGAACGGCGATCAGAATTGCCAGCGGCAACAGGATCACCTCATTGAGGCAACCAAGGACCGGGATAAAGTCCGGGATGAGGTCGATGGGCGAAAGAGCTTAGGCAGCAATCACCAGCGCGAATGCCTTGGCGTGCCATGGCTTCCGGGGATCGCGGGCTGCGAGGTAGAGCGCATAAACGCCACGCTTGAGCGCCCGCGCCCAATCCTTAATCCGCTTCAACACCTACTTCGGTCACTGCTGTCCGCCCTCTCATAACCGGGCCTTCACGCCAAGTCCGTTGCCCACCTTCAGGAGTCCATATGCCGCTGCAGGCTGATATCAGCTCTGCGTAACGACGCTGAAGCGTTCGATTGACCCATGTGGGCGCAAAGCAGCCCTCGCTGGGACGCACCTTTCCCCCCCAAGCGGAGCCATGTTCGGGGGCCTGTGATCAGGAAGCGCGCCTCAGCGGCGCGCCGATCCATCCGAGTATCCTCCCACGGCACAACC